>DATLKM010000411.1:0-8862 GCA_035538435.1 Binatia bacterium
AAGACGCATACGATTCCCATGTTCGACAGGAACATGCAAAAAGAACCTACGCCGCCTTTCAAGACAGACTTGCGGAGGAACCAGTTCGTACAGAGTTGGTAGAGCTTGAGTGAGAATTGCAAACAAAGAAGAACGGACCGAGAACAAGCACGGCCTTTGGACGAAACGGCAGACGAGGCCCTCGCGAAACGACCCTAGGTCCTGGTGAGTCTCGCCTGCGACTTATGGCAGCCTCAACTTCTTGTTTGCCCGTCACTCGCTCAAAATCGAGAGCACGTCTGCTTCAGTTAACTCCTCGTGGCTACTGTTCTTCAATAGGAAGGCTGCCGCCTGCTCGCCGATCACAACGCAGGGTGCCATTGTGTTGCCGGTCGTTACACGAGGCATGACGGAAGCATCTGCAATGCGTAGGCCCTCCACACCGTAGACTCTCAATTTGCCATCGACCACCGACAAGGCACCGCGGCCCATCTTCGCGGTGCCAGACTGATGCCAAAAAGTGCCAAGCCCGTCGCGGAAAAAACGCTCCAGGTCTCGCGCGTTGAGAGGGCCAGGCGCTATCTCGGGCCCGGTGAAAGGTCGCAGGGCAGCGGCGTTACCAATTTCGCGGGCGATGCTTAATCCAGCTACCAGATCCTCGAGGTCCTGCGGGTCACCAAGGTAGTTCGCATCGACCCTTACTGGATCGGCCGGATTGGACCCAGTCAAGTGGATAGCGCCGCGACTCTTTGGCCGCATGCCGACCGCCAAGGACCAAGAGGCAGCTGGAGGGTTGAAACGCGCCGCATTCTCGGGAGTAGCGTCAGGTCCTTGGTGAGAGTAGGCGTAAAAGTTGGGGGCGTCTAATTCAGCGGTCGTCTTCCAAAAGCATGCGGTCTGACTTCTTGGCACACGGGGCGGCACCCTGTCCGTATTTTCCCAAATGCAACCGAATGCAACGTGATCGTGGAGATTACGCCCGACGCCCGGTAACGACTGTAACACTGGAATGTCTGCTCTTTTCAACTCAGATTCATCCCCGATACCGGACTGCATCAGCAGCTTCGGAGTGTGAATCGCGCCAAGAGAGAGAATCACTTCGCGCGCGGCCTCGGCTCGAACGGTCTTTCCTTGGTAGTGGAACTCCACGCTCGTTGCGCGGTGCCCGCTAAATAAAATTTGCGTCGCCAATGCGCCGGTCAGCACCGTTATGTTCGACTGGTCCATGAGAGGATACAAATAAGAGCGGAAGATCGACTGTCTTTTTCCATCGCGAACCGTTTCATCAACTAACGAGCATCCACCGGCGGCCTCCATCATCCGGCCATTTGGGTTCGGAAACCGTTCGAGCCCCACGGATTCGGCGCTTTCCAGCAAAGCGAAAGCGAATGGGTCAGGTTCTGGTGGGGACTGTACATGCACCGTTCCATCCACGCCGCGATAACATGGGTCTGGACTTCCAGCCCACGCCTCGATACGGCGGCGATACAGATCGAGAACAGCTTCATAACTCCACGATGGATCGCCTGATTCGGAAGCGTAGAAGTCCCAATCAGCGCGGTGTCCACGAGACCACGTTGAAACGTTTATGCTGGAACCGCCTCCCAGGCCTTTGCCCATGGAGTAGCGAATCGCTCTTCCATTCAGATTTGGATTCGGCTCAGTTACGAAGCCCCAATCCAGTTCGCTGCCCAGCGTCATGGGCCAACGATTCGGATTCATGACTAAATCCGTCTCGTCAGTACCACCGGCTTCCAGCAGCAGCACTTGTATCTTGGGATCGGCCGCAAGCCTCGCAGCCACAACGGAGCCAGAGGTGCCTGCACCGCACACTACGAAGTCGTAGTGCGACTTCAGGTCAGCCGCGAGCCTTTGTTGATTGAGGTGTACTCGTTCCGCAAAGTTGTCGGTATGAGGTTTCGAAATTTTCATGATCCGGTTCTCCTTTCAACTATGTTCGCCCACTGAGAACTTGGGTCTGGTCCCCGTTTTTCCTGGCGACGCTGAGGAGCTTTCTGGCCTGCTCGACGCCCACGACCGGCAATTTCGTCGGGTCCAGCAGCCCCACCTGCACAAGCAGCGACGCCTGGTCCCACCAGACGTGCTCGTGCGCCACTTTCCCATTCTCGAATTTCATTACCACGACGTGCGGAAGTTCGACTTTCTTCCCAGTTGGCGGGATCCCTGGCAGCAGGTAATCCCATTGTGTGTTGTGAGTGAAGCTCACAATGAGTTCATCTACAACCTGGTCTTTGCCGATGGTGCGGGAGATCGGCGTCACCTTCGCATCTTTGGGAATTTGGTTTATGAAGTGCTCGCTGTAAAAGCGGCGGACTCCTGCGCCCCCGAAGCCTCCCGTCATGAGCGCAACACAGTGCACATAGGGTTCGGAGACCATGGTTTCCATCGTGGCGTCAACATCAAAATCGACAAACTCCCTCGCGATGTGTCCATCGAAGAGTTCGCCGAGATCTGGCAATTCTCTTGCGTTCGGGCCGACATTAGAAATTGTTCCTTTTTCTGAATCCTGGACCTTCATAAAGTGTTCTCCTTTTTTATTAGACTGCCGCATTGCGCTCAATCGAAGGGAAGTGTCGCCGGCGCTTGTTGGCCGCGTCTCCCATCACCTTCTCGTAGAGGTCCTTCAGGTCTTCGATCCTTCCAGCCTCGACTGATTGCGAGTATGTATCCTGGGAAAAAAACGTGCTTTCAAAAAGAGATCAAACTTCTATCGGATGAACAGGAATTTGTGATGCAGTCTGGGGTACAAAGCCGAATTTACGCGATTCGTCTGATGGTCGACCTCCGCATGTTCAACCTTGGTGGGCACAACGGTGGGTCGGTAACGGTAAGACACTCGCAGCGATTCTGCCAGGAAGGTAGTGGTGGATTTTATTAGCGAAAGGCCTACAGGCCGCGCCGATATGCGCTCGGCGCCACACCAAATCTCGACCGAAAAGCCGTTGTGAGATGCCCGTGACTGGAGAACCCACAATCCGCCGCGATGTCGACTAACGGCATCGATTTGTTGGCAATCAATTCTCGAGCTCTGTCCAAGCGCAGGTCGAGCAGATAACGATGAGGCGTCTGTCCGGTCGCGGCGCGGAACGTCCGAAGAAAATGAGCTCTACTGTAACCACTTTCGGCGGCGAGTGTCGCAAGGTCTATATCCGCACTGAGGTCGGCCTGCATGCGTTCCAACACACGCCGTAGGAGCCGTGGTGGCAACGAAAGCGCTCTCGCATTCGCGGGTAGCTTCGCGAGGCGCGTGGCGTACCACATCCGCGTCGCAAGCGCGACAATCAGCGATTCTGCAAAGAGAGGTCCGCATGGCCCTCCTGCCTCCGACTCCTTCACCAGAAGCAGAAGGAGATTCCTGAGGGCGGGATCGTCTGTTCCATACAGACCCTGCAAGGTTCCACTTGGACGCTTATCGAGTTCGTCTCCTATTCCGCGAAGGAAATCTGCATCGAGCGCACCTACGATGACTTCGTGCTTGGATCGACGGCGCGCCGCCGGGCAGATCCCAGGAAGACAGGTTGAGATTGTATTCGGATATTTCTTGTAAGGCGAAAATCGGCCACGACCGTAAGCAATCTCACCCTCCGCCACATGCACATACCAAAGAATCAGAAAGTGATGCTGTAAGGTAACCTCAGGCTTCTCGCCGGGCAGGCTTGTGCGACGCTCTATGGCGAAGTTTTTCCATCCAAGTTCGACACTCGAGGGTCGGGACAAGATTGAGTTATTCAAGAGCGTACGAATCTCTGTACTCTCACGGATGGCAATCCGGTCGACCTGGCCGAAAAGATGTTCCTTGCTAGACAAAGGCTTATTCCTCCAACTCTCGCGGACATCGTGAAGCAGTCTTCGTCTGCTTTCGTAGCTCAAACCGCCCGGCTCCCCTACCACTATTGGATGGTTTTCTCGCCCCAAAAGTCATAATAGGTGGCTACGAAATTGGGGTGGTTTTCAAAAACGATGAACTCTGGGCGAGTTGTCGGCAAACCGTAAGCTATCCGCTTTCACGGCGGGATTAGTCCTGTTCAAGTCGGCATCTCGTCAGGAAATCAGGCAATGACGAGATGCGCGTTTCCCGGTACCAATCACGTCAGCGTCTTATTTATTCCTCTACGCTCGAATTGACGCCTTTCGGTCGTTGAGTATCCGCATTGTGTATCCGGTAGACCGTCGGCAGGAAGTCTGCCAAGATGCTCATTTCCTCGCAGCAGTGAGCGAACAGACCGGCTCCGAGTTCGTCCGGCACCATTTTTTGCAACATTTCATGAGTAGGTTTCGGGTTAGGCACCGGGTCAATCTCACCTAGCCAGAAGCGACTGCGCATGACACAGCCTTCCGGGGTTTCTTGAATCAAGTGAAGTAGGCGACCAAACCAGCCGTCCTCACCGATCGCTCCGACATAACCATAGATAGCAGTCCCGACCTTCGCTTCGGGGAAGCGGCGTTTATCGAGAATTTCTCCCGGATCGCGGAAGTGGATCTTCAGCTTGTAGAGGTGAGGTCCAATATACTCATGGGCCAGATGGGTTCTGCCAAGATACTCACCCGGTTCGCAGCCCGGCTCCCAGTCGCTAAATACGTGATCGCGAGGATGCCACCAGCGATACTCCTCGCTGTGATGCAAAAAGCTCATCCACCAATCGATCATGGCGGACGTACAGCCGATCATATGGGTGCGTACGGCGATGTTTATCACCCCGGTGTCAAGCCGCTTCCAGCCCGACTCAAAAGGAAGATAGAAGCTGTCAAGCAGTTGATTTGCATCTTTGATGTGCACGACTTCCTCCTCACTATCTCTTGGAATAATTAGTTCACTCCCGGGATCAGCTTGTCGATCAAATCCCATCGTGGCGACGGGCCTCTTGCGCGGCTTGAGAACCATCCGCTTGAGGCGTGGATGCACAGTCGGTTTGGTTTGTCACGTTTGCACTGTCTTAGTTAGCGTGCGCAATTGCCGCAAAGTTTCGGCAGGGTCCGGACGAACCGTGTAGTCCGCGTTCACATCGGCTGCACGAATGATCCCCTCTTTGTCGATCACGTACCGTGCCGGCATCGTTGAGCGGTATTCTGTTTCGTCGTGGAACCTGTCCAGCGTGATGCCGACCGACCTGTAAAGGTCGCTTAAGTAATCCGGCAGCGCGAACAGCAGCCGAAACTGCTCTGCGTTCTTCAGGTGCAGGTCCGTGAGGATGTCAAATGTCAGGTTCAGCTTCTTGTGCACGTCGCGCGTGTACCGTTCGGTTTCGGGCGTGAGCGTCACGATCCGCGCTCCCAGTCCCCTGACCTCGGAATCGATTGCTTGTAGAGCTTCCAGCTCCATTATGCAGTACGGTCACCAGTGTCCCCGGAAGAAGCTGATGACCAACGGTCCTTCGCAGGGAAGATCGGTCGAAGCCACCTGCACGTGATCCTGATTGAACAACGTGAAGCCCGGAGCACGGTCATCGACCTTCAACGCGCGATCTTCAATCCCCGATGCTTTGAGCTCGGCTGTGGCTCGATGCATCTTTTCGATCGCTTCGCGCGGGACGTTATAAGGAGGGGCTCCGGATTCAAGCACCCTCTTGAATTCATCCAAACGATCTTGAAGACTCGACATCGCATTACGCGCCTTTCCGTCGCTTTCGCGTCTCTAAGATATTGTGGCTGGCTGAAATCAACGGGCTGGCGGCCGCGTCGCGAGGATATGTTCAGCCTGTGTCGCGACTTCGCGGAGAATCTCACTGGCGGGTTTGATTTCCTGCACCAATCCCGCAGTTTGTCCGGCGAGAAAGTCCATGGACTCGGCCCGGCTTCACCGACAATCATTGTGCAGAACGCTGGGAGCTGGCGGCCCCTCGATGCACGGTATTGCGCTCAGATATTCGTAGATGGCTCGTATATCATGCTCGGTCATGTTCTTGTGCGTAGGCCAAGGCATGATTTGCAGCAGGTTGCCGTCGAACGGCGGCGGAAGGCAATTCGTGGTCATAGTAGGCGAACAGGGTGGATGTAGGTGATCCAGGTCCACACCCGTCCTCAGGATTTGGAGAAACTCGGAGAAGGATCGCCCTCCTTCGGGAAGCCCAGTCTTATCCGGGGTTAAGTTGCGGGAGACAATGTGCGGAGACCCGGGGGTCGGAAGTAAGGGTCCGAAGTCTAGGCCACCGCCGAGGTAGGTCGCCGGATTGATCTTAGTTGGCTGGCCGAAGAACGGGTTTCCCCCAGGTGCAAATTGGGTCTGGGGGCCAGCCGAGTGGCAATCATTGCACACCGCTACTGCATTGACCAGATAGCTGCCCAATCCCACGAGCGCTCGGTTTTTCCCCTCCAGATCGAGCGGAACCGGCGCGATGTCGAAACCCTCCTCAATTCTCGAATGGTCGCGATCATCCTGCTCAGTCTGTGCATGCCCCGGCGGGGAATGGAATAGCGTTGCGGCACTGACGATAGCGGCGAACGCCATAACCGTGAAGATCGAGATGCTATGTCGGCATGTTAAGTCCCGAGCGCTAGCCAGAAGTGACTTTTTTTTCTGAGCTGCAGTAGTCATTGGATATCTCCGTAAGCAAGAAATCGATTTGCTGCCAACGTAGAAAACCACGTTGGGGAGATTGAGTTGTGTCTGAATATGCCGCTCTGTATCGCATCTTGCGGAATTCTTTCGGACCCAAATCTGACAAACCAGCGGGAAACGCATCGAACGGGCATCCGTGAAGCAAAGACGTCGCAGTCGGTGTTGGATCTGTCAGAGTGCCGGGCCAGCGAAACAACCAGTTGCTCTGTCTGCCGGATTTGAAGCGCGACGTTGACGAGGGCGCGACGCGTAACTCACAAGTTCTAACTTCATCCGAACTTCGGGCAGAATCGCTAATTAACGGCTGTGTTCGCGTCGTGACATGCGAAGTACATATCGTGCCGGAGACCGATTTCAGCCGCCCGTGCCATCGCTTCCGGGAGAGGACGAGCGGAGAAGGGTTCATGTTGGTTGGCGCTTGCTACCGCATCGAGGAGGATCTGGTGCAACTGTGTGGAAATGCCAAGCACGCGGCAGGATTCAGACGATCGGTTGTAGAAATCGTGCAGGGAGTTCGGAGCAGAATCATGGCTGAGTGAAACGCGACGACCATGAATCTGCTCCTTTTTGACGCAGCGATCTCATAGTCTCGAGTGCTTCTGCCGCTAGTCGCTTGGTCAGCTCGGCTGCGGGAAGCTCCCGACTTAGACGAGCGGCTTGACCTGACCACAAAGGGGTGAAGTCGCCCGATCCTGCCATCTCTGATTTCGAGCGCAGCGGGGCTAAAGCAGCGGCTGCGAGCGGAAACTCCGGGACGACATCGGACATCGGTCCTACCTCGCGGATGAGGCGATTGACAATCCCGCGAGCGGGGCGGCCCGTGAATACATTCGTAACCGCAGTCTCGTTATCTTTCGTGTTTTTTAGTGCTTGACGATAAACCGCACTGATCTTGGCCTCAGGGCACAGCAAGTACGCAGTGCCGATCTGCGCTGCCGCTGCGCCAAGAGCAAAAGCCGCCACGATGCCTCGCGCGTCAGCGATGCCTCCAGCGGCGATGACCGGCACCTTTACAGCGTCAACGACCTGCGGCACCAGTGGCAGCGTGCCAACTTGAGTAGAAACATCCTGGGTGAGGAAAACGCCTCTATGCCCACCAGCCTCATAACCCTGGGCTACAATTGCGTCGCATCCCTGGTCCTCAAGCCACCGCGCTTCATCCACCGAAGTTGCCGACGAGATTATCTTCGTGCCTGTTCTCCTGACGCGTGCGAGCAGATTTTTGTCCGGAAGACCGAAATGGAAGCTGACGACCTCCGGATGGAATTCCGCGACGAGATCGCACATTTTGTCGTCGAAGGGTGCACGGTTGGCGCTCGGAATGGCGGTGTTGCTATCGAGCCCCAATTCGACGAAGTAAGCATCCAGACGTTGTCTCCAGATCTTTTCGCGGGCTGGGTCAACACGAGGCGGGTGGTGACAGAAGAAATTCACATTGATTGGCCGGGACGTATGCCGACGAATCGTTTCAAGCTCGCTGCGTGCTTGCTCCACACTCAACAGGGCACAAGGAAGCGAACCGAGCCCTCCGGCCTCCGAAACGGCCACGACCATGCCCGACAAAACCGATCCAGCCATCGGTGCCTGGATAATGGGTGAATGAATACCGAACAGATCGAGAACGCGATTATCGGGCCACATGTTCACTCTCCTCGCGAGTTGACTCGCTAGTTGCAGCCTGCGGTGCAGCTGACGACGGTTTCATCCTACGACGAGAGCCGATTTTGCTGTCGGGACACTGAGTGAGAGGCACGCCTGGACTTCCCGCGTAAAAGACGATGAGTACAAGAGGCTCATCATTTCCCGCCACTCCTCTGTGAAATGTGTCAACGGTCTCGGAAACCGCCTGTCCAGCGGCAAAATGCTGCTTCTTTCCATCTTTCTTTCTCTCAAGCGTGAGTTCTCCGGAGACGATATAGGCAGCGTTCGGTATTGGATGACTGTGCCATTGAAGTTCAGTGCGTGGTGCGAGTGTGATTTTCAGAATTGACAGCTCCGGCTGCCCCGCTGGGTAGGATTTATAAGGTTCACCATCCCATGAAGAGCCGGTCCGTAGCAGGGTCTCTGACTGCACGGCTGGTTGGCGATTCTCTCCAGCAGCAGCCTCCCGGAGTAGCGCGAACGCAAGTGTGCCTGTGACCAGCACCGCCAGATTCCTCGTCGATATCTGGGCAATCACACCTGCTACGGTGTCCGACGCGCGATTGGCGATCATACCGTAAAGTAAAAACAGGCCTGGTAGAACTGACTTTGCCATGAGTCAACCGAAAATAATTCCATACTCGCCGGCGAGTTCATGGACGTTC
>DATLKM010000412.1:0-6402 GCA_035538435.1 Binatia bacterium
ATTTTCGAATTGCGATCTCTTCGATCAGAATTTCAAGAGTCTTAGGGGGGATGGTTGTTAGGTTCTCGACCTGTTGATACTGTGCATAAGCGCGCCGGACTTGAAAGCACCGCCCTCACAGGCCCAAGGCTTTACCCGCGGATGGTAGCCCGAGCGCGCCTAGACGGTTCCCGCAGGAATCACTCGCTGCCGCCGGAAGTACTTGGTATTTAGATAATCCTGCACCCAGTCGGGCGTAAAGATTATCACTCGAATTCCGCTCGCAGCCGCCCGCTGAGCCACGATTGGATCGTTAACCGCAAACAGCAGCACGCCGACCACGCTTCGCGGCGCGTATTGCGCGACAAGCGGCGTGGTGTGCACCAAATCGATGTAATGCTGCAGCTGCGAAATCGCGCCAGGGTCGGCCACGACCTTGGCCTCGATTACCTGGATCTCAGTGGGCGTGATTCCGATCATGTCGGCGTAGCGGTTGAACACCCGCAGCATCGCCGCGACGGCCGGCGTGATAGTCGGCGCGTTGGCCGATAGCGGCGTCGGACCAAGCCGCAACTCATACATCGGCGGCACGTCCCAGGGCTGCATGGTAGACCATTCGTGCAGCAGCCTGGTCGAAGCCTGGGTGCGCCGGCGCGCGCCGTCAGGAATCCCGCCGGCGGTGAATGTTGGCGTGCTGCTCACTCAAAAAACCAGATCAGCAAGCGCGCGAGCCCATAGCCCGCGGCGATGAGGACGAGCGGTTCAATCACGAAAAGCAGGAAGATCTGCTGCCACGTCATACCAACCATCCGGTTGATTTACATTTGCACTTCGCACGCGAAAAGACTATACGCTAGTGCCAGCTACAGCCGCCGCAACGGTTCGGGTCAAACCGGAGACGTTGCGGCGTTTCTTTTTGCCCCGGCCGTGCGGCCTTTCACAGGAGAATCGCCGCATGGCCACCATCACCCCGACCAATCAAATCAACGCCGCGAACATGGCCGCCAACTGGGGCCCAGGCGTCTCCAACAACTCGCAGAAGTGGCAGAAAAAGACCCTCGCGCCGAAAGTCCTGTTCAACGCCAACCCCACGCAGAACCAGGCCAACTGGATGACCGGGGTGAATCGTGCGGCCGCCAACGGCACCTACGCGACCAAGATCGCAAACGTTGATCTCGCCGCGATGGCCAACGGGATCGCCACCTACGGCACCACCAATTACGCCGCCAGCGGCACGCAGAAGGCCGCAAAGTACGCAGCGAAAACTACCGCGCTGGCAGCCGCAGAGACCGCGGTGCTCGCAACCGTGCTGCAGATGCCCAAGGGCACCGGCGCCAACAACGAGGCGCGCATGCTGGCCTGGTCGCGCGGAATGGCCGCCTACAAGGGCAAAATTTAACGCCGCGTAATTTCGAGGAGCTTCCATGTTCCATCTCGAAACTTTTTCGTCCTCGATCGCAAGCGGCGCCAACACCTTCGCGCAGTTGACCTATGTGTCAACCGACGCGGTCCTGCAGAAGCTGGTCAACGGGATGCAGGTATCGCCGCAGCTCTCCAAGCTGATGGCGGTCGCCGGCGTCGGCGCGCATTTGGTTCACGTCCGCGCGCAGGCTCCATCCATGCTGCCCAACCCGTACATCGCGCTTTCGCCGAACAACCGCGGCTCTGCCTTCGAGTCACCGCCTCGAGTGTGGGACTATGCGAAAAACCCGATCGCGCTGAGGCTCACCGAAGAATTCGACATTTTCGCCACCCAGAACAGCGGAGGCGCTGAAACTGAGTACGTAGCCTGCCTGTTTACCGACGGCGTCTACGTCAACCCGCCGCCACTGCGTACCGGCCCGACCATAGACGGAGTCGGCGGCTTCTTCACGCTGCACGGCACCGCAACAACTACGCTTACCGCCGGCGCATGGACCAACATCCCGGCGTCATCGATCACGTTCGATCAGGCACTGCCGGCCGGCACCTACTCGCTGGTCGGCGCGCGCGCGTTCTCCGCCACCGGGCTGTTCTTCCGCATGTTCCCGCAGTACACCCCGCTCTGGCGTCCCGGCGGCGTTGCAGTCCAGGCCTACGATCAGCTGGATCCGCCCAGTCAGCGGTTTGTGTCGGGCTGGTCGATGTACGGCACAAGCTGGGGCGAATGGCTGCGCTTCTACTCGAACACGGTGCCGGGGATCGAGATATTTGCAACCGCCGCCGACACCGCCCAGGAAGTGTGGCTTGATCTCATCAAGATGAGCGATCAGACGGTCCAGGGCTCGCTGTAACCGCGCGTTAAGGAGAGTAAACCGTGAGTCTATCAAAGTCTGAGAAGTTGGCGCTCGATGCGCTGATCGCCAAGGGCGACCTGGTCGGCGCGCAGAACCTGCTGGGCGGCAAGACCGGCGCGCAGCCAGTAGAAGCAGCGGCCGCGGCAGAACCGGCGGCGCCGCCGCCGCCGCGCTCGCTCGAGGCAATCCTGCTCTCACTGTTTGAAGTGGTGTACAGCCTGTTCGGCTCAAACCCGGCATTGCAGCCGCTGCTCGAGGAGCTGCGCACAAACGTAACTCCGCCCACGACTGAGTCCCAAGCGTAGGATCCTCCCCATGCGTTTTGGACGATGGCCATATCCTCACCGGCGCCGGGCGCTACTCCGGCGCCGGCTCTGGTCTCCTGGCGCGATCCCCTGGGGCACCGATCTTTCTACCATCGCGCCAACCGTGCTCAATGCGAACGCCGACGTCACGTTAACCGCCGGCACGGCCGTTACTGCGATTCACTCGCAGTCCAGCGGCGTGAGCGTGCCCCTGGTGCAAACTAATACGATCGACGTCTACCCAGTGATCATGGGGTCACTCGCCATCTTGTGCGGCGCCACGGCGCCAACGGCGCTTGTGGTCTCATACGCCACGACGTCGGGCACCGCGATCGCGTCGTACACCTTCCCCCCTGCCCTGCTGGTCGCGAATGCGACTATCCAGGTGCCGATTTTTTTCGTCGGCCCGCTGTCGAGCACGCTGTACACCGGCACCGGCAAAGACCCGCTGATCCAGGTGGTTGCGTCTACCACCGCCGCCACGCTCAAGGCGGTTGGCTCGCAGGCTCTGTTCTTTTTGATGCTCGGCGTGGAGTAAAACATGCATCGCCGTTGGCCAGTAAACCCGCGGCGCTTCGCCTATGTACACAATTCTTTCACCAGCGGCGCCGCGCAAAACTGCTTTAACTCATTTTACAATGACTCTAACCACCTGTACTTAGCGGTCTACGAATGGGGCAACGACCCGATCGCAACCGGCACGGTTGAAGGGTGGGTGCTGGCCAGGGCTAAGCTGGGAAGCACGCCGGTTTTCGGCTCGCCCGTAGTTGGTGGCGACGGGCAGCCGCCTGGGCAGATGCTGGTTGGCCAGGTTGGTTTAAATCCTACCCTTGGGTTTACCCAGGTAGGTGAAGGCGGACAAACCGGATGGGTCCGTAACTTCCCGTTCGCAGTCTTGCCGCCGGGCTGGTCACTGACTGCGTACAGCTCCGCGCAGAACGTGCAACTTGCGGTTACGGTTTGGTATGAGTGGATCTATCCAGACGATTTGTACAGCCAGAAGATCGGCGATCCTGAACGCGACTACGAAGCATGAGTTGCGCTGATGCCATCCGACGCGAGCGGCCGCCATCCTTCCGGCGTCCTGGTCCGCCCGGCGCCTGATTTCTTCGACGACAATCTAGCGACTGGCGGCTTCTGGCTGCAGGGCTTCGCGCCGGTGCAGCCCCACTACGCCACGATCGCGCTGTATAACAACGACACGCTGTCGCGTTCACTCAAGGTGTACGGAATATCAGTGCAGTCTGAAGGCGGCAGCGGAATGGCCTTCTATTTTGTGCAAGGCCCGCTGGGCGCCTTCTACGTGAACTGCCAGAACATCAACTCCCAGCTGCAGACGCCACCCGGGCAGATTTACCAGCAGCATCAGAACACCGTGGCGGGCACCTTGAACCCGTACAACCCGGCTGGGCCCTGGCTCAACATCATCGGCAGCAACGGGTTCGACTCAAATACCGTGTTCTCACCATTCCCCATGTTCATCGTCAGCCCGGGCTACTCGCTGGTCGCAACCAATCTGATCTTCTCCGACGACGTCGGATGCTTTTTCTGGTACCAGGTGGCAAACGAATAGATGGCGACGATCCCCCCACCGCCGATCACCGGCCCGATCGCAGGACCGCCGGTCAAAATCGCGCCGACCGGCAAGGCGCGCGTCTGGATTTACACCTACGACGCCAACGCCGGCGCCTGGACCGGCCCAGACTCACTCGATGTCTACTGGAATAACCTACCGTTTGGATATTACTACAATCCGACGAATGCGACACCGCCGGCGGTGTGGGTCGTGGTCGACCGCACCGACGCAAGCGGCAACACGCAGCCCAACGTGCTCGAGTATCCAAACTGGGTCGTCGTCTCCGACAAAACCACGCCTGGCGTTGCAACCGGCGACAGCCCGCAACCGCAGCCGCCGCCGCCACCTAACCCCAGCACCGACTGCCCGCCGGGTTACATTTTCGTTCCCTGGTCGATCGTAAGTCAGCCGTTCGACCAGCTCGATGAAGATCCGATCGGCACGGTTACATCGCAGCAGCAGGGGCTGTGCGTTCCGATCGGCCCTGCCTACTCGGTGCTGCCGAGCTGCCCGCCCGGCACGCATTGGGATGCGACAGCCGAGAAATGCGTACCTGACACTGTAATCCCGCCGCCGCCGCCCAACTGCCCGCCGGGCGAGTATTGGGATATCACCACCGAAACCTGCAAGCCGGTTCCCAAGCGGCCGATATGCCCGCCCGGCACGTATTGGGATCCCGTTACCGAAACCTGCCGGGCGATTCCGCCACCGCCACCGCCGCCGCCTCAATGCCCGCCCGGCACGGTGTGGGATCCCGACACTCGCAAGTGCATTCCGATCCCGAATCCGTTTCAGCCGTGCATCCCCGACGTTGGCAACCCCGGCGACGAGCTGACCAACGGGCTTAACTGCATCTCGGAAAATCTTTTGGTGATTCAGCAGCTGCTGCAGCAGCAGCTGCAGCTCGCCGGCCAGCCCACCGGCACGCCGGACCCGGTAACGTGTGCGCAGCTCACCCGCCTGGTTAATTCGATCAACGCGCTGCTCCGCGCGATCGCGCTGGGCATTCATGATATCAGCGGCGGCGCGCCGGTTGATCTGTCTGGCGTCGTCACCGCGCTCGAGCACCTGTACACCGCGCTGCAAACCTACCCGCCGGTCTGGAACGCGATCGCGGCCGCGATCGGCGGCAAACTCGACAACATCGCGACGGCCGTCTCGAGCGTAGGCTCGCCCGACCTGAAGCCGCTCGTGGATGCAGTGAACAAATTGTTCACAACGCTTGACGTGCCGATGCCAGTGTATCAGCAGCTGGCCAGCGAAGGTTGGATCTCTGACGAAACCCTCAGCCTGCTTGGCCAGGGCGAGTATGGCCCCGGCGTTATTCTCACATTCAAGGACTACCTCACTCGCGGCATCGCCTGGATTATCAGCGAAGTTGAGTCGCCGGCCGGCCCCAAGTTCGCGCCGGCGTTCAAGGCTGAGGACGGCATAGCAAAATTTCTGGCCGGGCTGACCAACCTGGCGCTGAATGCAGCGTCGGTGCCCTTCTATCCGGTGATAAAAGGCGGCGTCGACGGTGTTGCGATCTCGCTGGTACCGACAGCACCTGTCGACGTCGGCGATGTGCACGTCGACGAAAGCCTGATTTACACCAAGACCCTCGCGCCGATCCTTGTTCTCAACTCGATCATGCTCATCGCCGGTTACTTGGGCTGGAATACGTCTGAGCAGCTGAAGGAGTACGTGGACGTCGCCGGCGAGGTCCTCGGGCTTAAGGAAATCTCAGAGCTTACGATCGGCTCGCGGATGCGTAACGGCCCCGCGCGCGTTGCCGACATGCAGGCAAAAAAACTGTACCGACAGGAGTTACCCGGCTACAGCACGCTTGCGGGGTGGGTCGCCCAGGGGCTTCTCTCTCAGAACTGGCTGAACAACAACGGCGCTCTTACCGGGATTCCCAAGGTGCTCGAGCCGATCGCGCAGTTGGCCAGCTATCGCGGGCTAAATCCGCGCCAGCTGCTGCGCCTGATCGAGACCGATATTTTTTCGCCGCAGGATATCCAGGACGAGCTCACTTTTTCGGGGATGCGTCCGGCGTCTCAGTCGCGGATGTTAACGGCGGCGCCATACCTGGCGACGGCATCAGAGCGAAGTTCACTTCGAAGCACCATCGAAAGTGCTTATGTGGCAGGACTATTATCTGACCAGGACCTTCAGTCACAAGTTCTCGCAATAGAGCAGAATACAGACCTCGCCGGACTAGTACTCGCACGGGGGCGCCTCCAAAAGCTGATTGCCGAAACCAAGGCCCTCGAGACCGAAT
>DATLKM010000413.1:0-1775 GCA_035538435.1 Binatia bacterium
ATCTAGACCATGCGCGGTATTCGGCTAGTTGTTCTTGTTGCGATTCTGATTGCTGCGCTCGCTCCATTTCACACGTCCGCCCAGGACCAGCCACCTCCCCAGGAAGAAACCTTCCACTGGGTCGACTTCCACTCCGACAAAGATCAGCCCGTCATCACCTGGGTCACGCGCAGCCTCGATCGCGAAAAATGGTCCGCAGTTCGCGAGATCGGCGTGCTCTACGATGCGGCCCTCGTCGTCACCACGCTGCGCCATGCGCCCGACGCAACTCCCGCATCAGACACGTTCCAGCTGTGGAGTGTCTCCCTCACCAGGCACATGGCCACTCCGCTCCTCACAGGCACCAATCTTCGCTGGCTCGACTTGATGCAGTTGGCTCCGGGCGCCCCGCGCGAAATCACTCTTCTCTACGATGATTGCCGCGCATGCGCAGCTACCACCTACTTCACCGCAGTCCATTACGACATGCGTGAACATCTCATGGTTCCCCGCTGGTTGCGCGGCGCGCAAGGCGTTCCCATATGGACCAGCACCGTTCCGGAAGGTGTCAACCTGACCCAGGTTTACGCCGCTCTTCCCGAACTCAACAACGTCGAGATGCTCGGCACCTGGGCGCATTACGACTACGGCAACAAGAAAGACCCCGAGGACTACGTCTTCCGTTACGACATCGATCCGCTCAGCGGCCTCGATCGCACTGAACTTCTCAGTGGCAAAGATGCCTCCGCCATGAAGCAACGGCTCTGCAGCGTGCAAACCGGCCTCGGCGTGATTGCCCGCGGGCAGGACTCCACATTGTGCCAGCAAACCGTGCATCCTGCGCCCGAACGCAAACCGGTCACCACGCCGCCCGCCAACAATAAAGGCCGCTCCGTTCCTCCCAACCCCCGCTAATCCGGATAGCGAAGCAGAACATGCGCGGCACGCGATGCCTTCATCCCTCCATACGATGCAGCAACTCGAAGCGGGCGATAGGGTTTCTGCCAGCGTGACATGGCTTTTGCCGGTAGATGCAAAGCTCGAAGTTGCGCGCGCATCCAAGTCACATGGGAGAGTAGAGCGATGAAGGCTCCACAGATTCCGTTCGCGGCTTACGCGGCTTACTTGTCCATCGCGCTCGGGGTCGCCGGATGCAAGGGCGCCATCGGGGACGATACCACCAATCAGGAGACCGCGCAGCTGCAGTATCCATCGCAGGATCCGGCCTCGGCGAACATGGCGCCTGTCTCCAACGCAAGCGACAACACCGGAGCACCTCCCGGCGCATCCCGCTATAGCCGGCCAAACACACGTGGTAACGCGCCTGACAACTCCGATCAGTATTCGGCCGACGAGCAGTATCAGGACCCGTATGCTGAGCAATACTCTTCCGGCGCCAACTACGGTGATTACAGCGACTACGACACGCCGGTAAATTACGCGCCCGATCCACCTCCGCAGCTTCCGGAGTACCAACAGCCCCCGGCCCCTGGCGACGACTACATGTGGACACCCGGCTGCTGGAACTACGACAGCGGCCATCTTCCCCGCTTTGGTCATCGATCTTTGTCAACACGACACCGCCTGGTGTAAGTCGGTTTTCTTTCGTCAATTCTACCACCGCTGTCTGACTTCTTTCGATCTCAAACTCGATTGGTGTCGCATCTAATTCATACCCTATTGGCGCTTGAGTTTCTACCAGCTGATATGCTCCTGGTGCTAAACCGTCAATTGCCAGTTTTCCATCTTCTCCTGTAGTTAGACCGGTTTGTAGCGTTTCTCCTTCTCGGTTCTGT
>DATLKM010000414.1:0-2829 GCA_035538435.1 Binatia bacterium
CTGGCGGAAACCTGAAGCACGGGCGTGCGAGAGGTCGCCTCCGTAGCCTTGATGCGCTTGCAAACTTCGATTCCGCTGATATCGGGAAGATTCACATCCAGCACCATAAGATCGGGGCGTTCTGCGCTCATTTCCAGAGCCTGTTGGCCGGTACGGGCCTCAAGAACACGAAACCCCGCGCTCCGCAGCACACGCGCCAGCGCGTAGCGCTGCGCCTCCGTGTCGTCCGCGTACAGAATCGTTGCCTGCGACTTGTTGTCGAAGTCTGGCACTTGCGCGCCGGTCCTTGACTATTATCCACAGTTCGGCCCGCTAACACCGGTTTCGTGTCAGGTTTTCCCTTACAAGACCCTAAATAATCAGAAAAACTCCCCTTTGATTTTCCCGATTGGCGATGCCAAAGTTAGGTTTCTGAAACTGAATATTCCCGAACAACCTAAACGACCATGAACGGCGAACAAAGCAAGGAAGAGTGGTTGAGGCTTTGCGAGCAGGCAGCGGTGGAGCAGGATCCCATGAAGCTCTCGGCCCTGACTCAGGAAATTTGCCGGCTGTTGGATGAGAGAGAAGACGAGCTGAAGAAAAGGCGCCAGTTCTAATTTTGGGCTGGAACCAAAGCCGGGTCCTGCCTGAAAAGGGCGTGTTTGGACTATAATCCAAACAACTCCGGCTCTTCCACTCAGTCGGAAAACCGCGCCGAACCGCTGCGGCGCGCCCTGTATGCACGCCTTTCTAATCTTACAGACAAATTGGAGCGCCCAAAAACATGGCAACCACGCTGAATCACAAGACCAGTAATCTCGGCTCGATCATCGCTCACCACCGCGATGCCATTCTTCATGCATGGTCGCGGGACATGATCGGTTCCACCCGCCGCAACGACCTGATGAAAGAATCGGAACTGCAAGCGCAATGCCAGCAGTTTCTTTCCTTGCTGCAGCAGGCGACCTCTCAAGGCAGCAACATCCAGGCGCCTGCCTATGATCAGCTCCGCGATATGCTGACGGAGATTTCGCGCACGCGCGCTATTCAGGGTTTCAACTCGCGGGAAACCGCGATGTTCATTTTTTCCATCAAGCAGCCCCTGTTCACGGCAATCCGCGAGAGCCTGGGCAAAGATGCGGCCGCCATGGCTGAAGAGATATGGCTCACCACCGAGATCATCGACGGCCTGGGCCTCTATACGACTGAGGCGTATATCAAGACGCGCGAAGATACCATTCGCCGCCAGCAGGAAGAAATGCTGGAACTTTCCACGCCGGTCGTAAAGCTCTGGGAAGGCGTACTCGCCCTCCCGCTGATCGGCACCCTGGACAGCGCTCGTACGCAGGTGGTGATGGAATCGCTGCTGGAAGCCATCGTGCAGACCAATTCCAAAGTTGCCATCATCGATATCACTGGCGTGCCGACCGTGGATACCGTGGTTGCGCAGCATCTTCTGAAGACCGTCACGGCCGCACGCTTGATGGGAGCGGACTGCATTATCAGCGGCGTTCGCCCGCAAATTGCGCAAACCATCGTGCATCTCGGAATTAACCTTTTGGACATCACTACCAAATCCACCCTTTCCGATGCATTTTCAATTGCGCTCCAGCGTACGGGAATAAAGTTCGTTCGCGCGCAGAAAAAGGAATCCGTCGAGTAAACGTACGCGCAACAGGAGAAAATATGGAAAAGATTCCGATTCTGCGGATGGGAGAATTCCTGCTCGTCACTATCCAGGTCGACATGCACGACCGACTGGCGCTGACCTTACAGGACGACCTGACCAATCGCATCAGCGAAACCGGAGCCAAGGGTGTGCTGATCGATATCTCCAGCCTGGAGATTGTTGACTCCTTCATCGGAAGAATGCTGGGCAATATTGCTTCCATGTCGCGAGTGCTGGACGCCCAAACAGTTGTCGTGGGCATGCAGCCTGCCGTGGCCATTACCCTGGTCGAACTGGGCATGTCGCTGGAGGGCGTTCGCACGGCGCTTAACGTCGACGCCGGAATGGAACTGCTGCGCAAGTCGATCAACGGTCACGAGGAAATGGAATATGGCAGTTATTTCCGCTGAAACCGTACCGGTCGCTTCTGAGGCGGACATCGTTACGGTGCGCCGTTGCGTCCGGGAAAGTGCGGCCAAACTAGGGTTCAGCCTGGTGGATCAGACAAAATTTGTCACCGCCGCCAGCGAATTAGCGCGAAATACGCTCATCCACGGACGCGGCGGCCAAATGGAGTTGGCCACGCTGAATGGCCCCCGCACCGGCATTCGCCTGACCTTTGAAGACCGGGGCCCCGGGATCGCCGACATCGATCTCGCCCTGCGTGACGGATTTACCACCGGTTCGGGATTGGGCCTCGGCTTGGGGGGCGCCAAGCGGCTTGTCAACGAATTTGAGGTCAAGTCGCGTCCTGGAGAGGGCACTAAAGTGACGATCGTGCGATGGAAGTAACGGAGGTTCGACCCGGCATGCAGTTGCTCACTGAAGTCGTCGATGCGTCGCACGCTGGCGAAGCCCGCCGGGTTGCGGTCGAGTGCGCGGCCTCGATCGGCATGAACGAAAACGAGTGTGGGAAGATCGCCATCGCCGTCACCGAGATGTCCACGAACCTTATCAAGCACGCCGAGCGCGGAAAAATCCTGTGTGAGTCGGTGGGGGAAAACGGCGCCCGCGGATTGCGCGTGCTGGCCATCGATAAAGGTCCGGGAATCCAGAATATTTCGGCTGCCTTGCAGGACGGCTACTCCACCTATGGCTCGAACGGAAGCGGCCTTGGCGCTATTCGACGGTTATCGACCGCCTTCGACCTGTATTCTGCCCCGGGAATTGGCACATGT
>DATLKM010000415.1:0-5714 GCA_035538435.1 Binatia bacterium
AGCATGATCCGGCGCTGGAGAAGGCCAAACTTCACGCCACGAACTACGTTTCTGGATTCAATGCCGCCGATCCCGCCCTGGTCGGAGTGCACTGGCTGGTCGATAGCGCGCGCGCCGAGAAGCGCATCGAGGGCACCCGCGCTTTCCGGCCTCAAGCGGGTTATTCGGCGCTGGTCGAACTCTTCACGAAGAAGTTAACCGGAGCAAACGTCGAAATTCGCACCGCAGCGGTCGTCGATTCCATTCGCTGGCGCGATGGCCGGGCGGAGATCGGCGGCCTGGCGAAAGATGCGCCCTTTGCAGTTACCGCGCGGCGTGTGCTCGTTACCGTGCCTCTCGCTGTGCTGCAAACGCCGGCAGGAGAGCGCGGCTCCATCCGTTTTGTGCCGGCCCTTCCCGCCAACAAACTAAGAGCCATGGAAAAGCTCGAGATGGGCAAAGTCATCCGCGTTGTTTTCAAATTTCACAGCAGGTTCTGGAAGAACATCGCTCCCGGCGGCTCCGGCAAAACTCTTTCCGACCTGAGCTTTCTTTTTTCCGACAATGCCCTCTTTCCTACTTGGTGGACGCGCTTTCCCGACGAGTCTCCGTTGCTGACCGGGTGGGCGCCATTCCGTTCCGCAGAGCAGCTTTCCGGAAAGGATGAATCGTTCATCGTGACCCATGGGCTGAACGCGCTCAGCAAATTGCTGGGAATCGACCGGCAAACTCTACAGCAGGAATTCCAAGCCGCGCACTACCACGATTGGCAACTCGATCCCTTCGCTCGCGGCGCTTACAGCTATGGCAAAGTTGGCTCGGCCGGGGCACAGCAGGAACTGGGCAGCCCCATCGACAACACATTATTTTTCGCCGGCGAAGCCACCGACGTTACCGGCAACAACGGTACCGTCCACGGCGCCATGGCCAGCGGCTACCGCGCGGCGGAAGAGATTCTTAAGTCACTCTAATCATAGGTCAATGGATCCGCTCTTGTGATCCAGCTCACATCCCTTTGTGACTCTTATCATCGCGGCAAAATCGGCGCAGGCGCACACTTGGACTGTGGGTTGGGGAGGCGTCTATGCCAAAAGATCAAAGAGACATTCTCGATGTTCTGAAATTCGAATTGAGTTTTCTGGAACAGGGTGGCTATGGAAGGCTGCCGCGCGAAGCCTGGCGGGCCCGCTTGATTTTTGAAGATTCACCCAGCTGCATCAATTTCAATGCCCGCGAACAGGCGCCCTGCGCTGAGTGCGCGTTGACGGTGTTTGTGCCCGGAGAGGCGCGCCAGGAAGCAAAGCCCTGCAACCACATCCCGCTCACGCCCGCCGGCGACACGCTGGATTCCCTATACCGCACGGGAACACAGCGGGAGGTCGAAGATGCCGTCGCCCAATGGCTGCGCGCGACCATCAGGAAGTTAGAGGCGGAACGCGCAAAAGGAACGCCCGCACTTCACGCGTAGCCGAGGAGTTCTTTCCTGCCGGCCAAGTTTGCCCCGTCATGTTAGCGGACCTTACTTCGGTCACCTCTACTCTTGCTTCCCATAATTGGCTCGGTCAAGGTGACTGCTATCACTTTTTTCTGTGATACCCGACATTGTTTCATTAAACTCCTGTTGCATAAACTCACATGTTGGCGTGAAGAGGTCTGAAATAGCCAACGATATTAAAACTCAACGGAGCGTGAAGAAGATGAAGAAAATGACTGCGAAAATGCTCGTCCTTCTGGCCGCGATGGCAGTATCAGCCAGCGCCCAGGATGCAGCCACCCTTTACAAATCAAAGTGCGCCGGCTGCCATGGAGCCGACGGCAAGAAAGTGGCGACTGCCGATCTGAGCAGCGCTGAAGCGCAGAAAAAATCGGATGCGGACCTGGCCGGCATTATTACCAACGGTATCCCCCCGAAGATGCCGAAGTATGCCTCTTTGTCGGCGGACCAGGTGAACGGGCTGGTGGGATTCATTCGCACCCTGAAGAAGTAACGGCGCCGGAAATAAGTTTCACAGACTGAAGGCGGTGGAACCAGCCTGCGCGGGTGAAGTGTGCCCGCTCACAAGTCGATCAATACAGGAAAGGAGTCACGGTTCTGATGACCATGCGCGACCGCATTCGAGGATGGATACAGCCCATTTATTTTCTCGGGCAGAATCCCATCACAATTACAGGCGCCGTAATCACAACCAGCTCCGCGCTCACTACCATCGCCTTCTGGTTTTATGACTTCTTCCTGCCCGGCCCTCCCCATCCTTATATTGGCCTGCTGGTGTATCTGATTCTGCCTGGGATTTTCGTGCTGGGCTTGCTGCTGATGCCCATCGGCATCGTGATCCGCCGCAGCCAACTGATGAAAGCCGGGAATCTGCCCCGCACCTTTCCAACCATCGACCTGCGTTTGCCCGTCGTGCGGCGAACCTTGGAGTGGGTCGCCTTTGCCACGCTTTTAAACGTGCTGATTTTGGGCACGGCTTCCTACCGCGGCGTGGAGTACATGGATTCGACGAATTTCTGCGGCGCAACCTGCCATACCGTCATGACTCCGGAATACACCGCCTACCAGAATTCGCCGCACTCGCGCGTCGCCTGCGTTGAATGCCACATTGGGCCGGGGGCGGGGTGGTTTGTGCGCTCGAAATTGTCCGGCCTGCGGCAGGTGGTCGCGGTCACCTTTCACACCTATTCGCGGCCCATTCCCTCGCCGGTGAAATACCTGCGGCCGGCGCGCGAAACCTGCGAACAGTGCCATTGGCCGCAGCGCTTTACCGGCGACAAATTGCTGGTCAACACCAGCTACAAAGACGATGAGAAGAACACGCCGCAAACCGATGTCTTTCTCCTGAAAGTCGGCGGGCGCAGCTGGCAGGGCTCGGTGGGAATTCACGGCCATCATCTGGCCGACAACGCAAAGATCCGCTACATCTCCACCGATCCCGAGCGCCAGACGATTCCCATTGTCTACTACACCGATGACAGCGGGAAGACGACGGAATTTGTCTCTACCGACAGCAAGCCGACCCAGCAGCAACTCGACAAAGGCGAACACCGCACCATGGATTGCGTGGACTGCCACAACCGCCCCACGCACCAGTTTGATCTGCCGGAAAATGCGGTGGACAAGCAGATCTCGACCGGCAACATCAGCGCCGACCTGCCTTACATTCGCAAAAAAGCGGTGGAACTTCTCAAGGTGAATTATTCCAGCCGCGACGTGGCCCGGCAGAGCATTGTCGCGGAACTCAGCAATTTCTATCGCAGCAATTATCCGCAGATTTACCAGACGCGCCGCACGCTGGTGCAGCAGGCGGGCGACCAGGTCGCGGCCATTTATCTGCGCAATATTTTCCCTGATATGCACGTGACCTGGGGCGTACATCCGAACAACCTCGGCCACAACGATTCGCCGGGCTGCTTCCGCTGTCACGACGGCAGCCACACCAGCGCCGACGGACAAACCATTACCAACGATTGCTCCGCATGCCACCAGATGCTGGCTACGGGGGAAGAAAATCCCAAGGTGCTGAGTGACCTCGGGATGAAGTAGTCGAGATGGAGTAAACAACATGAAACCGATTGAGCCGTACCGGCCGTGGCGCCTGCCGGATGGCGCCCTGGAGCCGTATTTTTCATCCCGTCCCGGCCAGCGATTCCTGCCTTATCTGCATTCATTCCTCGTTCTGATTTGCTTCCTCTCTTGCCCAGTTTTTTCCCCCGCGGCAGCCGCCACTCGGGATCAAACTGCCCCGGCCAAGCCGCAGCCGCAAGACGAAAACTGCTTGGCGTGCCATGGCCAGCCGGATATGACTGGGCCCAATGGCAAAAGTGTGTCCGTCAATCCCGCAAAGCACGCAGCGAGTGTGCATGGAGTTCTCTCCTGCACCGACTGCCATTCGACGATCAAGGACTATCCGCATCCGGCAAAAGTCGCCCGCGTAAAATGCGCGACCTGCCACGAAGATCAGACGGTGCTCCTGCCTAAAAGTGTGCACGGCGTTCTGGGCGAGCAGGCGTGCGAATCCTGCCACGGCAATCATCATGAAATTTCGGCCGCAAGCGCCGCCCTCACGAAGTGCGCCACGTGCCACGGCGATGAAGTCAAGGCGCTGAACGTGAGCATTCATGGGCAAGCTGCCGCTCAGGGCGATCCCGATGCGCCCAAATGCGCCTCGTGTCACGGCGCAGTACACCAGATCCAGGGCTCGAGCGAACCGGCGTCGATGGTCGCAAAGAAAAATCTGCCGGAGACCTGCGCTTCTTGTCACAGCAACCAGCAATTTCTATCCCGGCACAGCATTCCCTTCGCACATCCTGTCGAGCTTTATAAGCAGAGCGTCCACGGGCGCAAGCTGGCGCAAGGGGACGGCGCCGTCGCTACCTGTTCCGACTGCCATGGCAGCCACGAAATCCTGCCGGCCCAGGATGCGCGCTCAAAGATCAATCACTGGAATCTGCCCGCGACCTGCGGCCAATGCCACGCCGAGATCGCGAAAACCTATGGCGAGAGTGTGCACGGACAGGCGATAAAAGCCGGAGTCGCGGCCGCCCCGGTGTGCAGCGACTGTCACGGCGAGCACCTCATCCTGGAGCCGCAACAGGCCGGTTCACTGGTCAACGCCAGCCGCGTTTCCACGGTCACGTGCGGCCGCTGCCACAGCGACGAGCGTCTCGCCCTTCGCTACAATCTGCCGACCGACCGCGTACCCTCCTATGCCGACAGCTACCACGGTCTGGCCATGCGCGGCGGGTCGCAAATCGTTGCCAATTGCGCGTCGTGTCACGGAGTGCACAACATCTTCCGCTCCAGCGACGCGCGGTCCACTGTGAATTCCGCCAATCTGGCCAGGACCTGCGGCGCGTGTCATGCCGGCGCGGGCGGAACTCACTTTTCCATCGGCCCCGTTCACGTGCTGACCGCCAGCGGTCCCAATCATCCGGTGGTCAAGTGGATTCGCTGGACGTACTGGGTGCTGATCCCCATGACGCTCGGCTTCATGCTGCTGCACAATCTGCTCGACCTTGTTTCCAAGCTGGTGCGCGGCAGGCCACGGCATGTAAGCGGGGCGCGCGTCACCAGGATGGCCAGGAATTTCCGCATCGCCCACGCCGGTGTCATCATGAGCTTCCCCGTGCTCGTCTTCACCGGCTTTGCATTGAAGTTTCCGGAAGCATGGTGGGCGCGCCCGATTCTGCTGTGGGAGCGCCACTTCGCCTTTCGCGGGGCGGTACATCGTTCCGCCGCCGTCATCATCACAGTCGCCACCTTGTATCACTTCCTTCATTTGGCCCTGGTCAGGAAGGACCGGCTGTTCCTGAAGGCGATGATGCCGGGATGGAGGGACGCCACCGACCTGCTCCATGTTTTCGCCTACAATCTGGGCTTAACCAAAAGCGAACCGACATTCGCCAAGTTCAACTATGCCGAAAAAATGGAGTATTGGGCATTCCTTTGGGGAACCGTGGTCATGACGGTTTCAGGGCTGTTGCTCTGGTTCAACAACTTCACCTTGCGGTACTTCCCCAAGTGGATCTCCGACGCGGCCACAGCCATCCATTATTACGAGGCGCTGCTGGCCACGTTCTCCATTCTGATCTGGCATTTCTACATGGTGATTTTCGATCCGCTGGTCTATCCCATGGACACCGCGTGGCTCGATGGCAAGGTCCCAGCCGATCACTATCGCCATTCGCGGCCGGAATATTACCGGGCTTTGCAGCGCGCGGGATTGATCGAAGTC
>DATLKM010000416.1:0-5468 GCA_035538435.1 Binatia bacterium
AGTCTCCGCATATTTCATCAGCTTTTAACCTCCTCTTCACGCTGCCGCAAACTGGCTGAAGTAGTTCTATAACATGCCGTTCCATTCAGCCCACGGCAACGACTCACCGCCCGAGGTTTTAACCCATCTTTCGGGCCTGCCAGGAATTCCGCCGCTGGCGGAAAAATTTATTCCCCTCGATAAAGTCCGCGAATTGTTTCGCCGCGTGCGCCAGGCGCCACAGGGTTTTGGGATGGAGAATCTTCTCGCTGAAATGCGAGTTGAGTTGCGCGTGGATTCCGGCGATGTGGCGCGGATCCCGGCGGCCGGGCCCGTGGTGGCTGTAGCAAATCATCCTTTCGGCATGTTGGATGGCGCGCTGCTCGCGGTGCTGCTCACGCGCGTGCGGCGGGACGTGAAAGTGATGACCAATTCCCTGCTGCGCGACGTGCCGGAACTGGCCGAACATTGCATTTTTGTCGACCCCTTCCAGACACGCGAAGCAGTTGAGGTCAATCGGCGCGCCCTGCGCGACGCCCTGGCGTGGCTGCGGGGCGGAGGAATGCTTGCGGTTTTTCCCGCCGGCGAAGTCTCGCACCTGCAGTTTCCGCAGGCTGAAATCCTCGACCCCCTGTGGAACGATACTGCCGCGCGGCTGATTCGCAAGACGGGGGCGACGGCGCTGCCGATTTTTTTCTGCGGGCGCAATAGCGTAGGCTTCCAGCTTTTCGGCATGATTCATCCCCGCTTGCGCACCCTTTTTCTGTTGCAGGAATTCCTGCAACAAAAAGGCCGCACCGTGGAAGTCCGGGTGGGCGGTGAAATTCCCGGAGAATCCATAGCCGGCATTGGCAGCGACCGCGAAGCCACCGAGTACCTTCGCTGGCGCACCTATTTATTACAGCGCCGCAGCCGCGCCGAGAACTCGTGGCCGCTTGCGGTGCGCTCGAAGATCTCCGCCGAAGTGCAGAAGAAAGTGCAGAAGCCGGTCGCCACTGCCGAACCCTCGGACGCGCTGGCAAGAGAACTGGAAAATCTTCCCGCCGGCCGCTGCCTTGCCGAAAGCGGCGATCTCGCCGTTTATCTGGCCAGGGCCGAAGAAACTCCGCGGATGCTTCTTGAACTCGGACGGCTGCGCGAAATCACTTTCCGTTCGGCCGGCGAAGGCAGCGGGAAAGCGCGCGACCTGGACCGCTTCGACCGCTACTACTGGCACGTGCTTCTATGGAATCGCAGCGAACGGGAACTGGTGGGCGCTTACCGCGCCGGCAACACCGCAGAGATCATCGCCGAGCGCGGCGTTGCCGGACTCTATACCAGCACGCTATTCCGCTACGATCCGCAGGTTTTCGAAAAGCTCGGGCCGGCAGTCGAACTCGGCCGCTCTTTTGTGCGGCAGGAATACCAGAGGCAGTACGCGCCGCTGCTTTTGCTGTGGAAAGGCATAGCCGGCCTTGTGGTCAATCACGCCGGTTGCCCGGTTCTGTTCGGCGCGGTGAGCGTGAGCAACGATTACACCAAGGCCTCGCGCGAAATGATTTATCGTTTTTTCGAGCCGCGCATGGAAAAAGATGAACTGGCGGGAATGATCGAGCCGCGCCGGCCGTTCCGCCCTGCGGGCCTGCGGCCCTGGGATTGCCGGGCCATGTGCCACGCCTTGCGCGACCTCGAAGACCTGTCGCAGCCCATCACGGACGTGGAAACCGACGGCAAAGGCTTGCCCATCCTGTTGCGGCAGTACACAAAAATCGGCGGCAAGATGGTCGGCTTCAACGTCGACCGGAAATTTTCGAATACTCTGGATGGATTGGTGGTGGTCGATCTGCGGCGCACGCAACCGCAGGTCCTGGATCGTTATATGGGCCGCGAGGCGGCGGAAAAATTCCGCGGCCGCCACGGGATGTAACGCAGCGCGCCCCCGCCGCGGCTAGGCCACACTCATGGGTTGCGCATCTTCCACCACTGCGGGACGTACGGTGAGCCAGTCGGTGCGGACGCGCTCCCATTCCTGAATCAACATGCCGTTGGCTTCGAAGAAGCCGCGAATGCGCGAGCGCTCCCAGCCGGCAATTTCTTCGAGAATCGGCGCCAGCACCGCCAGCGCGCTGGTGCTCAGCACGGTGCGCCGGGCGATCTGGGAAACATGCGGCGATTCGGAAACCGCAATGGTGAAGCCATCGAGCGCATTCAGTTGCAGCATGACGTGAATATCGGAGCTGCCGTCGCCGCAGTAGATCACATGGTCGGGGCCGATCACCAGTTTTTGCAGCAGTTGATTCAGGACCGCGACTTTTCCGTAACCGGCCGTGGCACGCACAATGGAGTCAATTTCTCCCGCCTCGCTGTAACGAAATTCCGTGCCGAAAATGTGGTCGGGCGGGACAATGCCTTCGAGGGCGGAATGAATCACTTCCACCGGGGCGGCGGAGAGCACGTAGAAATCGAAGAAGTGGCCATCGACGCCGCCGGCCAGAATCTGGTAGAGCAACTTGATATCGCCCTTCAGGCGAATGCGCTTGCCGACTTCATGCAAATGCTCTTTGCGGACTTTGGCCCTGAATTCAGGATCGTGCAGCAATAAGTAGGCCAGCTCCGCGCCCTGCTGCACCAGATTGATCTTGGCCATGCCCTTGGCTTTGCGCTCGAACTCCGCCGTAGGAATGCCGACCAGCTCGGCCAGCACATAGCCGGAATCATTGAAGGTGAGCGTCTGGTCGAAATCGCTGGCGAAAATGTAACGTTTCAAAGGATTCTCCGTCATGGGATATAGATTCGCGAGAGGCGGAAGCGGCCCATAAAAAGAATCGATCAGGCTCATAAAGGCTGCGGGTTAACTCTGGGTTAACCATGCTGTCATCGCATTCAGCAATGGTGTCATGGATTCCGCAATCTTGTGACTCCGATCGAAGAGAATGATGTGCGGGTTTTGCCGGCTGGGCGATGAGCCGGCGGGAAGCCGATACGCACCCGCCTTTACTAAATTCTGCTTCGCGTCCAGAATAGAAATTCCGGCTCGCGCCGCGGGCCGCACATCAGCGCCAAACACAGGAGCCTTCATGCCCGCAACCGGAGAACTCATCCGCTCGATGAATTATGTGGAAGACATTACCGCGACGCTGCGCCGCATCTGCATTTCCATTCCGGCCATGACGGCGGAAGAGCGCAAGCGGCTGGCCGAAAGCCTGCGCGCGGCGGGAAACGCCATCAACGCCGCCATCGCCGATCTGGAAAAGGCAGGCTAGCTGTGGCTGAAATCAGAACCATCGCAGTGATTGGCGCGGGGATCATGGGCCGCGGCATTGCGCACGCGGCCGCGCTCGGCGGCTATCGCACCATTCTCGAAGACCTGCTGCCGAACGCGCTGCGCAGGGCGGAGACCGAGATTCGCGCCAATCTTGATAAAGCCGTCGAGCTGGGAAAAGTGGCCGCGCCCGACGCCGACGCCGCTTTCCAGCGGCTCGAATATGCCGGCTCGGTGGAAGAAGCCGCGCGCGAGGCCGATCTGGTCATTGAGGCCGTACCGGAGGAGATGGAATCGAAGATCGAGACTTTTACGCTGCTCGATAAAATCTGCCGGCCTACGACCATACTCGCCTCCAACACTTCTTCGCTGAGCATTACTGAAATCGCCAGCGTGACCTATCGGGCAAAAAAATGTTTGGGCATGCACTTTTTCAATCCCGTGCACAAAATGAAGCTGCTCGAAGTGGTGCGCGCGCTGGAAACCGACGACGACACGCTGGCCAGCGCCGTTGAAGTGGGCAAGCGCATGGGCAAAGAAGTCGTCGTGATCAAAGAAGCGCCGGGATTCGTCACCAGCCGCATCAACGCCATGATCGGCAACGAGGCGTTTTATATGCTGCAAGAGGGGGTCGCTTCGGCGGCGGATATCGATAAGGCGCTGAAGTTGGGGTTGAATCACCCCATGGGGCCGTTTGAACTGGTCGATCTGGTGGGGCTGGATACGCGCCTGCACATTCTCGAGTATCTGCACAAATCGCTGGGAGAAAAATTCCGTCCCGCTCCGCTGCTGGTGCAGTATGTGAAGGCGGGAAGGCTGGGGAGAAAGTCGGGGCGGGGGGTGTATGAGTACCCGGAGGCGGCGGGGAAAAGCTAACTTTTTCTCTGCGCTGTTGTCCTGAGCGAAGGATCAACGCACCTGTTAAGCATCTGCACCGCTACCCACGCGCGAATCCCAAACCAGTAAGGCCGCTCATTTCTTCCGGCTCGATTCCCTTCCCCGCCACCAGCATGTGAAAACTCTCCCCCATACCTGCGGGTGTGACCAGATGCTTGAGTTGCAAGGCGCGTTTGGCGCGCTCCTGCGGCAGGCGGCATTCTTCGAAGGCGTCGGCGAACTGCGTGGCTTCGCCGATGCCCATCAGAAACTGTGACTGCGTCATCAGCTTGTGCGTGAGCATTCCATTTTCCCCGGCGGCGGCGGCGAGAGCGGTAAAGTTCACGTCGGCGGTGATGTCCTGCTCGCCGGGCGCGTCGTATGGGCTGGCACTGATGGCGTGCTGCCGGATGGCTTTGAGCGTTCCGCGATGGCGCCCGGCGAGTTGCTCATCGCGCGTGTAGCCATAGTCGATGACGATGAGGAATCCGCGCCGGATGGCCGATGCGATCTCTTCCATGTGACGCTGCGCTGCGAGCGCGACTTCGACGCGTTCGCCGGGTTCGGGATGAACCGAGTAGCGGTCGAGGAATTCCAGTTCCTGCGAAGACGGTGTCGCCCAGGTTTCAACGAGGCGGCCCTGGTTGAGATCGATGCGCAGCGAGCCTTGCGTGCTGAGAATGTCGACGGGCAAGGCATCGAAAAATTCGTTGGCGAAAACGATGGTTTGAAAGGGCGCGACTTCAGCCGCGCCGGCGGCATGACGAATAGGTTGGGCTTCAGCCCCTGAGGTTTCGCCTTTCTTGTCTTCGATTGTGGCCTTGCCTGCTTCGAGATGCCGCTTCAGTGTCTCTCGCATTCTCTGCCGCAGGGCCGGCGAACGTTCCGACAGAACATACCGCAGGGCGCGAAAGAATTCGGGAAATTTCTGTTCCGACCAGTCGAGAACATCCTGTGCGAAAAGTCCGCGGCCGGGGCCGAATTCAACTACATCGATTCGAGAAGGCGAACCAAGGGAGCGCCACATTTCGTCGAACTGGCGCGCCATGAGTCGGCCGAAGACGGCATGCACATCGCTCGAGGTGTAGAAATCGCCGGCCTTGCCGAACTGGGCGGCATGGCGCGAGTAATAGCCGAACTGGGGATGGTAGAGACATAACTCCATGTAGCGCGAGAACGGAACCGGCCCGCGCGCGCGAATTTCTTCTTCAATTGTTTGGCGGAGTTGATTCACTCAGGCGGCGTTCCTTCAAGTCCTGCGGGGTGCGAATGAACATTTCCACAAAATAATCGTGCAGCGCGTCATAGAGCTGGCGCTGAAAACTCCACTCGAAGTTGGGGTGGTCCAGATCGCGGGGATGCAATTCGAAAT
>DATLKM010000417.1:0-11574 GCA_035538435.1 Binatia bacterium
GAAAAATAAACGCCGCCTTCGGTAGCCGCGTAGAGGAGGCCTTTTTTCTTCGGATCTTCGCGCACCGCGCGAACAAAACTTCCCTCGGGGATACCGTTGCCTAGCTTCGTCCAGGTCTTGCCATAGTCACTGGTCTTGAAGATGTAGGGCTTCAAGTCGTCATCCTGATGACGATCCACGGCGGCGTACAAAGTACCCGCTTCATGAGGCGAAGCTTCGACCTGGCTCACGCGGCTCCATGCGGGCATGTCTTTGGGCGTGACATTCGCCCAGTTCCTGCCGCCGTCGCGGGTGAGTTGAATCAGGCCGTCGTCGGTGCCGACCCAGATCAAATCTTTCGCGACGGGTGATTCGGCGATGGCGAAGATCGTGTCGTAAAACTCGGTGCCGGTATCGTCGAGGGTGATATCGCCGCCGGAAGGTTGCTGCTTGCTGCGGTCGTCGCGTGTGAGGTCGGGGCTGATGGCGGTCCAGTGCACGCCGCCGTCGGTAGTTTTAAACAGGCGCTCGCCGCCGTGATAGAGCGTGTTGGGATCGTGCGGCGAAATCATCAGCGGCGCGGTCCACTGGAAGCGGTGCTCCATGGAGAATGCGCCGTGCGCGTCAGAAAGCTCGGGCTGCTCGGTGATCGATTTCACCTGCCCGGTGTGGCGGTCGTAGCGGCTGATGGTCGCCTGATAGTCGTCGGCGTAGACGATGTTGGGGTCGGGAGGATAGGGCGCGATGTAACCCGCTTCGCCTCCGCCCACGTCGTACCAATCTTCCACGTCGATGTCGCCGCGATCGCTGCGGCTGACAATGCCCACGCTGCCACTATCCTGCTGCGAGCCGTAAACGCGGTACGGCATGGCAGAGTCGGTGATCACGTGATAAAACTGCGCGGTCGGCTGATTGTCCTCGCGCGTCCAGTTCTTGCCGCCGTCGAGCGTGATGGTGACGCCGCCGTCGTTGGAGGCGATCATGCGTCGCGTATCTTTCGGATCAATCCACAGGCCGTGATTATCGCCGTGCGGAACTTTGACCTTGTTGAACAGGTGGCCGCCGTCGGTCGATTTGTACGACTCGACGTCCATGACGTAGACGACATTTTCGTCTTTAGGGTCGGCGATGATGTGCATGTAGTACCAGGGCCGCTGCCACAGGCTATGGCTCGGATTCACGAAGCTCCAGCTGTCACCCCCGTCATCGGAACGGTAGAGACCGCCCTTGGGGTCCTTGGCCTCGATAAGCGCGTAGACGCGGTCGGAGTTTGCTCCCACAGCAACTCCAATGCGGCCGTAGGGGCCTTTGGGCAGGCCATGTTCCTCGAGGCGCTTCCAGCTTGCGCCTCCGTCATTGGAACGATAAAGGCCGCTGCCTGGGCCACCATCGTTCAGGCTCCAGGAAGTACGGCGGACTTGCCAGAGCGTGGCGAAAAGAATGTTGGGATTACGGGGATCGAAGGCGACGTCGACGCCGCCGGTGTTTTCGTCCTTGTAGAGAACTTTGTCCCAGGTCTTGCCGCCGTCGAGCGTGCGGAAAATGCCACGTTCCGTGTTCGGCCCGTAAGGATGGCCCAGAGCGGCGACGAAAACGACATCGGGATTATTGGGATTGACAATCACCTTCCCGATGGCACGAGTGTCGCGCAGGCCGAGATTCTTCCAGGTCTTGCCGCCGTCGAGAGATTTGTACACGCCATCGCCCTGGGAGATATTGCCGCGGAGGCAGGCCTCGCCGGTACCGACATAGATAGTGTTGTGGTCGGAATTGGCCACGGCGATGCTACCGATCGATCCAGTATTCTCTTTATCGAAAACTGGAGACCAGGTCATGGCGCCGTCCGTCGATTTCCACACCCCGCCGCCGGTCGCGCCGAAATAATAGGTTGATGGGTCGCCGGGAATGCCCGCGGCCGTGAGCGAGCGGCCGCCCCGGAACGGCCCGATCAGGCGATACTTCATGCCCTTGAAGGGCTTGTCCTCGGGTTTTTCCGATTCAGTCTCGCTTGCGCTCTTTTTTTCAGTCGATGGCTTGGCGGAGTCAACACTGTTTTCCCCAGTCTTGGCCGCCTTCGGTTGACGCTCCGGTTTAGTTTGGCCGATTGATAGTGGCGCCGACAGAAGAACGAAGCAGCATACGAATGCACACAGCTTATTGAAAGTTCCCGAAAAGTACCCGCACAATGTGGCCCGTTGACCCATGTTCGAAACGCTCCCAGATCGCAATGAACAAAACGGAAACGCTGTTAATGGTAATGCCGACTGAAAGGAAATGGAAGGAGCTGGTCCCGCTACTGTTTTTCGAGCTGCTTGCGTACGGCCGCGAGTTCTTTGCGTTTTGCCTGGCTGACCTTGGGATAGGAAAGATCCAAGCCCTCGAGCGTCTCCACCAGCGCCGAAGCCACCGCCAGATGGGCAAACCATTTGTGGTCGGCGGGAATGACATACCAGGGAGCGTGCCTGGTGGCAGTGTTCCGGATCGTCTCTTCGTAAGCACCCTGGTAATCGTCCCAATATTTTCGTTCGTGAATATCGGAGGCGGAAAATTTCCAGTTTTTTCCCGGTTCGTCCAGACGTTCCAGAAAGCGTTTCTTCTGTTCTTTTTTTGAACTGTGCAGGAAGAATTTACGAATCACCGTCCCGTTGCGCGTCATGTGCTGTTCAAAATTGCGGATGTCTTCGTAGCGCTCTTCCCAAATGTTCTTCGTGACAAGCGATGGTGGCAGCAGTTCGTTCTTCAACAGTTCTGTGTGAACGCGCACGATCAGCACCTCTTCGTAGTAAGAGCGGTTGAAGATGCCAATGTGGCCGCGTTCGGGCAACGCAACAGTCGTGCGCCACAGGAAATCGTGCTGCAATTCAGTAGAGGAAGGTTCCTTGAACGAGTGCACCTGCACTCCCTGCGGATTCACCCCCGACATGACGTGTTTGATCGTGCCGTCTTTGCCCGCAGCGTCCATTCCCTGAAAAATCAACAGCACCGACCAGAAATCCTGGGCGTAAAGCTTGTCCTGCAATTCCTCCAGCAGGGCAATATCCTGGGCAAGTTTTTCTTCCGCTTCTTCCTTGGAATTCCACTTTCCGGTATCGGAAGGATCATAATCTTTCAGGCGAAAATGTTTACCGTGGTCGATGCGGCAGAATCTTGAGAGGTGGGCATTTGCCATAGCTTCGTTCCCTGCTTTACCAGCTTACAAGTTATTTTTAGCGAACGGTTGGAACGCTTTGGATGCTTTGGATGCTAATAATGGTCAGGGCGGGCGTGGTTTTGCCGGCCGCCCGGTTGCACTTTCTGAACAGGCAGGTGCATCGAATATCCATGAATAAGGTTCTAGTCACAGGGGGGACGGGATTTATCGCCAGCCACTGCATTCTGCAATTGCTGGCCGCGGGACACGAGGTACGGACGACAGTGCGGAGTCTGCAGAGCGAGCCCCGGGTTCGCGCCGTGCTGAATAAAGCGGGAGCCGAGCCCACCGGCCGGTTGTCATTCTTTGCTGCCGACCTTAACAAGGATGACGGATGGGCAGAGGCAGTCAGCGGGTGCGAGTACGTGCTGCACGTAGCTTCTCCGTTTCCGGAAAAGCTGCCCAAAGACGAAAACGAGTTGATTATTCCGGCCCGCGAAGGCGCCTTGCGTGTCCTGCGCGCGGCTCGTGACGCGGGCGTGAAGCGGGTTGTGCTTACTTCGTCATTTGCCGCCATCGGTTACGGCCATGGGCCGCAGAAGACGCCTTTCAATGAAACGAACTGGACCAACCTGGGCGGCGAAGGGCTGACCGCGTACGTGAAGTCGAAGACCATCGCTGAACGCGCGGCGTGGGATTTCAACGCCTGTGAAGGCCGCCGCGCCGCCGGCAGGTTGGAACTGTCGGTGATCAATCCGGTGGGCGTGTTTGGCCCCGTCCTGGGTCCCGATTATTCGACTTCGATCTTGATTGTCAAACGCCTGCTCGACGGCGACGTCCCCGGGTTGCCGCGGCTTTGTTTCGGGGCCGTCGATGTGCGCGATGTGGCCGACCTGCACTTGCGCGCCATGGTCCATCCCGCGGCAAGTGGTGAGCGCTTCCTGGCGGTGGCGGGGAATTTTCTTTCCATGCTGGATTTCGCCAGGATTCTGAAGCGCCGCGTGGGAGACCAAGCGAGAAAAGTGCCTACGCGCCAACTGCCCAATTTTGTTTTACACGCCGCGGCATGGTTTGATCCTGCGATCCGGCAGATTCTTCCGGAGTTGGGCAGGAGCAAGAATGCGACCGGCGAAAAAGCCCAGCGAGTGCTGGGTTGGAAACCGCGGTCCAACGAAGACGCCATTGCGGCTACTGCCGAAAGTCTGATCGATCTCGGCTTAGTTAAGAATGGACTCAAGAAAGCCGCTTGAGATTCGGTTCAAGGCAACCGAGGCTTCTGAAATGCGGCTCCGCTTACGGTGTATGTGGTTCGACCATGTCAGGCCTGGAGGAGGGCCTTGCGAACGCGATTTCCAGCACCAGCAAACTCGCGCCCACAACAATGGCGCTGTCAGCAAGATTGAAGACCGGCCACTGGTAGTGCTTTATATAAAAAAGCAGAAAATCGACTACGCGGCCGCGCGCCAGCCGGTCCCACAGATTTCCCAAAGCGCCGCCTAGAATCAAAGAAAAGCCCACGCCGGTGACCAACTGCCTCTGATGGTTCTTCCACAGAAGAACGGAAACGACTATCAGGGCCAGCGCAGAAAATGCGATCAGCAGGTCCGTCTTCCAGGGAGAGGGAGAATCGGCGAACATACTGAAAGCCGCCCCCGTATTTTCGGTGTGCGTCAGGCGAAAAAACCCGGGAATGACCTGGATGTTCTGATAAAGCGGGATCCGGCGCGCCGCCAAATGTTTCGTCCAGCGGTCCAACACAACTACTACTAGGGCGATCAACAGGTAAAAAAGGCGGGCAGAGTTCTTGGTCATCTCAAGAATGAAAACTAAAGCTCTGAATCATCTTAAACCGAGAAGCGAGCCAAAGCGGGTGCCGAGTGTACTAATGAATGCGGTTCCTCAAAATACCTTGCAGGCATAGATATCCTCTCCAGTGCGGTTTTGCCGGGCGGTCCTTCTGGCACGATTTTCTTTACCTTTAGTCACTTTTCCTTTGTTCAGATTCGCGGCTGCATTTATCCTGATTCGGCTTCGTCCCATTTTCGCGGCCTTTGGCCGCGGCGGAACGATCAAATTTCGTAATATGCCGTCGCAATGCCCAGATGAGCCAGTTCAAACGTTGGAAGAGCCAGACGCTGGTGTTCCTGGCCGTCGTAGGACCCGGAATCATCACGGCGAACGTGGACAACGACGCCGGCGGGATACTCACGTATTCGCAAGCCGGCGCGCAGTTTGGCCATCTTCTTCTCTGGACCATGATCCCGGTGACGCTATCGCTCATCGTGGTACAGGAGATGTGTGCGCGCATGGGCGCAGTAACCGGCAAGGGCTTGAGCGATTTGATTCGCGAGGAATTTGGGCTGCGCATTACGTTCCTGATGATGCTCGGCATTCTGATTACCAACTTTGGCAACGTAGTAACGGAATTTATCGGCATTGCCACCAGCCTTGAGTTGTTCGGGCTGTCAAGGTACGTCACGGTCCCGGTGTGCGGCGTGATTGTCTGGCTCATCGTAGTCAAGGGCCAGTACAAGAGCGTGGAAAAGGTCTTCCTCACGGCCTCGTTTTTCTACATCACCTACATCTTCGCCGGAAGCCTGGCGCACCCACAGTGGAAAGATGCCGGCCTGGCCACGATTAAACCGCCATCACTGCGGGCCTTTCGCGACCAGGCTTACCTGTACATGGTGATTGGAGTAGTCGGCACCACGATCGCGCCCTGGATGCAGTTCTATCTGCAATCTTCCATCGTCGAGAAAGGCGTGACCCGCCGCGGGCTGAAGGCTTCGCGCTGGGACGTGATTACCGGCTGCATTTTTACCGACGTGGTTGCTTGGTTCATCATCGTGGCCTGCGCGGCGACGCTCTATGTCCACGGGTACGGCGATATTAAGTATGCGGCCGATGCCGCGCAGGCGCTGAAACCGCTGGCCGGGCAGTATGCCTACATTTTGTTCGCTGTCGGCCTGTTCAACGCTTCTCTGTTCGCCGCCTCGATTCTGCCCCTTTCCACCGCGTACACGGTTTGCGAAGGACTTGGCTTCGAATCGGGCGTAGGAATGCGCTTCAGTGAAGCGCCGTTCTTTTATTGGCTTTACACGCTCCTGATTGTCGCCGGCGGGGCGGTGCTGCTCATCCCCCACCTGCCGCTCGTCAAGATCGCTGTCCTGTCGCAGGTGGTCAACGGAATCGTTCTGCCCTTTGTGCTGATTTTCATGCTGTTGCTGGTGAACAAAAAAGAACTGATGGGCAACTATGTCAATACGCCTCTGTTTAACTTTGTGGCCTGGCTGACCACGGTGGTCATGATCGGGCTTACGATCGCCTACTTTTGGACCTTACGCGGCGCAGGATAATGGCAAAGCCCAGGCAACCCGGCCGGCGGTTAAGGCGCATCGTAGCTGCTGATTGGTGGTATTCTCGCTCCCAGACAACCAGAAGTCATTCCAGGAGGCCGGCCATGCGCGCGATTTGGATGGTAATCTTTGCCGCGGGTATCTGCATGGGGCAGGAAGGTGGGTCGCCCAGAGAGAATCTCTCGACCGCGCCAGCGCAGAAAAACACGTCACCGTCCCCAAATCAGCTCTCCGATTCCAATCTGCTGACCATTCCAGCCGGGGCTAAAATTCCTCTGACCCTGGCGCAGGCCATCTCAACCAAGAACGCACGCGAGGGTGACCCGGTTTATGCCACAACTGCCTTCCCTTTTGTGTTGAATGAACGCGTGCTGGTTCCCGCCGGAACTTATGTCCAGGGCAGAATTTCCCACGTAGAACGGGCCGGCCACGGCAAAGGCCGTTCGGAAATTCTGATGCACTTTACTTCCATGATTTATCCCAGCGGATATACCCTCATGCTGCCTGCTTCCATCGAGAATACGCCCGGGTCGGACAGCAATTCGGTGAAGGACTCAGAGGGTACTATTCAGGCCGACAAGGACACCGGCAAGCGCGTTGAGGATGCGGCCAAGAACGGTGCGTATGGGACGGTAGCCGGCGCTACAGCGGGGGGCGTGGCCACTGGATCGCTGAATGGGGCCCGGGTTGGAGCTGGGGCCGGCGCTGCCGCGGGGATTGCCTGGGCGCTGTTGAAACGCGGACCGGATGTAAAGCTGGACGTTGGCACCTCAATTGAGATGGAAGTGCAGCGCGATATTCCAGTTGACCTGCACAGAATTACGGTCGCGAAGGCCCCGTAGCCTTGCGTTCGCCCATTCCCAACAAACCGTCATTTCAAGTTAAATAGCGCGTTTACGTGGGCCGTGACGGTCACGCTTTGCGGCGTGAATTCCTCCGTTGGTGCTGGTGCGGCTTCTTTGGAGGCCACCATGGCGCGCGCGAATCGCGGCATGGGAGTGCGCGGGTTCTCGAACGTGTCAACCGAGGCGTAGGAAAGTTCTCCCAGCGACCGCCCGCTGGCGCGGGCAACGGTTTCGGCCGAGTTGCGGGCGCGCCGGTAAGCGTCCTCCACGGCTCTGTTCTTGCCCTCGTCGATATTTTCCAGCGTATAGCTCAATGTTTGTGTCTCGCTGACGTTGGCATCGGCCAACTGCTGGGTGATGGGGCCGATCTTCGCGAAATCTTTCAGCTTGAGCGTCACATCGGCAGTCACGCGGTATCCAACCGGCCTCTGCCGGCCATTCTTCCATTCATAGGCCGGCTGTACGGAAAGAAATCCAATGTTGGCGGACTTGGGCTCGATTCCGTTCGTGCGCAGCACTTGCCGTACTTCGTCGGTCTCTTTCGAGGCGTGTTGATATGCCACCTGCTCAGTTTCGTCTTGCACCGAGATGTTGAACTGCAAGACCGCCGTGTCGGGAGCAGTTTCAAATTTACCGTCGCCGCCAACATAGACCGAGTTGGGCATGGCGCTGACAGCCGGGTGTTCCTGCGCAAATGCAGAACCTGCCAGAGCAAGCAATGCAAATCCGCAAGTTATGGTTTTCATGGGTGTCTCCTGAAACAGATTCGACCGCTCTATTCTATGTGCGCGCTTGAACCTTACTCATTAGAACGTGAAAAAGCATCTGCCTTGCGCGGGATGCTGGTTTGAGCGAATCAGGCGAAGGAATAAGGAACAGCTAAGAATCCTGAAGATGCGGATTGGAGTTCTGGTCGGCGGGCTCGCTGGCAGGCCGGATTGGCAGCCCCTAGAAGGGTTTGCGCACAACCACTTCCGATTCGCGGATAAAGAACTGCGCCGAACATTGCTCGGAACCGCAAATCACCGGAATCAGGCCGTTGATTTGCCGCCGAGTAATCAGGCCCAGCATGCCGCACGACGGGCAGGCCAGCACGGCCCAGTAAGGATCGTCCTTTTCGCCAACCTCACCCGCGTTCTCCAGAACGAAAATAGTTCCCGGCTGCATCTGCTCCGGCAACCAGCAATTGAGAATATCGAGTTCTCCCACCATGCCTTCCTCCTGGAGCTGCTTAGAGTCCACATCTGACTCGCTACCCCTTGCGCTAAGAAACCTTTCTAGCACGCTTGCGAGTAACCGACGATGTTACGGAGGTACTCGCTTTTCTTCTCTCGCTCTTGTTGCCACGAACCGTTTTTGGGTTGGCTTCCCGCGCCGCAAGCTCTTTGGCGTCGATTTCGGCCCGCACCTGGCGCACCGTATCGCTGAGGCATACGCCCAGAATCGGCTGATCGGAATGCTTCAAGATATCGACAATCTGCTGCGCCGAGGTTTCCAGATACAGGTTCTTTCCATCCGTGAGCAGATGAAAATCGGAGTCGCGATCCACGATTTCGGCCAGCCGCTTGCCAAATTCGCGGTCCAGGAAACGCATGACCTTTCGCACCCCTTGTAATGAAAAACCCTTGCGCCGCAATTCGCAGATAACCGCGATTTCGGTCAGGTTCTGCAGGGAATACAGGCGCCGATGGCCTTCCCGCGCCGGCGTAACCACCCCGCGCTCGTCCCACCACTGAAGCTGGCGGGCAGTGATCTCCGTGAGCGCGATGACCTGGTGCGATGAGAAGCTATCTGTCATGAAATCCCAGTTATGTTTGAAACAATTTAGTGCTCTTATGTTTCAAACATTCTTAGGGTCTAGGGCTGATAGTGTCAACGGCAGAGTTGTGGAATTGGGGTTACTACAAGAGTGCGGGCACGATCGGACTCTTCTCCGCGCCGCCGCCCACGAAGTGCACGATCTCAAGCCGGTCGCCATTTTTGAGCGCCGTCCGATTCCATTGTTCACGGGGAACGATGTCCCGGTTTAGCTCGACAGCGACGCGGTCTGACGTCATTCCCAGGGATTCGACCAATGCCGTCAGCGTGAATTCCGCCGACAGTGAGTCAAACGAGCGTTCTTCTCCGTTGATGTGAAGGTTCATGGGCGGGATGGCAAAACCGGAAGCTTAAAAACTACATCTTGTACTTGCCCAGGTCTTCGTCGTTCAACCCTTCCAGGTACTTGCGCAGCTCTTCGGCGGTCACGCGGTCGGACATGTTCGCCGACTGCTTGGAATTCTTGAGCACAATCTCATCCACGAAGATTGGACAGTCCATGCGCAGCGCGAGGGCCAGGGCATCGGATGGCCGGGAATCGACGCTGACGACTTCCCCGCCGCGCTCGAGCCAGATGACCGCATAAAACGTGTCTTCGCGCAGTTCGGTCACAACCACTTTGTGGACCTGCGCTTCCAGTCCGGTCAGCACGTTCTTGATCAGGTCATGCGTCATAGGACGCGGCGTGCTTACTTTTTCCATCTCCAGGGCAATCGCATTGGCCTCATACACTCCCACCCAGATCGGCAAAACCGATTCGCCGGCCACGTCCTTCAAAATCACGATCGGCATGTTGCTGACTGGATCCACCAGCAAGCCCCGGATTGTCATCTCTACTTCCATTGAAACTCCTCGGCTAGCGTGCGCGCCCTGCCCTTGTGCGCATTTATACCACCATTTCGCCCAAAAGACTGTTGGGAAAGCTGCCTGTCACTTTTACTTGGATGTAATTTCCTATCCCGGGAGGGGCAGACACCGGCGCAGTAAAATTCAGCGTCTTATGTTGGCTGGTGCGGCCAATCCACTGGCCGCGCGCGTCGTTCCTGCCTTCAACCATTACTTCCACAGTCTCGCCTACGTGACTGGCATAGCGCCGCCTTTGAATGTCTCTCTGCCTGGCCATTAGAACTTCCAGTCGGCTCGCTTTTTCGCTGTCGGGAATTGCATCCTCCAACATCAACGCCGGAGTATTCGGGCGCGGAGAATACTTAAAGGAGAAAACACCGTCGTAGCCGACCTCATCGAGCAGGCCCAGAGTCTGCTCGAAGTCGCTTTCCGTTTCGCCGGGGAACCCGACAATAACGTCGGTCGTGATACTGATCTTGCGCCGCGCTGACTTCATCCAGGCGATGCGCTCCAGATACTGTTCGCGGCTGTAGAGCCGCTGCATGGCGTCCAGCACGCGATTCGATCCGCTTTGCACCGGCAGATGCACGTGATCGCAAAGCGCGGGCACGGCGTCAATCGCGTCGATGATGTCCCGCCCAAAATCGCGCGGATGCGAGGTGGTGAACCGGACGCGCCGAATCCCGGCAACTTCGCCGACCGCGGCCAACAGTTCGGCAAAGGTACGCTTTGCCGTTGGGTCGGAGTAGGAGTTTACGTTCTGCCCGAGCAGTTGAATCTCCGTATAGCCGAGATCGGCCATATGGCGTGCTTCGGCCAACACCGAGTCCGACGTCCGGCTGCGCTCTTTGCCGCGCGTAAACGGCACCACGCAGTAGGCGCAGAATTTGTCGCAGCCCTCGATGATGGTGATGTATCCACGGTGCGGATTGCTGCGGGCAGTAAATTCGGTCTCGAAACACTTGTCGGTTTCGCGGTCGTCGAGACCAGTGATGCGGATGAGTTGAGATTCCCGGTCGCCGGGTCGCGTGCCGCCAGTACTGGCGGCAAAGGTCATATCCGCGGCGTCATCCCGAAGCGCGGCGTTTTCACGGGTCGCACGCGGGACTTCATGCGTTCTTGTGCCGCCGTTCAGCTGTGCCAGCATTTCCGGCAACTTTGTGTACGAGGCCGATCCGCAAACCAGGGACACATGCGGGGCGCGCTCGAAAACCTTTTCGCCTTCCTGCTGGGCCACGCAACCCAGAACGCCGAATTTCTTGCCCTGAGCCTGCAGCTTCTTGAAATCGGCCAGACGATGAAAAACCTTCTGCTCGGCTTTGTCTCGAATGGAGCAAGTGTTGTAGAGAATCAGATCGGCCTGCTCGACCGTTTCCACCTGGCGGTAACCTTCGTGTATCAGCGTGCCGATGACTTTTTCCGAGTCATGCACGTTCATCTGGCAGCCGAAAGTCTCCAGATAAAACGTCTTTTTCGAATTCCCAAACATACAGCAAGTATAGCGCGAGGGCCCTGGGGACAGGGGATTCGGCGCTGATTCCTACTTGGGGCGCAACGTTTGTTTCCGCACCGTGAGCTTCTCGATCAGATCCTCTTTCAC
>DATLKM010000418.1:0-7316 GCA_035538435.1 Binatia bacterium
CTGATCGCTTTTGCCAGGGGAAGATCCTCATAAGGGAAGGGCGTCACTTTATCGGGAAGATAAACGCGATAGTATTCGGACCACTGCTCGGGAGGCACATCCTGCCTCGACTTTCCAAGGATTCGATATGCCGCCGGGTTCCAGATGATGAACTTTCCCCGGCTGTCGGCCGCGATCAGCCCATCGTTGATATTGTCGAGCACCGACTGAAGGGTGCGCGCCTGTTCCGCCAGCGCCTCGCGCGACTTGAACAGTTCCGCGGCTGTATCCGCCAGTTGCTGCGCCTGCGCGGCCAGTTGTTCGCGCGAGAGCGTGCTCTCGGTAATGTCCTCGGCGAAAATCACGATGCCGCCGATCTCGCCATCCCTCCGCCGCCACGGCCTCACTTCCCACCGCAGCCACTGCTCTGAACCATCCTGACGTTGGAAGCGGTCGCTCTCCATGTGCAGAATCTGCCCGGCGAGACCGCGCTGGTGCACGTCCTTCCAGCGCTCGGGGATGTCCGGAAAAACCTCGTAATGGCAGATTCCGATCAGGTCGCGGTCCGACAGGCCGTAGTCTGTCCGCCAGCGGCGGCTCACCTGGAGATAACGCATATCGCGGTCAAACATGGCCAGGGCAGCGGGCGCGTGTTCAATGAACAACCGCAGCCGCTCCTCGCTTTCCCGCAGCGCGGCTTCCGCCCGCTTGCGTTCCGAAATGTCATGCGCGATCGATGACGCTCCAATAATCCGGCCCTCCGCATTGCGCACCGGCGAAACCAGCAGCGAGACATGGACCAAACTTCCATCCTTATGCCGCCGTGCGGTTTCCTCGCGCCGCACCGGACGCCCCTGAGCCACCTCCTCGAGAAAATGCAGCGCGTCTTCCTGATATTCCCTGGGGATGATCCCATAGACGGGCCTGCCGATGACTTCAGCGGCGCTGTAGCCATACAGCTTTTCCGCCCCTTTATTCCAGCTGAGAATGGTTCCATCCAGGTCTTTGCTCAGGATCGCATCTTCCGACGAATCGACAATCGCGGCCAGCTTCACGTCGCGATCCAGCGCCTGCCGGCGCTGTCCATCCACCCGGTTCAGCCAGAAGGTGCTGGCCCAGAGCAAGAGGTTGAGCATGATCACTGTGCTTACTGTGAAGATCACCAGCCCCACCGCAGTGTTGTAATGTCCGGCAAGTTCGCCTTCCCAGCGCAGCCAACCCAGGATGATGGGAAGAATCGAAACCAGAGGCAGAAGCCAGCGCCCCATCAGCCCGCCGATGTGCTGGCTGGTGATGGGCGCCATGAACCCAAATTTCGGGCGGCTGGCCAGCAATCCGATTCCCAGGCACACAAATAAGATGGAAGTGTGCACCGCCATGCTGTTGTAGGGCGTGATCTGCTGGAGGGCTGACTGACCGTAAACATAGGCCACCAACCCGATCATTCCGTTCAGAGCGGCGAGGAGCGAGAATGCCTGGCTCAAATAGCGAAGGGGCCGGGGGCCTTCCAGCAGGAACAAGCTGGCGCCGAGAAATCCAAACCCCAGCGCAGTAGCCGCTGCCATGCGCCCGGGGTTAACCGCTCCGCCCGCCCTCAGCGCCGCCCGAAACAGCACTTCATCGATTCCAATTGAAAATCCCAACCGGGATTCAAACCATGTCAGGATTCCGGCCAGTCCCACCACCACGCCGATGACCCGGGCGGCAAGAACCTGCCCGGTCCGGTCGCTCCGCGACTCCCCGGCGTGCAGTCTCAGCAGCCACATCGCCCCGCCCGAGAGCATGAAGCAAATCGCGGTAATCGGCTTCATGGAGGGAAAAGCCGGCCGGATGCTGGTGAGTGCCGGAACGGCAAAAGCCCAGCCGATCAGCGCCAGCAAGCCGGTGCCAAAACTCGCGGCGCCCGCCCCCAGCGCCAGAGAGCGACAGATTCGCTGGTGACGATATTCCACCGCGGGATGGGGCGGCGGTGCGTGGAAAGCGGACATCATTAGTTACTTCTTAAGGTGGCTCTTCAGCCGAGTACTGTGGATCGCTTCTAGCCGAGATTAAGGCAATCGATCGCCTATGGCGAGGTTGGAACTTGGAAGTCTTTAAATCGAAAGGACAACATCGTTCCCAGATCGGGGAAAGTTGTGATTCTGAATTCTGCGCCCAGGCGCATCAAGAGCGGGAATCCACAGCCACTCGTAACGCGTCGCCGTAATTTAACTTCGCGGTCGCGGATTCTTAACAATCTTCTGCTAGATTCCCTCAGTCATTTGTTCGCGCAAAAGAACCCAGGGTCCCCAGCACTAAATTCTAAAAGAGGAGGCCGACATGCAACGAATGACTCGCGCTCTCGTTGTGCTCTCCGCGCTTATCATCCTGCCCCTGGCCGCACAAAAAGCTTACGCCGGTCCGGTCAGCACCTATTTTGACATTTCGTGGTCGTCTACCTACGGCAACGGTTCCGGCATCTTCGCCACTACCGACGAAGGCGGCGGTACATTCCTCATGACAACCATCATGGGAGGCGGCCAGGCCGGCGACCCGATCCAACTGCTGGCCGTAAACGGCTATTCGGGCAATGACAACCTGCTGTTTCCTTTCCAGACAGGCATGCTCGATTCCGGCGGATTTTCCTTTGTGAACGAACTTACCAACATCGATTACAACATTTATTACAACGGCGGAGTGGCCTACCTGGAATGCGATTCCACCGGCGGCACCTGCTTCGTAGGGCAAGGAATAAAGCTGAATAGCTTTACCGTCACTCCCTACCCGGTTGCGGAGCCGGGCGGTATCGCCGTCTTGTCCTCAGGCCTGATCGGTCTTTTCGCGTTCGTTCGCCGCAAACGCCTGGTGTAGCGAAACTCCGGCCCATTCTCGTTTCGACGCAGAATTGCCCGGCTGGCCCGGGCAATTCTGCTTAGTCAGCCGCCGCGCTTTCGCAAGACTCCGAAAATATGCCTCACCGCGGTGCCGTGGGAGCCGCACCCGCCGGAGCGGCCGGCGAAAGTTGCGTGCCGATTACGTCTCCGGAAACAATCATCTCCACCCTCCGGTTCAGCTTGCGCCCCGCAGCGGTGCTGTTGTCGGCCACGGGATCGGCTTTCCCCATCCCGGTCGCCGCCACATTATTCATGGAAACCCCCGAGCTCACCAGGTAATCGCGAACCGACTCGGCCCGCTTTTCCGAGAGTTGCTGGTTGTACTCGTCGCTGCCGATCGAATCGGTGTATCCCTCTACCTGCAACTTCAAATCGGGATAAGCGAGCACGATGCCCGAGATTCTCGCCAGCCGTTCCCGCGCTTCCGGCTTCAGCGTGTATTTATTGAAGTCGAACAGCACGTCGGGCATGCTGACGATCAATCCGCGCGCCGTGTCGCGCGTCTGCAGCACCTGATTCAGCTGCGCCAGTAAACGGGCGCGCATTTCCTCTTTCTGCTGGATGGCCTCCTGCCGCTGGCGATCGGCTTCTTCGCGCTGGCGCTCGGCATCCGCCGCCGCCTGTTGCGCGGCGGCCGACGCCGCCTCCGCCTGTTGTTGTTGCGCCAGCGCAGCCTGCTGCTGGCGTTCCGCATCGGCCCGGGCCTGTTCGGCTTCCGCTCGCCGGCGGGCATCTTCATCGGCCTGGGCCTGGGCCTGCTGCGCCCGGTCTTGCGCATCGCGCGCCTCGGCTTCCGCCTTTTCCTGCGCTTCCTGGCGGGCGCGCCTTTCCGCCTCAATCTTGTCCTGCTCAATGCGCCGCAAGGTCAAGACTCGCGCGTCTTCGGCCATCTGTGTGGCCCCGCGCGCGGCCGTGCCGATCGGAGTGCGCCCCTGTTTTCTCTGGTAATAATCTTCCGCCCGCTGCAGCATGTCTTCGGCTTTGGTCAGGCTGTCAGGGGCGTACTGCTGCGCGCCGGCAGCTTTGGCGATGGCCACCGCGTTGCGCGCTTCCAGAAGATCTAGCGGCGCTCGCAGGTCGGAGCGGCTCGAAGGCAACTGGTCGGCCGGTACGTCGATCGTGTACTGGCCGCCTTCGAGCACGTCGAATTTGGCGTCGATTGGCTCTTCAAATCCCTTCACGCCAACCGGTATCACATTCTCAGCCACAACCTTATTGCTGGGATGTGTGACCGAATAATACGGCTCCGCTGTAACAATCATGCCGAAGGCCTGAAGGTCGGTGGTGACGTTAATTTTTTCCTTGCCGTTGTCACCCGGCACCACTTCGCCGAGATTCACCGCACGGCCTTCGGGAGTGATCGCCCACAGAACGTAGGTTAAAAATTGTCCCCCCAGAGAAGTCGCAGGCATCATGTGCGTCAGTTCGGCGTCGATGCTCAAACGTCCCGCCTTCCCGTCGACCTTCGCGTGGCCCTCGATGCCGGGCATGAGATCGGTGCCGCGGAAAGAAACCGTCGTCGAACCGCCACGGTGCCGGTAATTCACTGCTTTCGCCGAACGGGCCGAAACTGTCACGCGGTACACCGGCATATCGTTCTGCCCAGTGTTCTGATTCATTTGTTGCGGCGCGGCGTCCTGGTCGCTGGGCGAAACCTGCGCCGGATGCGCCGTATCCGGATAGATCGGAGAGGCAGGATTGTCTTGTGCCGCCGCCCCGCAGCACAGCGCTGCCCATGCCAGTGAAACCAATAGCATTCTCTTCACGACGTCCCTCCTTCACTTCGTCGATCTCTTGCGCCGTTCTTAACTCACTCCGCTGTAATGTTCCGAAGCGTAGATGCGGAATCCGGGTGCAGGGGTAGTCGCGCGAAAGCTCACGTAAGGAATCTACCTTCAGGAGCTAGGGCGAATCGAGGGCTAGACCGCAGCATTCTGACTATTGCTCAGGCCGAGCGGGTGTTTGTGGAGGGATATTACTCGTACCGCAACGCTTCGATGGGATCCAGGCGCGAGGCGCGAATCGCCGGAATCATTCCGCTCACCAGGCCCACCAATCCCAGGATCAGCGTGGCTACCACCAGAGTTCCGGGCGCGATCAGCAGCCGGATGTCGCCGTTGGTCGCGTTTTTCGCCACCGCGCTGTACAGCGTAAGCCTGCCCACAGAAAGCGCTACGGCATAGGCCAAAACAACCCCCAGCACTCCGCCCATGGCCGTGATGGTGAGCGCTTCCGCCAGGAACTGAAACAGGATATGCCTGCGGCGCGCGCCCAGCGCCTTTTCCACGCCAATCTCGCGTGTTCGCTGGGTTACAGAAACCAGCATGATGTTCATCAATCCCACGCCGCCAATGCCGAGCGTGAGCGTCCCGATAAATCCCAAAAGAATCTTCAGCCCGATGGTGATCACTTCCATCTGGTGCACCTGCTCCATCAGATTGAAAATCCGCACCGCCCGCCGGTCGGTAGGATTGAACTTGTGCTCGCCCGCCATCACCAGCCGCGCCGACTGCTCCAGCCGCTCATAATCCGGGGTCTCGTAGTTGAACCAGATGGAATCCAGATAGTGCGTGTCCTTGATATCGCTCATCGTCGTGAAGGGAATGTAGACCATGCGGTTAATGTCATCGTCCCCCTCCTGCATTTTCGCCTCGAGCACGCCGATCACTTCAAAGCTCAGGCCATTGACGCGAATGCGCTCGCCCAGGGCCTCACGCCCGGAAAACAGCTTGGTCTTGGCCTCCGAACCGATCACCGCCACATGCGCCCGCTGCATCTGGTCCTGCGCATTGTGAAAGCGCCCGGTGGCCAGTTTCAGCGCCCGCACCGCATCCACATTGGGATAATCGCCGCTGACGTCAAACGTGTAGGTCCGAGTATCGAACGACACCGTGACCTGCTTGTCGACTTCCGGAGTGATGTGTGTGATCTGCGGGATATTCGTGGTCAGCGTATCGATGTCGTCAAGCGTGAAGCGCACCTGCGCCCCCGCCTTCTGCCCGCCCGCCTGCATGGAACTGCGGCCCGGCACCAGAATCATCAGCTTGGTGCCGAAATTGGCGAAAATATTGGTGCACGCCTCCCCGAAGCCGTTGCCATAAGACAGCAGCATCACCACCGTGGCAATGCCCCACGCCATGCCCAGCATGGTCAATGCGGTCCGCCGGCGATTGAACCGCATGGCCGCATAAGCTTCCTGAAACAGATCTCGGAACATGAAAATTACTCCTGCCGCAACGCTTCCACCGGCTGAAGCATGGCGGCCTTGCGCGCCGGATACAAACCCGCGATCACTCCTGCCACGGTCAGACAACTGATCGCTAAAACCGCGGTCGAAGCCACCAGCTTGGGCGGATCGAAGCCGCCTTCCACCTGCGCCGTGCCCAATAGCGCCATTAATCCCGCCGCCAGCCCCATGCCGATCAATCCGCTGAACAGGGTCAGCAGGGTGCCTTCCAGGAAAAACTGCGCCAGAATGCTGCGCCGCGTCGCTCCCAAGGCCATGCGCAACCCGATCTCCCGCGTCCGCTCGGAAACCGTCACCAGCATGATATTGATCACCCCAATCGCACCCAGGGCCAGCGTGACCAACCCCACCGATCCCAGAAACATGTTCATGGCGTCGAAGATGCTGCCCACGGCCTTGGAATTCTGGACGGTGTCCCAGCCTTCAAACGCATCTTTGTCGCGATAATCGAACCCGTGATTTCGCGCCACAATCTTTTCCGCTTCCTGCCGCGCCAGCAAATGTTCGTCCGTGACGCGGGGCTGGTAATTGATGAACGAAATCGAATTCTCGTGGTTCTCGCCTTTCAGCGGGAACAAGGTCGCCATCTCGCGGAAAGGAATGTACCCCCGCATGTTCGTGGAGTTGTCGTCGCCCCGGCCCACCCGCTCCACCGTCCCAACCACCTCAAAACTGATGTCATTCAAAATAATTGACGCCCCAATCGCTGGACGCCCGGGAAACAGGTTCTTCACCAGTTCATCGCCCAGTACAATCACGTTGCGCCTCTGCTGTTCGTCCAGCCCATTCAGCCACCGGCCCTGCTTGACCGGCAGATAGCGTATCTCGCTGAACTGCGGCTCGACCCCCGCAATCTCCCCATTGGCGCTGGCAAACTCGCTCACCGCCCGTACGTCCGTCCGAATCAATACCGGCGAGGCCGTGCGCACATGCGGGCATTCCTTGCGAATGTCGGAGTAATCCTCGTACGTGAGCAGATAATTCCGCGCCGAGTTCATGTTTCCCGCAAACGCCGGCGCCCGCCCCGGATACAGAAACATAATGTCTTTGCCGTACTGCGCCAGTTCTCGCTTGTTCCCCGAGCGGAAGCCTTCGCCCAGCCCCACGAGTAAAAGCAGCGATCCCACGCCCCACGCAATTCCGAACATGGTCAGGAACGAGCGCAGCTTATGCGCCCAGAGCGTCCGGAAGATTTGCGCGAAGATGTCCAGAACCAT
>DATLKM010000419.1:0-1759 GCA_035538435.1 Binatia bacterium
GCCAACCAGTGCCGCAAATGTCTAAAAGCAGAAAGGACGGTCTGAAGCAGCAATGTCGGCTTTGCCACCGAAAGCGAACATTGCTGAGCGCAACCGGCATGTCCGCTTTGTGCCGATTTTGTTGCAAAAGGCGGTTGAAGGCTTTTTGCGTCGGTGATTCCGTTCCAGTGATGCGATTCGCGACGGGTGCGGACCATGATGGGGCGGCTCAACCGAGATCAGGGGCAACTTTTCTATTCATTCAGCCTCGATGAGGCCGTACCGGACGATCATCCGGTACGCGAGATTGCTGCCGTTCTTGATTTGAGTTGGGTGCACGCCGAACTGGCACCGTACTATCCGCAGCTTGGCCGTCCGTCGATCGATCCCGTGCTGATGATCCGGATGCTTATTGTCGGCTACGTGTTTGCGATCCGCTCGGAGCGGGCGCTATGCCGGGATGTGCGAGTGAACCTTGCCTATCGCTGGTTTTGCGGGCTGTCGATTGAGGACAAGATACCGGATCATTCGGCGTTTTCGCGTGCGCGCGGTGATCGGTTCCGCGCTAGCGACGTCTTCCGAAGTGTCTTCGAGCGTGTTGTTGGTGCGTGCATTGCGGCTGGCCTGGTTGGCGGAGAGGGCTTTGCGGTCGATGCCAGCTTGATTATGGCCGACGCTAACAAGCAGCGATCGACTCCCGGACCCCAGTGGAGCAAGGAGCTCGATGCGCAGGCAGTGAGCCGCGCGACTAGGGAGTATCTCGCCACGCTCGATGACGCGGCATTCGGCGCGGCTAGCGAGGTTACGCCGAAGTTTGTGTCACCATCCGATCCGGCCGCACAATGGACCGGCGCGATGCGCGGCCCCGCATTCTTTGCTTATGCCGACAATTATCTAATCGACGTGAAGTCCGGCATCATAATGGATGTTGAGGCGTCGCGGGCGATCCGCCAGGCCGAAGTCGGCGCGGCGAAGATCATGATCGAACGTACCGAACAGAGCTTCGACATTAAGCCGGCGCGGCTCGCGGCTGACAGCGCCTATGGTTCGGGAGCAACCCTCGACTGGCTGATCAACGGCAAGAAGATCGCGGCCCATATCCCGGTGATCGACAAGTCGAGTCGCGAGGATGGGACCTTTAGTCGGGAAGACTTCTCGTTTGACAAGGAGCGCAACGTTTACACCTGTCCAGCCGGCAAGGTTCTCAGGACGACGGGCAAACTGGTCAACGATGGAGAGACACTACTTTACCTTGCGAGCACGCGTGATTGCCGTAGCTGCCTATTCAAGATGAAGTGCTGTCCAAAGACGCCCTTCCGCAGAATCCCGCGAAGCATCTATGAGGAAGCGCGGGACGTAGTCCGGTCTCTCGCCAAGACCGAAGCATTTGAGCAATCGCGACGCGATAGAAAGCGCGTTGAGATGCTGTTTGCCCATCTCAAGCGCATCTTGCGGCTTGGTCGCCTGCGATTGCGTGGGCCGCGAGGCGCTCAGTTCGAATTCACGCTGGCGGCGATCGCGCAAAATCTCCGCAGGCTCGCCAAGCTTGTCGTCCGGCCGCCGCCGCCCGTCGTAGAGACCTGTTTCGCGTAGTCCTGCGCAGCTTCAGTACAGCAGATAAGCTGACCCGCAGGTGATCAATTCAAACCTCGCGTTCAGCGAGGAGGCATCAGTAATCGCTGCCTTTTGCAACAAAATCTGCCATAAGCAGACCCATGCACTGCAGCAAATATTGGCTTCTCACTCGATGATCTTTTCGGCAAAGCCGACTAGAGACAGC
>DATLKM010000420.1:0-6953 GCA_035538435.1 Binatia bacterium
GACCTTTATCAAATCCGCAAAAACTCGAAAATTGGCCGCGGCGCGAGGAACGTCGAGTTTCGAAGCAAGTGAAACTGGCTTGCCGGTGTCGGAGACTTTAGCCTGCACAAAGCAATCAAAGCGTTTTTCGATTGCAGCGGCGACCGCGTGCAGGCGCACGGCCCGCTCGCGCACGGGCAGCCGTCCCCACTCTCCGGACAAAGCATGCCGCGCGGCCTGTACCGCCTGGTCGACCAGCGACTCGTCCGCCTCCGAAACCTGGGCGATGGTCGAACCATCCGCCGGATTCACGTCAGCAAACTGCCGCTTGCCGGCCACGTAGCGGCCATCAATGTAATTTAGGATGAGCTTCACAATTTTGCGGCGGGCTTCAGTTCATCGTAGCAAGCGGGCTGGGGAAACGGCAATCGGCTCCGCCTCATTGGGGGCGATTAACCGCCAAGTTTGTCCATATGCCGAAAGCCGCTTGTCGCAATGGCAATCAACACCATGTTGGTGGCGTTGTATCCCGCGTGGACAAGAAAACTCGCGGCCACCGATTTCGTCTGCGCCCGCACAACCGTGCAGGCGACGCCGACCAGAAAGATGATGAGCACGATTCCCCAGGCGAAGCCGTACTCGAACATGTGCAAGAGCCCGAAGAGCAACGAAGTGATCAAGACTCCCGCAACCAGGCCAAGCCGCCGTGCCAGCACCGGATAAAGGAAGCCGCGAAAGAATAACTCTTCCATCAGAGGACCGAGCGTCACGGCGAAGATCGAGGTGAGATACGCGTCGCGGGGATGTTTGAAAAACTGGTCGAACGGCGTGCTCTGCGGAATGGGCAACAGCCTGCTGAATAGACTCAATCCGAGAAAGAGCACAATGCCTATGCCGATCCAAGGCCATAACGATCGCGGCCAGTTCCAGCGCACCGATGACAGGAACGCGCTGCTGTACTTTACCCTGATCAAGAGAACCATGAACAGCGCGACCAGGCCGTACGTGATCAACTGCGAAACCAGGGCAAGACTCAGCTTCTGGGCCACATCCGTCCAACTCTCGCGTGGGTACAGAAAGTGGTTGGCCGCGGAAACTACTACGAGTTGCACGAGGAACAGCGTGGCCATGGTGAAGCCGGCGATCTGGAGAACATCCCAGCCACTAAAGACGGGGTTTTCAGCAGTCTTTGGCGCTTCGAGGGGCAGCAGTTGAGGTGGAGCCGGCTCGCCGGCCAGCGGCCCCGGTCCTTGACCTTCGCGATTCAAGTCTGCGGGCTCGAACTGCGGATTGTGAAGTGACGACAAAAGATTCCTTCTGAACAATAGACGAAAAACAAGAGCAAAAGGTTCTATTGCGAACTGGCCATTGGCAATTCTCTACCGCCGGCAGCTTTGCCAAAATATCCCACCAGCGCCTGTCCGGTATACGATTTCTTCACCCGCGCCACCTGTTCCGGCGTGCCCTGCGCTACGATCCGGCCGCCGTCTTCGCCCCCTTCAGGGCCAAGATCGATGATCCAGTCGGCGTTGCGGATCACATCCATGTTGTGTTCGATGATGATGATCGAATTGCCCAGGTCGGTCAAACGATGCAGCACGTCGAGCAACTTCTTCACGTCATCGAAGTGCAGACCGGTGGTGGGTTCGTCGAGCAGGTACAGTGTCTTGCCCGTTTGCCGCTTGCTCAACTCGCGCGCCAGCTTGATGCGCTGGGCCTCGCCACCGGATAAAGTCACAGCCGACTGCCCGAGGTGAATGTAGCCCAAGCCGACGTCGACCAGGGTTTGCAGCTTCTGCTTGACCTGGGGAATGTTTTCCAGGATCGGCAGCGCGTCGGAAACCGGCATTTCCAGCAAATCGGCAATCGAATATCCGTTGTACTTTACCGCCAGCGTTTCCCGGTTGTAGCGGCGCCCTCCGCAGACCTCGCAGAGCACATAAACGTCAGGCAGAAAATTCATTTCGATGCGGCGCTGGCCTTCGCCCTGGCAGGCTTCGCAACGTCCGCCCGGAACATTAAAGGAAAACCGGCCCGGCTTGTAGCCGCGCTCCCGCGATTCGGGCAGCATCGCGTAGATATCGCGAATCGCGGTGAAGACCCCGGTATAGGTCGCGGGATTGGAGCGCGGCGTGCGGCCAATGGGCGACTGATCGATGCGAATGACCTTGTCGATGTTCTCCGCGCCCATGATCGCCTTGTGCTCTCCCGCTCTCTCGCGCGAGCGGTAGAGCTGGCGGGCGAGCGCGCGATACAAAATGTCGTTGACCAGCGTCGATTTGCCGGAACCGGAAACTCCGGTCACAACGGTCATCACGCCCAGCGGAAAGGTAACGTCGAGATTCTTGAGATTATTTTCTTTCGCGCCCAGAATCGTGATGGCGGCACCGTTCTTCTGCCGGCGCTCAGAGCGCATCTCGATCTGGGTCTTGCCGGAAATATAAGCGCCCGTGAGCGAGTTCGGCTCGCGCATGATTTCGTCCGGAGTGCCGCGGGCGACAAGCGCGCCGCCGTGCCGGCCTGCGCCGGGCCCAAGATCGATCACGTAATCGGCTCGGCGAATGGTCTCTTCATCGTGTTCGACCACCAGAACCGTGTTGCCCAGATCGCGAAGATTTTCGAGCGCGTTGAGAAGCCGGCCGTTATCGCGATGATGCAGGCCAATGGACGGCTCGTCGAGAACGTAGAGAACCCCGCGCAGCCGGGAGCCGATCTGCGTGGCCAGGCGAATGCGCTGGCCCTCGCCCCCGGAAAGCGATGCCGCCGAGCGGTCAAGAGAGATATAGTTCAGTCCAACTGCATTCAGAAATTGCAGGCGCTCGACGATTTCGTGCATCACGCGGCCCGCGATCTGCTGTTCGCGCCCGGCAAGCTGGATGCCTTGCGCCGCTTCCAGCGCGCGAGATACCGGCAGCGCCGTGAAATCGGCGATCGACATGCCTTTCACTTTTACCGCCAGGCTTTCCGGCCGCAGGCGCTTGCCCTGGCACACCGGGCATTCGCTGGCCGACATGTGGTCCATCAGCCAGTCGCGATAACCCTCCGAGCTTGACTCTTCAAGATTCTGTTTTAAGTATCCGAAGATTCCCCGAAAACCGGTTTTCCCGCGCCCGGATTCGCCATTCAAAAGCAAATCCTGAATCTTGTCGGGAAATTTTTCGAACGGCGCGTTCAGGTCAATGCCGTGCGCCGCCGCCGTAATCTGTAACGCGTGAATCAATCCCTGCGATGCCGAGCCCGGCCCCAAGCCGCCATCCAGCAGCGGCTTTGACCAGTCGGTGATGACTTTTGCGGGATCGAAATCGTATCGACTGCCCAGCCCGTGGCATTCCGGGCAAGCCCCATACATGCTGTTGAACGAAAACGATCGGGGCTCAAGCTGCGGAATGCTGATGCCGCAATCGGGACAGGCGAGTTTTTCCGAATACAAAGTTTCCCCGCCATTCACCACGGCAATCTGCACCAACCCTCCGGCCAGCTTCATGGCCAGCCCAACCGACATTTCCAGCCGATGCTCAATACCCGGCTTCACCAGCAGGCGATCAATCACAACCTCAATCGTGTGGTTCTTTCGTTTATCAAGATTGAGGTCGTCGTCCAGATTCACCAGTTCGCCGTCCACCCGCGCCCGGGTGTAGCCGTGCTTGAGCAGCGTCTCCATTTCTTTTTTAAACTCGCCTTTGCGGCCGCGCACGATCGGAGCCAATACCATGACGCGGTCTTCGGGGGTCAAAGCCATCACCCGCTGCACAATCTGCTCGGCCGACTGGCGGCTGATCGGTTGTCCGCACTTGGGGCAGTGCGGGACCCCGATGGAAGCGAATAACAGGCGAAGATAGTCGTAGATTTCAGTGATCGTGCCGACGGTCGAACGGGGGCTGCGGCTGGTGGTCTTCTGCTCAATCGAAATGGAAGGGCTAAGTCCATCAATTGCATCTACATCGGGGCGTTCCATCTGGTCCAGAAACTGGCGCGCGTAGGTCGAAAGAGTTTCCACGTAGCGGCGCTGCCCCTCGGCATAAATCGTGTCGAAGGCCAGCGAGGACTTGCCCGAGCCGCTGAGCCCCGTGACCACCGTCAACGTGTTACGGGGAATCTCAACATCAATGTTCTTGAGATTGTGCTGGCGCGCCCCGCGCACGGAGATTTTGGTAATAGCCATTTGGAGACTGGTCGAAAAACAGGCTGGATTGCCCTTCCGTAACGTCGACAGCTCTACAGAGATGACCGAGATTAGGAGTGCGCAGCTCTACTCCGTATTTTACAACGGAATCTGCATGGTCAACAGCGGCGCCCTCGCAGGCAGGATAGATTGAAGAAGGCGCATAGACCAAAGTTGTGGCTGCTGCATCTGATAACTGTCATTTCGTAAGGTGAGTCTTGTGATTTCGCTGCTCATGCCTCTCATTCTTTGTTGCACCGTGATCGCGTCGGTTGGGATTGGAGTCGCGGCCGCGTACGTAATGGTGATCGGGATCCTGCAGGCCTGCGTCACGGTTTCCCGGCCTCGCCCGCTGCAAAGCCGGCCCCGGCTGGTTCTGGTACCCTCGCAAAACCACGCCAGCGGAGATTAGAAGCTCTGCGAAATTTGGCCTGGATTTTCTCCCGCCGCTGGCAATCAATCCACAACACATCCGGCTTCATAAATGATTTGGAGTCATCTTGAAGCCTGGCATTTTCTCCCGTGCGGAAGATCCCGCGCCTGCAAATCGCTTTGATAGGCCATCCGCCCCAACTGCTCATGGCCACAGTCCGGCTATCTCGTAGCGCGTGATGATCTTCGTTGATTCTTGTCCCGCGACGTCTCGCGTCCGCCAACTCGCGTTCGGCCGCGCACCGGGCGTAGCGACTCGATCTGGCCGCTCACGCTTTTCTTGCCCGACTGCATCGTCCGGGGGTTCTGCGAATTCTTGGTTAAAGCGACGTAACCCTCGTACGCCGCGATCAGAAAAGTGGCCGTTTCATTCACGTTTACATCGCCTCTCACCATGCCGCGTTTCTGCCCTTCACGCAGTGATTCTGCGATCGCGCCGTGCCAAGCGCCGAATAGTTTCGCCGTCCTTCTGTGGAACCCCTCATCAATGCCCGACATCTCTTGAGACAGATTCAGCAGGGGGCAGCTGCGCTGAACATCTTCTCTTTTCACCGGTTCGGACTGAACAATGCCGACCAGAGCATCGATGGGATTGTCGGCGTTGCGCAAGGGCTGTACCCACTTCCGGTGAAGGTCGTCGGCCATGACTTCGTCTACCACCGCATAGCCGAGAGCTTCCTTACTTTCGAAGTAGTAATAGAGCGCGCCCTTGGTTACGCCCGCTTTGGCCAAAATGGCATCGGTGTCGGCGCCTTGAAATCCTGCCCGGTGGATTTCGTGAAACGCCGCCTGCAACAGCAGTCCGCGTGTGCGCTCTGAATTCTTGGAGGGCGCCCGGCCGCGTGTCGATCGTTTTCTAACTTCCGACATACCCGTCAGTATGCCTGTTCGGGCCCGGCGTGTCGAGCTAGGCGTTTCGTAGGCGCTGGGGCGGTCGGTACGGGGAATCAACCCCGTTTCCAAGGCCTGAAAATAAAGCAGGAGGGCCGCGACGCCCTCCCTCGCAGGTAATTTTAAGCACCCAACTTCCGGCGATCGGAGCTCGCAAGCGCGAGCTCGCGATCGATTCGAACCTGCTACTCCAGACTCACGGTTTCAACGGAATCATGGTTGGGCCGGCCGGCCGCAGGAATTGGCCGGGCCCGGATCTGCGTGCATTCCAGCCACCCTCATCCGGCGAATTCGATTTCGGCTGCGTGCGCACGACATCGGCCATCGACCGGCCTATGCTTTGGTTTACGGGCGTTGCCAGAAATGCGTGGATGTTGCCCGCGTCTGGCCCGCTCAGCACGGTTGCCATGCCCGAGATTTGCCCGCGTTCGTTGATTTTGTTGGCCATGGTTGCATAGAGGTTCGAATTAGCCGGAAACAGCATGTTCAGGTCGGTCATCACCCCGTTCTGGTAGATGAAGGCGTGAGACCAGTCGAAGCTCGAGTTCCAGGTGCTGCCGACCACCTGGCCCTGGCTGTTAATGCCGGTGGCGATGGCGGCAATATCTCCGGGCAGCGTGCCGAGATCTGTGAGAACGCCATTCTGCCAAAGCGCGCCGTATTGGGTGGTGCCGTCAGCGCTGCCCACTGTCCCGACAATTTCGCCCTGGTTATTGATGCCCTGGGCGATGCCGCCAGTTCCGAGGTCAGGAAGCTGGGAGACAACACCGTTTTGCCACGATACGGCGTGAAGCGCCGCCGTGCAGGTTCCCGAGTACCCCACTGCCTGCCCTTGATCGTTGATCCAGAATGCGTCGCCGTCCACGTCGCCGGCCACCAGGGGGAGAGCCTGAGCCTTGCCGTTTTGCCACAGCGCCGGCAAAGCAATCCGGTCGTTGGTTGTGCCGGGAGGGCACGTGGAATCCAGGGTTCCATTTTCCGCGAACCCAACGATTTGCCCGCGGTTATTGATCGAGCTCGCCTGCCCGTTATTTCCGCCGAGGGTGGGCAGAGCGCTCATGTGAAAAAGCTGCCAAAGAAACGGGCGGCAGGTGAGGTGTGTGCCGAAGCCGCAAATATCTTCGCCGTTGGGGTCGGGAACTGACGTCTCGGAATATCCCACGATCTGCGCGAAGTCGTTGATCTCGCCCCAGTTCATCCAGGTGTTCTGCCCTCCCAGCGTGCCCAGGTCGAACTTGAACCCGCCGGCATCGATCAGCGCCCGCCCGTTCAACAGCGTTCCGAAGATGCTATCCACTTCTCCCGCTTCCACGTTCCCGGCCATGATCTCCGTCCAGCCTTCATCGTTCAGGGACATGGCACAACCCAGGTTGTCCTTGCCCTCAGTGCCCAGATCGGTGACCTTGTAGCTTGCCTGCGCGGCTGCACTGCCGAAGCCCGCCAGAACCATCGTTGTAACCCACAGCGCCCAGAAATTCCGCAAACATCC
>DATLKM010000421.1:0-1658 GCA_035538435.1 Binatia bacterium
CGCCGGTTTGGCCGGCAGCAGACCGAGCGCAATCCGAGACCAGGTGTTCAACTCGCCCATCATGGGCGTGAGGTGTCCACGGTTGTGAGAAAAAACCCCGGGCATGTTTCAAGATCCGGGCCTTCATTTCGTTGAGGATCATCTTTATCGGCAACCCTGCTTGATGGGTACAAGATTGGGTACAAGATCGAGCAGTAGGACTGCAGGCCGAAAGCCCTTAAGCGACGCCAGAACAGCGAGATAGCTGTGTAGAGCCATTCCGTTAACAGCCGAGCGCTCTACCATTGAGCTACCGGGGAGCGGCACAACAGCTCTGTTTTCATTGTAGTACGGTGTGTTCATTCGCGCTACGAGTTTTCGGAGGGGCACCGAATAGTCATTAGTTCAAATCAGCCATCGTTGTGAAGACCATCGGCACAGCTGTGATTTCCCACAAAGCAGAGCATTTTTAGATCGGCGGCGCGGCGATGGGAAGCCTGTACGGGGAGGAAATGTGATCAGAGCCGCGCCGGTGATCAAAAATGGGTTGGACTAAACCGCGGCAGGAGCCGTGGCCTATGCGTTTTGTTTGAAGAGCGGAAGACAACGCGGAGAGGGCAAGTCGCAGAGGAGTCGGGGAAATGAAGTTGATGGGGCGGCCGTGGAGGCTCGCGCGAACCTGGACCGTGCAAAGCTTGGGTTATTTCTGTGACCGCAGCAGGTTTTGAACTCCGCAAGACAACACTACTCCTTCGACTCGAAAGTCTGGAGTCCATAGCTGGCGCAAATCGGATTCGCAGGCGATCGATCATGACGTATCTCTGATAGTCGGCGAAGAAGGAACTTGAGGCAGGAGCTGGATGGCGATCATCCGGCCTCGATGGCAAACGGGGCATTCCCACAAAGAACGGCCCGTGAGCCTCTCGTATCGATCGCGATAGTCCTCCGCTGTCGCAACGACAGGAGGGAGCTCAGCGGGAGCCACGCCGAGAAGTTGTCGGCAAAGTTCCAACTTCGCCTGGCGATGTGGATTAGCGAGGAAACCGTAGTAACGAATGCGGTGGAAACCGTTCGGCAGAACGTGCAGGAGGAATCGCCGGATAAATTCGTCGGCCGAGAGGGTCATGATTTTCTGCTGATTGTGGTCGCGATAATCCCTCCATGTGAATTTCACCTGGCCGTTTTCGATGTCCAGGATCCGATTGTTGGAGAGGGCGACCCGATGGGTGTAGCGGCCGACATAGTCCACCACTTGCTGCGGTCCGGCGAAGGGTGGCTTGGCGTAGACGACCCAATCCACCTTGCGCACCGAATCGAGATGATTCTGGAAAGCCTGCCGATCACGCAGGGCTTCGAGCGAGGAGAAGAACTGCAGTTTGCCGGCATCGAAGGCCTGCTGGAGCTCAGTCAGGAACAAGCGGCGGAATAGGCGGGACAACACGCGCACGGGCAGGAAGAAGTGCGGGCGGCAGGAGATCCATCGACTGTTGTCGGGAGAGAGCCCGCCGCCCGGAATGACACAATGGAGATGGGGATGAAACTGCAAGGTCTGTCCCCAACTGTGTAGTACGGCAAAGAAGCCGATCTCCGCTCCGAGATGTTTGGGATCGGCCGCGATGGTGGTCAAGGTTTCGGTCGTGGCCCGGAACAGAGTGTTATACACGACCTGTTTGTTCTGG
>DATLKM010000422.1:0-7527 GCA_035538435.1 Binatia bacterium
AGGTACGACGCGAGCTCGGGCACCGTCACAATCTCGCGCTCAGCCATCACAGATCGATCGGCCATCGTTGGCAGGGTGGATACCGATAGAGGCGCCACATGCGCAACGCCTGGCGGAACGGATACTGCCAGCCGGTACGCACCGCCCAGGCGTACCACCACCAGAACTCGAGCTTCTCTAGGTTGTAGCCGCCGAGCACATAGCTAGAGCTAGTTGACATAACGTCCCAAGGGTCCCACTCGCCGCGCGCGGTTCCACCTAAGATGCCTCGGTTTTCGCCCCGTAGAAACCTTTAAAGCGCGTTTCATAATTCTTGTCCCACTCGCCGCGCGCCCAGGCCGACGAGCCGAGATGGAAGATCATGGCCTTGTCCACCTCGGTCGTGACGTTGGCTGACTCTTTCTCGTAGAAGCGCTTAAGCGCCGCGCGGAATGCCTCGTCCCAGCTCCAGCCGACCTGTATCGCCGGATCGGCCCACTCTGCGTACCACGCCGGGTGGATTTGCCAGCGCCCGCACGCCATGAAATTGCTGCCGTGTATGACCTTGCTCGATCCGTTGATGCCGTAGATCGAGCTGCCTTCGCTGCTCTTGGGATCGCCCCACGCGGTTGGTACATCGTAGGACTCGGTTTTCGCCAGCGCCTCCGCAAACCGCTCAAAGTCAGTCATCACGCACTCTCCCATTTGTCATTCTCGCGCGTCTGTCCTTGCTGGCGCGCGTAGAATCCCGGCGCCTTACGCCTCACACCTCGCCGGCGAGCGCGACCTGTAGCGCCAGCAGCCGGCTCACCAGCTCGGACGCCATCAGCGTTGTCGACGTCGCCGCGTAGAGCTGCCGCTTCGGCTCTTTCTCGTTTGCGAGCCAGTACGACAGCGTACCCATCTGCTTTTCTCGAGCTCGCTAAACGCTTTTCGAGCTCGCTAAACGCGTAGGCCGCCGCGACGTGCTTCTCGAGCACCGGCGAGCTCGCCGCCGGCACATCCGCCTTCCGCTTCGGTTCAGTTACCACCACGGCCGCGCTCCTTGATCTTGATGCGCAGCTCCTCGAGATGAGCATCGAGCTCGCGGCGCGTTTTTCGGTGTAGCCACTGCTTGTGCGTGAGCTCCGTCAGCGAATCTTCCGGCAACTTCGGTAGGTGAATCGGCGTCCATGGCTCCATCTCCGCGTGCAGCCGCTCACCGGCCTCCGATCGCGGCGGTCCCGCGCCAGCAGAATGTCCAGAACTTGCGTAACCCCCCTCTCCAGAAGAGGGGGAAGAAGAAGGATCGGTACGCTCGGACTCCGTCCTCGCAGCTTTCCGCCGTGCCATATCCGCATACCATTGCTTGACCTGATCGCTGGTCAGGAGCGGCCTGACGGCCGGCCCTATAAGGGAAGATGTTTCCTGCTTGGCGAGAGCACTAGCGACGATTGCCATAACTCGTGCCACGCCTTCCGGACTCGTGGCGGCGCGCAGATCCCGACGCAAGCTGCGGCGATCAGCACGTCCAAGTCGCCAGACTTCCGGAGGAACCAAGAGAAGTCTGGAACCTTTCCAGGCGCGCGGCGAGCTGGTGCGCGAGTAGCCTTTTGCTCCGGCATGTCGATCCACCTCCCATTTCTCCCGTTCGGCTTTAGGCAGCCCGCGGCAGTACCATCGATTGGTCTGCTCGCCATAGACCTCGCGCGCGACTAGGATGCCGCCTGTCAGGCTCCTCCACGCGCGCTTGCCTCGCCTGAGTAGAATCGGTTCGACGCGAATCCGCAGCGGCGCCCCGCGCAGAGAAAGGGGGGGCAAACTCCGCGTTCGGGAGAGCACCGCGAACGAATCCGCGCCGAGCCGCCAATACCCAGGCTCCAACTCGAGTCGACGTCGACGATGCAACTTGTGCGAGAGCGCCGCGTGCTGCTCGAGCGGCGCATAGATGCGAACCACGAAGAGTCGCGACCCGCGGGCTGACGACCCGGCCGCACCGCCCGTCAGTGGCTGGTGCGGACATGGCCGCGCCTCTTCGCGCTTCGCACCATACTTCTCGGTTATCCGCCCGGCGAGGCGGCGCCGCTCGAACTCCAGACAACCGGGGCATTCGCCGCAACGGATTATGTGCGCGTACCCCTCCCGTACGATCCTCAGCGTCCACGGCTTCCTGGGCATCCAGCACATCGTCCCGCCGAACGCGGTCCCGACGACGTCCCCCTCCTGGTTGCGCCAGGTCGCGGCGAATGCCGCGCCGGTTGCCTGCTCCGCCACCGCCACACAGCCTCCGCCGGCACAATTGATCCGCGCCCAGGATGGGGCAATCGCGCGCCCCCGAACTTATCCACACAGTTATCAACTTACGCCTGGCTGAGCCGCTCAGGATGCGCTTCGTTGAGGGTGTTCTCGTTGACAGCAGAGCTCTCGACTTCAATATCTGCTCGGCGGTCGTTTCCATGCTTATAGGAGAGCTTCAATTGACCAGCGCTCCCGATGGTCTCGCTGACACTTTTTTCGGTGGCCTGCTTGGTCTTGATGATGCGGTCCATTACGGAGCGCAGCGAGATTAAGGACTCAGCGTCGAATCGCCACATCGCTTGCACGATTCTGATTGCCATCCTGCGGGCGTACTCAACCTTTTTTAGACCGGCCATGTCGGTGCCTCCTTTGAGCGTTAATCTACGCGGCGAACCGCGGCGGCCTATTCTTCCGAATCCGCGTCTGATGGACCGCCGGCAGGTAGCTCAGGCTCTCGTCGATGCTCTCCAGGGCCTTCACCGCCCGGCTGATCCCCAGGTACCAGAGCACCAGGGGCCTCAGGAGCAGCAGAACTAGAATCTGCAGGGCGATTATCTCCAGCGCCAAGGTCAACACCGGGGAACACCTCCTCGAGGCCGATTAACTCGCTCTTTGCGGCCGCTCGAATCACCGCGATCGCGCAACGCTTGCAGGTGCGAAAGACCCATGGATTCGTGTTGGCGTGGTGATCGATGACCACGTCGATCATGTCGGCAGGATCGTTCACCACCAGGCAATTCAGACAGGGCGTGCCTTCTATTTTCGCCACTGGTTAGCTCTCCTCCTCGTTCAGCGGCATCGATCGCTCGCCGGCGACCTGATCACTGGTTCCGGCCTCCGGAGGCGAGCTCGGGCGGCCGGTCGCCCCATGCTTCTCGAGATAGCGCGCATAGGCCTCTGCGCCCTTGTTCTGGATGCGCACGACGACGGCATTCACGGCGATGATGAGGTTGACGACGGCCTCGCCCCAGGCCGGGTGCATGTTGCGGATCGTCTGTGCGGCTACCGCGAGCTGCTCAGAGGCAGTCGCGAGATCGGTCACGTCCTGTCGCGAGATCCGCGCTCCACGTTCTGATGACACCACGCTGACACTTATCTGACATCGTGGCGTCCGTGTCAAGCATATGTACCTAAAGCAGGCTCCGCCTTTTTTAAGCGATGGTCACCATCCGCGATTCGAAAATATCTCCGACCCACCGGTTGCGCCGATTTCTGCCTCCGATTGTGCAGAACTCGCCCTGTGAATTGTGTGGATTGATCGCGCGCCCAAGGAGTCGAACCTCGCCCGGTCGGTCGGCCTACCGACGCCACTGGCTTGGACCCAGCCGCTCTACCGCTGAGCTAGACGCGCCTCCTATCGCCGATAGTACTTCGTCGCGAGGTATTCCTGCGCCCACGCTGGCGTATACAGGACCACGCGAATCCCGACAGCGGCGGCTTTTTGCTGTAACACAGGATCACCGACGGCCCAGAGCAATACGCCCTGGATCGCGCGTCCTGGGTATTGCTGAAGCAGCGGAGTGGTATGCACAAGGTCGATGTAGTACTCCAGTTGGCTTCGCGATCCCGGGTCCGCGACCATTTCCGCTTCAATGACCTGTATCTCCGTCGGCGTGATTCCGACCATATCCGCGTAGCGGTTCGAGCGCCTCAGCATTCCCGCAATCTCAGGCGTGACCACCGGCGCGCCGGCGAATAGCGGCGTTGGCCCTAATCGCAATTCATAGAAGGGCGGAACCTCCCACGATTGCGTGAGGCTCCACTCATGCAGCAACCGCGTCGATTGCTGCGTTACGCGCCGCTTCCCTGGCGGCACCCCGCCCGGCGTGAATGTAGGCGTTCCTGCCATAGTGGTTAATTAAGCTTCCTCGGCTTGATAAGCCCCAGCTTCTCGAGCGCTTTCCTAGTCCCTTCCAGGTCGACAAGCCTGTAGCGGTTCTTCAGCCCATCCGTTGGGTGAGTGTAAACGCGCTCGAGAAGCCCACGCTCTACTAGCAACTTAAATTCAGGGTTCTCTGGTCGGCGCATGCGTCTAATTGACACAAACTCCGACCCCTTGCTATCGTCGCCTCGCTTTGCCGCCGCTACCACGGCCCGAGGGATCGGGAATCGTGGTAGCGGTTCCTGCTTTTAAGGGCCGTGTAGCTCTCTAACTTCGGAGGAGCCGCATGGCCACGATCACCCCAACCAGCACCATTAACCCGACCACGATGGCCGCCCATTGGGGCCCGGGCGTCAGCGCGAACGCCGGCAAGTGGATGAATAAGACGCTGAACCCCCGCGCCTTGTTCAATGCCAACCCCGTACAGAATCAGAATAACTGGATCGCCGGCGTCAACGCCGCGGTCGCCAACGGCACCTATGCCAACAAGATCGCCGCGGTCGACCTCACCGCGATGGCCAACGCGATCTCGACCTACGGCCAGACCAACTACGCCGCCGCGGGTACACAGAAAGCCGCAAAATACGCCGCCAAGACGAACGCTCTCGCCGCGGCCGAAACCAGCGTACTCGCGACCGTGCTCGCGATGCCCAAGGGTAAGGGCGCCGCGAACAACGCCCGGATGCTCGCCTGGTCGACCGGCATGGCCGCCTACAAGGGCAAAATTTAACTGAGCGACTGAGGTAAATCGCATGTTCCATATGGAAGCGTTTTCCTCGTCTCTCACGACGGGAACCGCTCAGGCCTTTCAGCAGCTCAACTATGTAAACGTCGGGAACATCATTCCGCCACTCAACAACGGATTGAATATTCCCAATCAACTCCGCTACCTCCACAGTGTATTTCCGCTCGGCGTCTCGATGACTATGTGCCGGCCGCAGACTCCGGCTTTCCTGCCCTGGCCCTATTGGACGCTTGGCCCCGTGAATCGTGGCACCACCTTTGAGAGCCCGCCCCGAGTCTGGGACTTCTCGCGCAACCCGATCGCGCTGAATCCTACCGACGAGCTCGACATCTTCGCCGCCCAGAACTCAGGCGGTGCGGAAACCGATTACGTCGCCGTCAATATGTCGGACGGCCAGCTCGTCGCCGCTCCTCAAGGCCGAATGTTCACCGTGCACGGCACGGCCGCCGTCACCTTGAACGCGTCGGCCTGGACCACGGTGTCCTGGACTTTCGACCAGACCATCCCCTCCGGCCGCTATGCGATCATCGGTGGGCGATGCTTCGCTGCGCACGGCAAATTCTGGCGTATTATCCCCACCGAAGCGCCGAATTACAGACCCGGCGGCCACATGGTGCAAACCTACGACGCACTCGACGCTCACGGGCAGCGCGGATGGGACTATCTCGGCCAGACCGGACAGAACTGGGGCGTCTGGGTCTACACCAATTCCTACATCATGCCGCAGTGCGAACTCTTCTCGACCTCGGCCGATACCGCGGAGGAGATTTTCTTTGATATGGTCCTGGTCGGACCGCCAACCGCCATCCAGGGGATCTAATGCCTACCGCCGAAGTTCTCGAACGCGTGCAGGCCTTGCTCCGCGAGGGCAAGACGCAAGAGGCCGATGACCTCATCAACGAGCACAAGGCCGCGGCCGCCGCGGCGCCCGAGCCTGGCGACCCGCCGGCGCCGCCGCGCACCGCCGCCGCTATCGCAAAGGACATCTTCAACGAGCTCGTGATTCATCTCGGCTCACCGCCGAACCTGGTCGCGCTCTACAAAGAGCTGCTGCCGTATATCGAGAAGCTGTAGCGCCGATGGGAAACTCGTGGGGCACGCAGCTTTCGCAGCCGCTCGCCGGAACCTACGTCCCGGCGAGCGATACGAGCTGCCCTGCCGGCACTGCGACCACCGTGGTCACCACCGGCGCCATCACCACGCAATTCGCCGGCACCTTCGCGCCCAAGCTCTACGGCGTGCTCGTCATCCTGCTCGGAAGCACGGCCCCAAGTGCGCTTACCGTCAAATTCATCCTCGGCTCCGGCTCTGCGGTCGATACCTACACCGTTGAGCCTGGTTTACTCGTCAATTCCGCCGAGCTCGTTGTCCCCATATTTCTTGTTGGCACTAGCAGCGATTCTGCGTTTGCCGGCGCCGGCTCCACCATCAACGTCCAGGTCACCGCGACCGGCCAGGCGGTCACCTGCAAAAAGGTAGGCTCGCGCATCCTCGTCCAGCTCTCCCGCGGCCCCGACGCTTAGGCGCTGATGCATGCACTTCACCGCACTCCAGGACATCCTCGAGTCCTTCTACGGCGCCAAGATCGACGCGCTCCCGAAGGAAAGCGACTTCACCATCGGGACCACTGCAGTCCCGCTCGATTCCTTAGTCCGCCGTGATTGTATCTGGCGCGCGCTGAGCAACACCGGCTCGACCACCATCGCGATTAGCCTGCAGAACTCACTGACTATTACTACTGGAATACCCATTGCCCCGAACGGCTTCCTCCTGATGGAATGGCGCGTCGATCAGGACTTAGTTAATCGCCCCTGGTTTGCGATTTCTTCCGCCGCCGGCGGGACCTTGCACATGATCGAGCGCTTCATCGCCGGGGCCTGACATGGACGTCCGCAACCCACCGCCTGGTCTACCCTTCACCGTTACGCATCTGACGACGGCTCAGATCCGCACACTCCATACAACGCCGATTATGGTCGTGCCCGCTCCCGGCGCCGGCTTCATAGCCCTGCCGGTCTACGTGGTCTCGGTCTACACTTTCGGGACCGTCGCCTTCGGCAACACCGGCAATGACGGACTCAATATGTTTTGGGCGGGTGATACTTCCACCGCCCTCATTAGCGCCATGTCTCCCGGCATGCTAGGCAGCGCCTCTGTCCTCGCGATAGGCTCCGGTAGCGATATCGGGCCGATCGCCGAAAGCCTTGGGCTCAACAAAGCAATCACGACCATGAACCAGACCGGCGACTACAACGCCGGCGCGATCGTGACCACCACCCTCGGCGCCGCCGGAACCGGCTATGCCGTCAACGACACCGGCACCATCACCACCTTTGACGACGACGCCACCTATATCGTGAACTCGATCGGCGCCGGCGGCGCCGTCGCCACCTTCACGATCACCAATCCAGGCACGAACTATCTAGTCTCTAATGGCAACGCGACCGCGCGCGGCGGCGCCCAGCCCGGCGCGGGCTCCGGCCTCACCATCAACATCACCGCCATCACCCAGGGCGACGGCAGCCTCAAGGTAGTCACTTATTACCAAGTCGTGCCCGTCCCCTGATACTCACTGAGTATCTAGTTCGATGGCGAGCTACCGCCGCCCCAAGGGCACCGTCGTCCGCCACGTTCCCGACTGGAA
>DATLKM010000423.1:0-1790 GCA_035538435.1 Binatia bacterium
GAAGCTCTCACCGCTCTGTTTCGCCGCCATGCTTCCCTGGTGCGCGGAATCGCCTTGCGGGTTCTGCGCGACGCCTGCGAAGCGGACGATCTCACCCAGGACATTTTTGTCCTGATTCATCGCCTCTGCCGGCGCTTCGACAGCTCCAAGGCCTCAGCTCAGTTCTGGATCGTGCAGATGACCTACCGCCGCGCCCTTTCGCGGCGTCACTACCTCAATTGCCGCCATTTTTACTCTCGCGTTGAACTCGACGAGCAGTTGCTCGCGCCCGCGGCGGAATGGGGAGGATCTGACCTGTCGGTCGATCAGCGCCTGGTGGAGTTCGATCTCGAAAAAATGTTTCGCTCGTTATCGGAAGACCAGCAAAAGACCCTGCGGCTTCACTTCATCGAAGGATACACGCTCGATGAGATCGCGAAAATGCTTGGCCAGACCAAAGGCAACGTGCGTCACCATTCCTTCCGTGGCCTGGAGCGGTTGCGAAAATTAATTTTTGCTGGCGAATTGCCCGGCGCGAGCGCAGTATGATACAGGGATTGCCGATCCCGGGGGCAGGGGCTTTGCCGACCAGCGAACCCCATGATGAATTTCTCGAACTCTGCGCCGCTTCCCTCTCTGGCGACTTAACCGTTGACGAGGGGAAACGGCTGCAGGAGCATCTCGGGGTTTGTGCCGCCTGCCGGGAAGCGCTTCACCAGTACTCCTCGATCGCGAGCCATGTGATACCAGCTGCTGCCGCGGGCGAAGCGCCCGAAAAGGCACTCCCGGATTCTTCCTGGTCGCTCCAAAAAGCCGAGAAAGCGTTGTTCGAGCGGCTCCGTCGTCAGCCACCAGAGAACGAAGACCGAAAAAAAAACGCAAGAAACGAGCCAGCCGCAGAAAAGGCCGAAAATGAAAGATCGCACCAGAGTGCCAAAGCGAACCAGAGTTCGTTCAACCAACCCGCGTTGAATCAGTCTTCGTTTTTCCCCCATCGCGCTCTTCCCTTCTCCAGCGATTCCACCTGGCGCAACGTCTGGATGCTTTATGCCGCGGGAATTCTTCTTTTCTGTGCGCTGAGCTTTTTTGCCTACCGCGTGGGAAGTAATCGCACCCGCCAAATCACTCAATCTTCTCCTTCACTCGCAAACAACCAATCTTCGCTGGAAGAACAGCTGAGCGACGCCGGCCACGACCGGGCGGTGGCCAATGCCGAGATCGCCGGCCGCGACAAGCTGATTGCCCAGCTTCGGCGTCAGATGGCCCGGCAGGCGGCGGAAATCAATCAACTGCGCACGGCCGAAGCCAGGCTCGAAGATGATTTGCGCGCGGGGGATCGAAGCCGCGAAGACTTGAGCAGTCAGAAAGCGGAGCTGGCGCAAAAACTCGAGTCGGCACAAAACAATTCCCAAACGCTGCAGGACAAGCTCGCTTCACTGGCTCAGCAATCCGAACAGGACACCGCCCACGCCCAGGCGTCAGAAGCGAAAGTCAACCAACTGACGCGTCAACTCGAACGCCGGCAGGCTGAGGTTGACGAGCGCGACCAGATGCTCGCCAAAGACCGCGACATTCGCGACGTCATGGGCGCGCGCGATCTCTACATCGCCGAAATCTACGATGTGGCTGGCACCGGCGAGACCAAGAAGCCTTATGGCCGGATTTTCTATACCCGGGGCAAGTCGCTTATCTTTTATGCCTATGATCTCGATCAACAGGCGGGACTGAAACAGGTCAGCACGTTCCAGGCCTGGGGCCGGCGTGGTCCCGACCGCCAGCAGGCGCTTAGCCTGGGCATTTTCTATGAAGAC
>DATLKM010000424.1:0-7436 GCA_035538435.1 Binatia bacterium
AGTAAGTTGGGCTGTCTGCGTCATATTAGCCCATCCGCCCGATGGTTCTGCGAACACATAGGCCGCGCCGGCAAAGGAATTTACGCCCGGCGCTCCAGCGACCACAGCCGTCCCATTAGTGGCTACCGACATGCCGAAATATTGGCCGGCGGCGCCGCCGGAAACGGTCAACTCAGCGGTCGGAGTCATATTTACCCAGCCTCCGGCTGGTTCCACGAACACGTATGCTGCGCCCACGTCAAATGCGCTATTGATCGTCGCAAAGGGCGCGCCGACCGCTATCGTATTTCCGTTGATAGCGACCGCCTGCCCGAACTGATCGCCTTGCAGCCCTCCCGAGGTCAGTTTGGCGGTCTGCGTCATGCTCGACCAGCCGCCCGTCGGCTCCACGAATACGTAAGCCGCGCCCGCGTCGTAAACGCCGTTCACTTCCTGATGCGGTTCCCCTACAACGATGGTGCTGCCACTCACTGCGACCGAATACCCGAAGAAGTTGTCCATGATTCCGTCGGAAGCGGTCAGTTTGGCGGTTTCCGTCATGCTCGTCCATCCCCCCGCCGGCTCAACGTAAACGTACGCCGCACCCACCCCGGGAACAGAATTCACATAAGCGTCTTCCGAACCGATGACGACCGTGCCGCCATCTATCCCCACCGAGATGCCGAAATAATTGTAGGGTGCGCCGTCCGAAGCGGTCAGTTTCGCGGTCTGCGTCATGTTGGCCCATCCCGCGGTCGGCTTCACGAACACATAGGCCGCACCCTGGTAAGTATTAGAACCGACGGTCGCTTGGGGCGCTCCGACCACAACTGTCGAACCGCTGATGGCAATGGAATATCCAAGCCAGGTGCCGCTGGCGCCGTCGGAGGCCGTCAGCTTGGCCAGTTGCACCGTGGGATCTACAACAATCGGATAGTCCGCAACGGAATCGTCGACGCGAATCAGCAGATGTGCGCCTTGAATCTCCAGCCACGAGCGCAACTCGCGGCCATGGTTGTCATAGGCCGTCAGACCGGCATAGCGAAGACGCGCATTGCCCGAGGCGTCACTCAAAGTCAGACTGCGATCTTCATCATCGAGCATCGCCGTGAGATTTCCCGAGAGAGCAAGGGCAATCGTGAGCGGCTGGGCCCCCCGCTGTGCAGGCCGTTGAGCGAATGTAAATCCCTGCTCCAGTCCAGCGGGGCCGTTGACGTACCATTCGGTGACGCTTCCGCGGCGATATTCCACGCGATTCCCGCTCGCCCTGGGTGCGATGTCGGTCATTCGCGCCGCAATGTCACCGTAGCCGTAGCCAACCAGCTTCAGGCTCCATTGCGCGTCGCCATTCCTGAGCGCGACATGATGCGCATCGAATTCTCCGGAAAGCTGCTGCGTGCGATTGCTGAGGGCCAAATCATGGCCCGTCGCCCGGATGGAATATTCGGAATAGTCGCTTCCCAACGCCGCGGAAATCTTCGCCTGAGCCACAGCCGGCACTTCTTCGTGGGGATTGCGGGACGCACCATAACCAAGCACTGGAAGAGCGATAAGAACGGGCAAACAAATAGCGCGAACAGCGCGCACCAAGGTCGGCATAGGAATCCCTCTCGATCAGATTTGCTGAAAATAAATGAGGCGACGAAGAGACGAGCCGTGGCTGGCCGGGGGAGCTGCGCCGCGGAAACTGGCGACCATTCTCCGCCTCTCCACCACCGCAGTCAAGATGAAGCAATTTGCAACGTGCTAAAATCACAGCAGAAATTCCCCCAAAAGCCACTCCTGGAGACTTCCTGACCATGCGTATTTCCTCGCTTTTCTGCACGGCCTTGCTGCTAGGACTGGCATTGAGCCAGGCTGCGCCACAAAAACCCTCCGGCCGCGGGGACGACGACGAAAAAGAACAGTTGCCGGCCTCGGCTGCCGCGATCGCGCCGGACGCCCCCGTGTTGACCATAAAAGGGGTGTGCGACGCAAAAGACGCGGCGAAATCGGATTCTGCCCGGTGCCAGACCGTGGTCACGCGCGAGCAGTTCGAAATTCTAGCCAAAGCCGTGCACGCCAATGTCACGGTGCAGAAGCGGCAGTTTTCTATTTCCTATCCACGGCTGATGGCCATGGCGCAGGAGGCTGAGCGCCAGGGGTTGGACCAGAACAAACACTTCCAGCAGATGTACGCCTTCTCGCGCATGCAACTCCTCTCGCAGGAATTGTTGCGGAAGTTTCAGGATGAAGCCGCGCAGATTTCCGAAAAAGAAATTCAGGATTACTACACTGCCAACGCCGCGAGCTTTGAACGCGCTACGCTGGAAAAAATCACCGTGCCCGATATAAGGCAGATGGACGCCTCCAGCCTCGATGCCGGGAAGGGTGCGCCGGGGGAGGGCGCGGCGCAGGCGGGAAAAGATAAAGCTGAAATGCGGCAGGAGGCGGAGAAGCTTCGCGCCGAGGCCGTCAGCGGCGGCGACTTCGCAGCTCTCCAGAAAAAAGCCTACGAATTTGCCCGCCTGAGCACACCGCCTCCGCCAACCCGGCTGGAGAATTCCCGGCGCACTGGCTTGGCCGAAGATCATCAGCCGGCCTTCGATCTGAAACCGGGTGAAGTTTCTCCCGTGATCGCCGACGCCGGCGGGTTCTACATTTACAAGCTGGTTTCTAAACAGAGCGAACCGCTGGAAGAAGCGCGCCCCGAGATCCACAGAAAGCTGGAAGAGCAGCATATGCGCGCCCTGATGGAAAAAGTGCAGGATTCCGTGACCACGGATGTGAACCAGGCTTATTTTGGAGCGGCGGGAGAAATGCACGGCAAACGGGGAAACAAAGCTAAGCCTGCCGTGGTCAACCAGGGGCAGCCGGATTCCGGCAACAGCGATCCGCAGTAAAAATGCGGGTCACGCCTGCCGGTAAACTCCCAGGACTTTAACGAACTCCGCCACCTCGCCCAGATGGCGCAGGGCGCTGCGCGCCGCTTCGTCATTGCCGCGAAGAAAATCAATGTAGAAAACGTATTCCCACGGCCGGCCGCGCATGGGGCGCGATTCGATCTTGCTCAGGCTGATGTCGCGAAGGGCGAAAACGCTGAGCGCCTTAAACAGCGACCCCGGAACATTCCCGACTTTGAACGCGATGGACGTTTTGTCGGCCCCCGGTGGAACCAAACGCGGATGCAAGGGCAATGGCTCGGCTTTTTTCTTGCTTGCGCGCGGCCCCAACCGGCAGATTCGAAAAAAACGCGTGTAGTTCTGCTTGTCGTCTTCGATTCCGGCCGCCAGAATCTTCCCCGCATATGCGCGCGCAGCGTGCCTTCCGGCGATCGCTGCGGCCTCCCGCAGATCTTGTGCCATCACGTGCTTCACGCTGCCCGCTGTGTCGTAGAAAGGGACCGCCTCGATCTGCGGATGCCGGCGGAAGAATTCGCGGCACTGGTCCAGCGCCACCGGATGGGAGTAGATTTTGCGGACTGCGCTTAATTTCACCCCCGGCGCCGCGATCACATTGTGGACGATGCGGAGCGGAAGTTCCGCCTGAATAAATACATTGCGCTCGACCAGCAGGTCAGCGTGCTCGGCTACGGTTCCGGCAAGCGAGTTCTCAATGGGAATCACGCCGGCCTGGACCGAGCCGCGTTCGACCCGGTCGAAGACTTCGGCGGAGCGGGCGCACGCCACGAGTTTGCAGCCCGCGATCATCCGCTCGGCCGCTTCATGGCTGAACGAGCCTATTTCGCCTTGAATGGCGGTTCTGATGGAAGATTTCGGCACATGGGCAAGTTAGCCGGAAAAAGCAGAGCGGCGCAATGATTTTCGTTGCACCGCTGTTTCTCCAGGAAAAGTGCCCCTACTTCGATCCGGAATTCACCAATGCGATCTTCTCGCCGTTTTCGACCGGCAGGCGGGTCAGGAAAGGAAAGAATGGAGTGATTTCGAAGGGCATCTTTTCGCGCGCCAGCGCCAGCGTGACCGGGCGTGCCTTGACCAGGCTGACTTCGTCAGTCCAGGGGTCAAGCTTGATTCGTCCCCCTAACGGCAGGGCGGCAATCTGGTCGATGCGGTGTTCATCCAGTTGTGGCGCGGTCGCCAGCAGCGACGACATGCGAATGCTCTGTCCGGCGGCCAAGCCATTGCCCAGATGGGGGTGTATGAGATTGGGCAAATCCGGCGCACGCTGTTGCAGTTCTTTCAGAAACAATCCCGCGGTGGCCAGCTTTTCTTTGTAAGGGGAGTTCTTCAGAATTTCGAGCGCCTTGGCGTCGGCCGAGCCTTCATCGACCGGGCGGCGCTTGAAGTCGAGACGCTGAAAAGACTGCTCATCGGGAAAGAACATGCGGTCGTTGAAGGCCAGGCGCGCGTCGAAAGAGTGGCCGAGCACGATGTGGCTAAGTTCGTGGGCCAGCACCGTGGCCAATGAAGCCTCGTCAGGAAGCACGTCGAGCAATCCGCGGCTGATGACGATGGTGTGGCCAATGGTAAACGATTCCAAAGGCGCCGTAAGCAGCACGCGGCAGTGAACGTCGGCCTGAACGTCAATACTGTTGGTCACCAGCAGGTTGTTGACCACAGTTTGCAGAACTTTATCGACTTCTCCGGTGGGCGCCAGCAACCCGATCGCCTGCAATCGCTCAATCGCGTTGTCCTCCGCCTGATGTTCCCACATGCGCTCGGCGATCACGGGCGTGGCGTCGGATGCGGCGTCGCTTTGGTCTTTCACGGGCTGCTCGGAGTCGATCAGAATTTGAGTGAATTCCTGATCGCGGTTTTTGGCCGTGTTCTTCAGGTCATACCCCCACAGGCGAGTCTGAGCTTTGATATGGGCATGTCCAACGCCGGTTTCGAGATCAGATTCCTCGCTGTAGACGTACGCGGGCAGCCACATGCCCGGCTTCAGGTTCAGGCGCCAACTGTCGAAGTGGAGATAAAAATTGCTGCGCGCAGCGCGGGAAAACGTCCCGTTGAAGCGGACGATGTTGAACTCGCGGTCCTCCACCCAGATGCGGCCTTCGAAGCGGCCGGCGGGCGCCTCGGGTTTGGGTTGAAGGTCGATTACGAAGCAGCGCACTTCGCCCAGGAATTCGCGGCGCACGAAATGGAAGTTGTAATACTTCTTGTAAAAATCGGTGTCGGGCACCACCATTTGGGCGAAACCCTGCGGCTGAAAACGCACCGAGAAAACTTCCGCCAGCTTGCCGAATTTGCCCCGGCCGAAGCCGGGCCCGGCGAAAGAAATGTCCTCGGGCCCTGCGCTCATGTCGAGACGGCCGAGGAAATATTTGTCGCCCAAAGGGGCCGCGCTGCCATCCGGGCCAGGCTTCAGGTTCTGGAGATAAGTTTCGACTACAGGATGCAGGTTGCGAAGTTGGGCCAGTAACTGGTGCTCGCGCTCGATGACGCGGTCAATGACATCCTCGAACGAGTGGGGCGGCGAAGCAGGCGTGGTCGAGATCGAGGCGCCGTCGGTGTTGACGGGGGCGGCGACCCGGACCTCCTGGGCCCCAAGGTTCATGGCAACTATCAGAAATCCAGCCTGCAAAACCCGGATCAACCGGAACATAGAAGTGTCCTCCGAGGCGCGTCACGTGCGGCTGCACGACCGCGCATGAACATCACCCGCCTGTTGCAGCGGAAAGCAGGTTCCTCACCGCGTTTCGCGCGAATGCGGAACCGCCTCCGCTGGGTTATTTCCAAGAAAACATCACGATCTTGGTGTTCGTGAAAAAAGCCCACCCGCGTAGCTTCCCGGAGCAGGTTTCAGACCACGGTGTGATTAAAATTCTGCAATCTGAAGAAAGGAAGAACCCGTTTGGTCGTGGCGGCGCTCTCAGAGTTGGACTGGTTTCAATTCCTTCACCAGCACCAGTGCATCGACTCCATTCGAGTAATACCGGGGAAAGGTCCGCACCACGTGGTAGCCATGCCGTTTGTAGAAAGATAACGCGGAAATGTTGTCGACCGCGGTTTCAAGCTCCACGGCGTGGCAACCGGATAAGCGCAGGCGATCTTCAGCGGAGCTGAGCAGCAGCGATCCCACTCCCGAGCGCCGGGCTGCGGCAACTACGTCGATGGTGATGATGTGCCCAACGCCGCGGGGGCCGACTTCGGCCACAATAAAGCCGGCGATACTGCTGCCATCTGACCGGGAGTCTGTCGTCGTTTTGCCGGAGCTTCGTGTTTCGAGCTTCGATTCCCCGGAGTTTGCCCTGCCGGGCCCGGCTGCGGGCTTCTCCGCGGCCACCAATGTGAAGGCGCCTCGCCGGAGGGTGTAGATTTTCAATTCTTTCCGCGAATAGGCAATTTCCGGGGTGAAGCAGGCTTGATCGATGCGCCAGAGCGTGTCGAAATCGGCGGGATCGTATTCGCGGAGGACGAAGGGCACGCCCGCTATTCTAGACGGGAAATCGCTCCTCGCCGCGCCGGCCCAATCTTTCGCTCCGAGACCAGACGTCGACGGACGCGATTTCCACAACTTCTCTTCCCCGAAGAGCTCCGACACCTCAAAAATGGAGCCGAATGCCCCCTTGCTTACCCCGCAACCTCGGACGTACCATGAGCATCAGAGGAGCGTTGTGGGGCGCATTCTCTTGATCGACGCGGCCGGTTCCATCGCCATTCTGGTGGCGTGGTATTTCGTGTTTGCCTCCTACAACCGGAAAAGGGGCCTTGCCGCCCTGCACTCCGTGCAGAAAGCGTGCGCCGGGAAAGCTCGGATTCTGGAATCGCACTGGGTCGGCACTTCGCGCCTGCAGGCGCGCCTGCATTTCGCTTCGCGCTGGTTTGAAAATGCGCGGGTGACGCTGAAATTCCGCCCAAGGGCGCTGCCCATACAGTGGCTGCTCAGCTGCTGGCGGCGGCAGAAAGAAACTCTGACCTTTGAAGCCGACCTCGGCGGCTCACCTGCGTTTCATCTGGAAGTGGTGCGGCACCGCTGGTCGGCGCATAACCGCGGAGCGGCGGGGCGCAAGCACAGCGAGCGCGAATGGGATGTCTACGAACCCGGCCCGATTATCCTGACCACCCGCACCCACTGGAAGCAGGACCCGACCGCCGAACTGAGCGCGCTGATGTCGGCCCGGCGGCAGGATATTCTGCGCGTGCGCTTTCGTCCGGAATCTCCGCAGTTTTCCGCTACCGTTACTCTTGACACATTGTCCGACCCCGATGCCGCTGCTGGTTTTGTAACCGCCCTGCGCGAGATCGCGGCGGGGGCTTCGGCACATCGGCAGTAGACTCAAACCAGTCATCCACTTATCACGCTGACTGCGTTCTTGAATTTTCTACTTGCCACGGCGATGTCCCCGCCGGCTTGGACCGAAATAAGCTTGGCCGAATAAATCCCTTTTATGCCAGCCATCAGCTTTTTCGATTGTCCCTCCTGCTTCCCTCGCGTTATCCTTTTCCGTTGAAACCCCCAGCTATTTCAACTGCCCAAGATTTTTTGCATAAAGACCCGTTGCCTTGTTTCGC
>DATLKM010000425.1:0-5192 GCA_035538435.1 Binatia bacterium
GCCGAAGCCATCGCCGCCAAAATCATCGCCAACGCCCCGCTTGCGGTCCAGTACACCATGGAAGCCGTGAATAAAGGCGCCGAGACCACGTTGGCCGAGGGTCTTTACATCGAAGCGGTGTTGTTCGGCGTGGCCTGCGCCACGGAAGACAAAAAAGAAGGAACCTCAGCGTTCCTGGAAAAGCGCGCCGCGAATTTCAAAGGAAAGTAGACGCCGCCGCGACGTACCACATGTCATTGGATGCCGCTTATCATCCTGTGCGCAGCGAAGGACCTATGCATTCGCTGGCACGCAGCAATATTCGGATCGACCAACTGCGGGATGACTGCATGAAAACGCCAAAGCTAGCGCCATGAAGACCAAAGCCACGAAGAGCAAGAAGGAAAAGATTCAAATCGAGCCCATCCCCGAGGAGGCCACACCCGCGCTCGAAGGCTCGCTGAACGCCGCCGGCAAGCGGTTCTCCATCGTCGCCTCACGCTTCAACGCCTTTATCACCGAAAGGCTGCTTCTCAGCGCCATCGACGGCCTGCTGCGCTCAGGGGCCGACAGAAAACACATCGACCTCGTCCGCGTCCCCGGCGCTTTCGAAATCCCCCTCGCCGCCCGCAAACTCGCCGAGACCAAAAAATACGACGCCATCATCTGCATCGGCTGCCTGCTCCGCGGCGATACCGCCCACTATGACGTCATCGTCAACGAAGTCACGCGCGGCATCGGCCAGTCGGCGCAGGAAACCGGCGTTCCCCACGCTTTCGGCGTCCTCACCTGCGACACGCTCGAACAAGCCATCGACCGCGCCGGCCTGAAAATGGGCAACAAAGGCTTCGAAGCCGCCCTGGCCGCGGTGGAAATGGCGAACTTGAAACAAGCCATCAGCACTCAGCCATCAGCAGTCAGCAAGAAAAAGGTCGCCGTAGATCGCCAGCCGAACCGCCGGAAAGAAAAATCTTCCCCGCGCGCCAACAAAACTCCAGCCAGCAAGAACCGCCGCTAAAGTAAACTGAGAACTGAGAACCGACAACTGAGAACTGCTTCCCATGGGCACCCGCCGCAAATCCCGCGAACTGGCTCTGCAAATGCTCTTCCAGGCAGACATGGGCAAGCAGACGGTCGACCAGGTCAAACGCACCTTCTGGGCCGAGCACGCCGACATCAGCGCCGACGTCCGCGGCTTTGCCAACGATTTATTCCGCGTCGCCACCGACCGCAGTTCCGAAATCGACAAGCTCATCGAAGGCCACGCCGCTCACTGGCGCATGGAGCGCATGGCCGCCGTCGACCGCAATCTCCTCCGCGCCGGCGTCGCCGAATTCCTCGCCTATCCCGAAACCCCGCGCGCCGTCATCATCAATGAGGCGCTCGAAATCGCCCGCAAATTCTCCAGCCCCGAATCCGTCCAGTTCGTCAACGGCGTGCTCGACAGCGTCGCCAAAGACCTGAGCAAATCCGCCTGATTTCCTATTAGAGGGAGCGTATTCTCCTGGGGGTCATCCCCAGGCCCCGCGTTTTTTTTCCTGCGGGGCAACGGATCTCAAGCAGAACAACCTTCTGGGAAGGAAAGAATCGGGCCCCTACGGCTTCACCGCAATCACATTCAGCGCGCAGTCGGTCCCCGTATAGCAAAAGCTGTTGGAAGAATTCGGCAGGGGCACAAACGTGGCCTGGTATTCGTCGATCTGCGTCGACGTGTTCAACTGGTGCAGCAGGCCATCCGACCCCGCCACATAAATCAGCGACCCATCCACGCTCATGCTGGCCGTCACCGGGATCGCATTGTTGATCAGCGGCATTCCAGCCACCGCATTCGTCAGGAAATCGTAAATCAATACCTGATTCGAATCGGTCGTCACAATGTAGGCCCGCGTCGAATCCGGCGACACAAAGAATGCAATCGGGTGCATGGTCCCGTGGTTCAGGTTGATATGCGCCGGAGGAAACGCGGCCGGAGTAGCCACCGCCTGATCGCACAGCGCGGTCAGCGCCGGCTGGGTCGCATTCGTGGCGATAACATCTACGCCGGTGCTGTCCAGGCCTAAAAAGAAATCCAGCCCGGTCGTACTTAACGTCGGAATGGTGATATCCCCATACACCCCGCCCGGCGGAATCGTGCTCCATGGCACCATCTTCAAAAACTGCGGCGGCGTGGTCACCGTGCCCGCGGGAATCGTGATCGGGGCGTTATCGCAAGTGTTATACGCCGCAAACGGCGAAGTCGCGCTGCCGCCGGAAAGCAGCGCATACGTGCCCGTCGAATTGAACACCACCGAACTTGCCGGCGCAGCCAGCGCAATCGGCGCCTGCAACGGCTGCAACGCCGAGTAAACATACAAGCTGTTGCCCCCGTCGCCCAGAATGTAAGCCTTCATTCCATCGGGAGAAAACGTCGCCGCAATCGCGCTGTTAATGTTCAAAGGCGTCGTCGTTGAAGGCGCCGCATTCACCACATAAACCTGGTTCGGCGTGGAAACCGTGTCCGAAAAAACCGCAAGATTGCCGTTCGTCGAGATTCCAATGATCTTGCCCGTCACCAGCCCCAGCGGCGTTCCCGGCGCAAGCATCGGCGCAAACGCTGGCGAAGCTGTACCCAGATTGCCTGGATTTAACGTCGCCGCACCAAACTCGCTGCCCACATACGCCCGGTCGCCGGCAAGGTCGAATAGAACCGAGTTCGGCGGCGTGGGGAACGGCGTCGCGCTTCCCGGTACGTTGGTCGTCGTCGATACGTTGTAAATGCCCACCTGGCACTGCTCGTTGCTGTAGCAATCCTGGCTCGTCGCCAGCACGGTCGTCGACGAAGTCGCTCCCGTCGCAATACCCGAAATCGAAGTGACCGGATAAACCGGCTCCGGCGCGTACGGCGGCGGAAACGCCGCGGCGCTCAGGTTGAGGGGAAAACCCACGTTGCACGTCGGCGGCGTGCAGTTCGCCGTCACCGTCGCGCTTCCCGGTTGTGCCGTGCTCACCGTGCACGTCGTATTCGCGCTGCACGATGTTGGCACCGTGATCGCCGCCGGATTCGACGAAACCCAGGTCAGCGCAGGCTTGGGCACAATGCAGCCCTGCACATCCACCGCCGTCGCCAGGATCGTCTCCGAAGTGCCCTTGTTCACCGAGAAACTGGTCTGGCTCAGCGGCACGCCGTTTTCCGAAAGTTGCAGGGCAATGCACTGCACCGGGCAGCTTTCAAAATCGTAAGGCTGGCTGAACGCCCCCGACGCCGCTGCGATCACCTGTGTCTGCCCCGGCGTCGCCGGCGCTACCGTTACCTGATTGGTGGGAACGTTGTAGTCGTTATTCGTGATGATCGGCGTAATTTTGTTTACGGTTGTCGCACCCGCGCTCCAGGTAAAAGGTCCAACCAGGGGCGTAATGTCGTTGCCGTTACTATCGAGCGCCGTGGCTTGCAGCGTTACCGTCTGGTTTTGCGAAAGACAGCCGCAGGTGTAGACCCCCGAAGAGTTAACGCTGCACCCGCTCGGCTTAAACGGAACTTCGCAGGCCGTCGGCAACTCCGTCTGGTTCGGGCAGGCCGGCGGCGGAGGAGTGATCGGTTGCACGGCGCTGATCGAGATCGTGTCAATGGAGGGATGAACAAAGATCAGGGTCACCGGACTCGTCGCGCCCAGCGCCGTTGCCGTCACCTGCGCCACTCCATAATTGCCCGGCGTGCAGACCGTGTACAAAGGCGCGTTCCACGTCCCCGCACACACTACCCCATTGGGAGTCACGTCTACGGTTGCCGTCCCGCCGGCGGAATTCACAAACGGTGCAACAATGTAGACAAACGTCGCATTCAGATTTGCCCCCGCGCCATTCTGCGCCGAAGCCGACAGCAACAGCACGCTTCCCGCCTGCATGGAAGCGCTGGTCGCCGGATTCAACGTAATCTTCACCGCGTACGGCGACCCCGTCGGGGCCGGTTTCTTCCCTCCGCACGCCGGAAACAGGCAAAATAATAGTAAAAAGGCGGAAACCGCTGTTCCTCGCCGCAAAAGCAATCTTCCCATGCACCCTTTCACCGCTTCACCCATCGAATGAGCCAGCCCGCCAATCAATTGGAATGGAAAACTCGTAGTGTAGAGAATGAGACGGGATTCGGCAATCCCTCTCCATTTTTCTCCGATGCCAAATCATCAGTTGACGATGTTCGCACTCAGTTGTTATATTTATTTGGTTCCGCGAGTCAATCCAGGCTTGTAGTACTCCGCGAGTCGCGCTGCATGTGGTCGCCGCTTTCGGAAGAGTTTGAGAAACACGGCTTCCGGCAAAAGCAAGTCTGCCGAAAGCTTTCCTCGCTGAAACGTTCCTGCGCTGCCTTTTGCCCACTAGGGCCGCCAAGCGGTTGCGTTTAACGCAACGCGGTCTGCGGAAGGATATGCAGGACACAGCCAACGATACGGAGCGCCTCCGGAGTTTTGGCCGGGTGCCACCGTCGGCGGCAGAAAATCGAGTGGGTATCCAGAAATCTCTTGCCGCGATTCTGTGCGGCGGAAGTATGGCGGTCGAAATCGGCCGGCCAGCCCGGAAGCGTCAAAGTTTTCTGGGAAAGCTGGGGATGCGCGTGCGTCTTCCGCGAGGTAAAGCGGGCGTGCGCGGCTGGGAGCGCGAATAGTGCCTACATTTAATCAATTGGTGGCCAAGGGCCGGAAGCGCCCGCGATATAAAACGGCCAGCCCCGCGTTGCAGGGTTGCCCGCAGAAGCGCGGTGTTTGCACCCGCGTCTATACCCAGACGCCGAAAAAGCCGAACTCCGCGCTGCGCAAAGTCGCTCGCGTGCGCCTGACCAACGGAATCGAAGTCACAACCTACATCCCGGGCGTCGGCCACAATTTGCAGGAGCACTCCATCGTGCTGATCCGCGGCGGCCGTGTAAAAGATCTGCCCGGCGTCCGTTATCACGTGATTCGCGGTACGCTCGACGCCGTAGGCGTCGCCAACCGCCAGCAGGGAAGATCGAAGTACGGCGCAAAGAGAGCCAAAAAGGGATAAGAGCTCCCGATGGGAGTGGAGAATTCCCGAGCGCCGCCATCCTGAGCGAAGCCGTTCTTCAGGCGTAGCGAAGGATCTCATGAGTAGACGAATTAAGGGCAAGCAGAAATGCAAGCCCGCCAAAGCTCGGGCTAGAAGCTAAGAGCTTAGGAGCTAAAAGCTGAATGCCTCGTAAAGGACATACCGTAAAACGAACCGTT
>DATLKM010000426.1:0-10060 GCA_035538435.1 Binatia bacterium
AGAAAAGTCTAGGAGGGAACGATCTTCGAGGGGACAACTGACAGCCGTCCGACTACCGACAACCGACAACCGAGAACTGAGAACTGAGAACTGAGAACTGCTTCTATGTCTTCCACCGCCAATCTCCGCTCCCGCCGCAACGTCGCGCAACTCACCGCGCTGGCCGGCGTGGAGCGTGAAATCCGCGCTCAGGACTCTCACAGCCGCCGCAAATATCTCCGCGAATTCAATCAGGCTTTCCAGACCTACGAATCGGTCCTCGATTCGCAACAGATTCAAGCGGAACTGCAGGCTGCCGACATCGTTCTCATCGGCGACTACCACGCTCTGCCGGCCGCGCAGCGTAACGCCGCACAGCTGTTTGAGCAACGCGCCTTCGCCGGCGACCGCCCCGTCGTCCTCGGAGTGGAAACTATTTTCGCCCGCGACCAGCACATCCTCGACGAATGGTGGCGCCGCGAAATCGACGAAGCCGAGCTCCGCCAGCGCATCCGCTTCGATCTCGACTGGGGATACGAATGGGCCCCGTTCCACGAATTGCTCAACGCCGCCCGCGACCACGGAGAAGGCATTTACGGCCTCGATTGCATGCCCCGCGACAACCTCCGCAAAATCGGCGCCCGTGACCGTCACGCCGCCGCCAAGATCGCCGAAATTCGCCAGCGTCAGCCCGCCGCGGCCATCTTTGTGCTTTTCGGCGAGTCCCACCTCGCCCCGCAGCACTTACCCAAAGTCCTGCGTAAGGCCTTGCCCGAAACAAAAATTCTTACCGTCCTTCAGAACATCGACCCGCTCTATTGGCGCGCTGCCGGCGAGCGCGCCGACAAAGTCGAGGGCGTCAGCGTCGCCGAAAACGTGCTCTGCCTCTTCAACGCCACGCCGCTGGAAAAATACGAAAGCTACCGCCTCTTCCTCGATCAATGGAGCCGCTGCGAGAGCGGCCCCGATTTCGCCCCCACTATCTACAACCTCATCGACAGCCTCGCCAGCTTTCTCGAAATCAACCGCTACTCGCCCCACAACACCACGCAGCCAAAATTTCTCGTCGACCTCCTGCCGGAGGTTTATGGCAGTTCTTCTTGCTCCATTCTTCGCCGTCTCTTGCAGCGCAAGGGAGTCGGCGAGGCCCAAATTGACGCCAGTCTGGCCGCCGTCGAAGAACGAGGCAGCGCCTATTTCCCCGAAGCCAACGCCTTCTACGTGCGCGAATTTCACATGATGCACGCCGCCGAAGACGCCGCCCGCTTCCTCCATCACGCCTGCCGATCGCTGCCCAGCCGCGTCGAGGGTCACGCCGCAAGCCACTCTGATGACCCGCGCGAGGAAGCGAACCCGCGCCAGGAAAAAGACTTTGGCTTCAACCTGTTCTACACACGCGTCATCGAAAACGCCGCGGCCTATTTCGGATCGCGCGTCCTCTATCCCGCGCGCCCTGCTCCCGAAGGCGACGAAATCAACTCGCTCACCCGCGCCGCCTTGGAAAAAGCCGCGCAGTCCGCCATTCACGGCGACGCAACTAATCTGGAATCGCTCGCGCAGAATTGGGGCTACCGCATCGGAGGCCGCATCTACGCCGCCTATCTCGCCGGCAAAGTAAAACCCTCCGGCCTGCGCCGCCTCTTCCTTACCCACCTCGACAAATCCGGCGCCGCCCGCAAAGTCTGCACCGCCGTTCTGGCCCGCCTCCGCTCCGCCGCCAGGTAATGCGTTAATGGACGAAACGGTCTCCGAGCTCCACCGCCGCAAAGCTCCAAGAAATCCCCCTGATGCACTACTCTGTGTTCCCCCGTGCCCCCTGTGTTTAATATTTGCCCCGCTCGGTAGTTCGCCAAATTGCGAAACACATTCTCGGAGCCAAACGGCTGAAGCCTGGAAGAGTCCCACGCACTACCCCGTGTTCCCCCGTGCCCCCTGTGTTTATTCAAGACGCCAAAGGAACCAACCCGACTCCGAATGCTAATCTAAACATTCCAGGCTGACAGGCTGAAGCTCCCCGTGAACGCCGCCAACATCCGCAAGCTCCTCGAACAAGTCCGCTCAGGAAAAATCTCGCCTGACGAAGGCGTCGAGCGCCTGCGCCATCTCCCCTTCGAAGATCTCGGCTTCGCCAAAGTCGATCATCACCGCGCCCTGCGCGCCGGCATGCCCGAAGTGATCTTCGGCGAGCGCAAAACTCCCGCGCACATGGCCGAAATCTTTGCCCGCCTCGCCCGCCGCGGAGGCAACCTCCTCGCCACCCGCGCCGATCCCAAACAATTCGCCGCGGTCAGGAAAAAAGTCCGCGCCGCCCAATACCGCGAACTTGCCCGCGCCATCGTCTTGCAGCGCGACCGCACCGAATACGGCAAAGGCACTATCGCCGTCGTCTCCGCCGGCACCAGCGACATCTCCGTTGCCGAAGAAGCCGTCGTCACCGCCGAAATTATGGGCAACCGAGTCCAGCACTTCTACGACGTCGGCGTCGCCGGCATCCATCGCCTGCTCGCCAATCGCGAAGCCCTCACCCAGGCCCGCGTCGTCATCGTTTGCGCCGGCATGGAAGGCGCCCTGCCCAGCGTCGTCGGAGGCCTGGTCGGCGTCCCCGTGATTGCCGTCCCCACCAGCGTAGGCTAAGGCGCATCGTTCAAAGGTTTGACGGCATTGCTGGGAATGCTGAACTCGTGCGCGTCCAACGTAAGCGTGGTGAATATCGACAATGGATTCGGCGCGGGATACGTAGCCTCGCTGATCAACCGCTTGCCGTGATCTTTGCCCTCGCCGGCGCTGCCTCATTTCTTTGAGCGCTCACTGGCTTCGTCATCAAGAGGGCCTCCGCCAGGGCCATAAGCCGCGAAACAAAAAAAGGGCGCGGCTTGCGCCGCGCCCACCCTGCATCACTACATCAACCTCGTTTTACATTCCCGGCTGGTCCGCGGCATTGCTCCGCACTTCCAGTTTGTTTTCCACCGAGAACGATCCGAAAACTTCTCCCGCTCGCATTCCGGCAACCTGCTTGTCCATCTTGTTGTCGACCTCGCCGTACAGCGTCACGTGACCGTTCGCCACGATGATGCGAATCGGCTTGGCCGGATCGATGGCATACTTGCTCAACACCGGGTCGCGGTAAATCGCCCGCGCCGTGCGCAGCCGGATGCCTTCATCGAACAGCGAGACCGGCTCCACTCCGATATTGCTGATCACGTCCTTCACCCCCGGCTGGTTGTAAATATCGGCCAGCGCTTCGTCGCGTCCAATGCCCGTGCGGTCCTCGCCTTCCACCGTCACAACTCCGTCCCTTACTCCAATCGCGAAATAATCGAACGTGTTGTCATACGCCTCGCGCACGTAAGTCAGCTTCCTGGCCAGGGCTTCCGTCAGTTGCTCGTCGGAAACCTTCGGCCCCGCCACTGCAATCAGGTTCTGGACGCTTTGCACGTTGCCCGCTTTGCGCGCCACTTTGCCGGCATCCACCTTGCCTTGATAAAGATCGACCGTGCCGGTCAGCGTCACAACGCCGTTCTCCACGCTTGACTTCACGTCCGCGAACCGCTTCTTCGCTGCCAGTTTCTGGGTCACCTTGTTTTCAATTTGATTGTCATAGCGGGCCGCAGCCGGTTGCGCAAACAGGGTCGCGCTCAACACCGCCGCAGAAACTACCGCTCCCGCCGCCTTCAGCAAACCTTTCTTTGTCATTGAGGCCACCTCCGACCCGTTGACGAATCTTTACGAATTAACTACATGGTTAATTCGGTAGATGCGCCTGCCCGCGCCCAGGATGCACGCCGTCCGTCATCGCAGGGAAGCGCTCCGCGAAAAAATTCTTTCGCTTTCGCGCAACTTTTCTATGGATGAAGTGATGGAACTGCGGGGCCCTTGTCGCAATTGGCAGGAGGAGTTTTCGCCGGCGGGTTCGACAGCCGGATCACCGCCTCGGCCGCCGTGTAGTGGACATGCGGGTTTTTATCGAACAGGCACAGCTCCAGCTTTTCTTCCAGCGATGGATCGCCCCGCCGCGCAATCGCCTCGACCGCCGCCGCACGCACAATCCAATCTTTATCGTGGATCGCCGCCCTCACCAGCGATCGCCCCGTCCTCAGATCGGGATCGTTGGCCAGCACCGCGGCCGCAATCGCCCGCGGCGGATGCGGATTTTTCTTGTGCGTATAGCGCCACGCGTCCCACCCGATCCCGGCAAACGGCACGTAACCCATGCCCTGTTCCATGCCGATCGTGGCCAGTTCCTTGGGATTGCGCAGCGTGTCCATCTGCTCGGTGATCAGGCTGTCGCCTTTGCGCTCGCCGCCCAGCACGTCCAGGTAGATGGCGAATGCCGAAGTGTTATCGCCCAGTTCGTGCAGCGCCTGGGCGGCGGCCATTACGACCGAAAGCCGGTGGTCGTGCAAGGCGGCCTGCAATTTTGTCATGGACTGCGTGGCGTGCATGGCGCCCAGGGCCGAAACCGCAGCCGTTCGCACCTCCGGCCGGGAATCGTTAAGCGCATTTTCCGCCAGGGCGCGGGCGCGCTCATCATCCTGCAACAGGCCCAAGGCCCGAACTGCGATGGCGCGGTTCGCCGTGTTCTTCAGCTTGACGCCGTTTTCGAGCATCGCCCAGGATTTTGCCGTGCCGGTAATTGCTGCGGCGGACGCGCCCAGCGCTCCGCAGATCAGCAACATCGCGGTCAGTCTTAAGCAGAAGTTCACGCTGCGCTCCCATTAACGAACCTGCCTTGCGCCAAACTAGGAGGTTACGCCTCATGCGCTAAAACGCGGCGGTAAAGAACCATTCAGGACCGGCTGCCGCCAGGTTTTTTCGAACGCGCTTTGCTCTTGCCGGCTTTCTTCCCCACCCCGAACACCCGGGCAAAAATCCCATCCACATTTTTCAACTGCCGCTGCAAATCGAAAGCATGCTCCACCTGCTTGCGCGGCACTTTCGCGCTGATTTCCGGATCGCTCAACACCAGTTCGCGAAAGTTCAAGTTTTCCCTCCACGCCCGCATGGCGTGTGATTGCACCAGTCGGTACGCATCCTCCCGTGACACGCCATGCTCCACCAGATCGAGCAGCAGTTGCCCGCTGAAAATCAGCCCGCGCGTGCCCTCCAGGTTCGCCATCATCCGCTCGGGATAAACAAACATCGTCTCCACCAGATTGCTCGTCTTGTTCAGCAGATAATCCACCAGCGTTGTCGAATCCGGCAGGATCACCCGCTCCGCCGAGGAATGCGAAATGTCCCGCTCGTGCCACAGCGCAACGTTTTCGAATCCCGCCTGCGCATTCGAGCGCACCACCCGCGCCAGCCCGCTGATCTGTTCCGCGTTCACCGGATTCCGCTTATGCGGCATTGCCGACGAACCCTTCTGTTTCTCGCTGAAAAATTCTTCCGCCTCGCGCACCTCAGTCCGTTGCAGGTGCCGAATCTCGGTCGCGATCTTGTCCAGCGTCGAGGCAATCACCGCCAGCGTCGCCAGATAGGCCGCGTGCCGGTCGCGCTGGATCACCTGCGACGAAACCGCCGCCGCCTTCAAACCCAGCCGGGCGCAGATTTTTTCTTCCAGCTCCGGCGTCAAGTGCGCAAAAATTCCCACCGCGCCCGAAAACTTGCCCACGCGCATGTCCTCGGCCGCCGCGGCAAATCGCGCAATATTCCGCTGCGTCTCCGAATACCAGTTCGCAATCTTGAATCCGAACGTGATCGGCTCGGCGTGGACCCCGTGCGTCCGCCCCACCATCGGCGTATCTTTGAACTCCCACGCCCGCTTCTCCAGAACTTCCGCCAGTCGCTCCAGATCCTTCCCAATCAACTCCGACGCTTGCTTGATCAGCAGCGCCTGCGCCGTATCCACCACATCATTCGACGTGAGCCCGTAATGAAACCATCGCGACTCCGGCCCCACAAACTCAGCCACGGCCGTGGTAAACGCAATCACATCGTGCCGCACCTCGGCTTCAATCTCGTGAATTCTTTCCACGCGAAAATCGGCCCGCTCGCGGATCGCCTTTGCCGCCGCCTTCGGCACCATCCCCGCCTCAGCCAGCGTTTCCGTCGCCGCAATCTCCACCTGCAGCCAAGTGCGAAAACGATTTTCGTCGTTCCAAATGCGGCCCATCTCGGGGCGGGTATAGCGTGGAATCAAAGTGCGGGCCTCCTGTGCGCCAGCATGAAAGTGGGACTAAAGATTCTAACTGGTGGGCGGCGGAAATCGCCAGCCACGGGGAGGCAGAATTTTCTCTCATTGAGAGAACCTTGAAAACTCAGAAGACAGAAAGGAACGCCGGGCAGCCCGCCCTCACTGCGTTTTCACACACTGCCGAATCATGTCCTCGGCAATGGCCTCGCTGCCGGGCGTTCCCTGTGGTGTAGTTCCCTCCGCCACGCCTTCCGCTCCCTGACAATCGGAAATGCTCGTCAGACTCCACGGCGTCGCGATCTGGGAAAACCAAAGATAAGCTTGCGCCGCAGACGGATTCTGTCCGTTATTGCACACCCAGCCGGAAAGCTTTGTCGCAGGAAAGCTCAGAACCGCCCCCGGCTGCACGATGCTTTGCGCGCTCTCGTTTGCCAGAGTCGATCGCGTTGAGGGATTCGGCGGCAGGCAGGAGGTATTCGTCCACGACGAAACCTGGGACGATTCCTGGTTGTAGAAAGGAATATCGTCGAACGGCACGCCGTTGGTCGGATTGATCGTGACCGGGCTGGCGTGTGGCGTGCGGCATCCCTCGGCCACACTTGAAAATACTGGCCCGGAGAGCATTTCTGCGTTATCGATGGCCACGCCGTACCACGACAACGCATAGGCGGTTCCCCCAGCCCCGCCCGAAGCAGCCTGCACGCAAAAAGGCAGGTTCGGCGTAGATCGCAGAAACTCCAGCATGGTGGCCGGACGGCACGCGGAGGCCAGAATATTTCCCCCGCCCTCCCAGTCGGTTGCGAAAGCGAATTGCGCAAGCGAAAACCCAGCTTGAGAATAGGTCGTGAAGAACGAAGGGCTCCCTCCGGGCAAAGTGTCCCCTGTTCCGTTGATAAAGACAATGGTCCCCGCCGTCGGATTCCCTTTGATCCCGAACTGGACGGAAATGTCCGCAACTTGCGGACACGAGATTGTGGCCGAAAAGCAGGCTGAGCCTTGGATGAAGCCGGCCGTGCAGGCTGCGGGTTGCACATTATTCACCGAGCCCAGCGGCCGCTGCGCGGCCGCGGCAACAGAGAAAATCAGCGAGAAAAATAACACTGTGAGAATTTTCATGGTTCCGATCCTGTGCATCGCCTCAAGAGCCTTCGCACCTCGGAGGCACACGTGTGCTTCATCGGTTCTCGAGCACCGAAGCTTCAGTTACGAATGCTTTACAACGTATGGGGATTAGACGTGGCGGCCATTGCGGCGATGTCGAAGGAATGTCATTTGATTGTTAAGCGTTTGTCGTTTCCCAAGCCGTTTGCATTCTGCGAAAAAAAAGACGTCATTCCGAACGCGCGCGAAGCGCGAGCCTGCCCTGAGCTTGTCGAAGGGAACCCGCTTTGCGACTCACCGTCGCAGAGCACCGGTTTTGATCAAGATGCTTGCCCGCACACCTTGCCTGAATCGCCGCGATGTAACAGAATCACTATTGCGCTTACTTCAATGGCGGACACTCGGGGGAATGAGAGAACGCTTATCTTCTTTTCCCGGATGTTCGCGCGCGCATTCTCTGTGCCTCTGTGTCTGTCGTGAATGACTTTAATCCGTGAAAATCCGCGTTAATCCGTGGCAAAGGAAGCTCTCATGCAAATAAAGAAAGTTGGCGTTCTCGGTTGTGGCCTTATGGGTTCCGGAATCGCGCAGGTCGCGGCGACCGCCGGATTCGACGTTACGGTTCTCGAAGTCGACCAGAAATTTCTCGACAAAGGTTTCGCCGGCATCGAAAAATCGCTGGCCAAATTTGCCGAGCGCCCGCCCGAAAAAGGCGGCATCACCCCGCAGCAGAAAGACGCCATCCGCGCCCGCCTCAAAGGCGCCACCAGCAAAGCCGATCTCGCCGATTGCGACATCGTCATCGAAGCCATCATCGAAAACGTCGAAGAGAAAAAGAAGATGTATTCCTCCATCGACGCCATCGTGAAGAAAGACGCCATTTTCGCCACCAACACCTCCTCCATCTCGGTCACCGAACTCCTCACCTCGGTCAAGCGTCCCGAGCGTTTCATCGGCTTGCACTTCTTCAATCCTGTGCCGCTGATGAAGCTGGTCGAGGTCGTCCGCACCATCGCCACCGCCGACGACGTCTACGAAACCGCCGTCGACTTCGGCAAGAAGCTCGGCAAAGTCCCGGTCCGCACCTCCGACAAAACCGGCTTCATCGCCAACCGCCTGCTCGTGCCCTATCTGCTCGACGCCATCCGCGCCTACGAAGAAGGCGTCGGCTCCATCGATGACATCGACAACGCCATGAAACTCGGCTGCGGCTATCCCATGGGCCCGTTTACTCTGCTCGATTTCGTCGGCCTCGACACGACCTTTTACATCACCCACGTCATGTACGACGAATTCAAAGAGCGCCGCTTCGCCTCGCCGCCGCTGCTCAAGCGCCTGGTCATGGCCGGATGGTACGGTCGCAAAACTGGTAAAGGCTTCTACGATTATTCCGACCCGAACGCGCCCCGGGCGAATAAACTGTAGGCGATAGCGTTGCGCGCACACTCCATGAACCTGCTACCCCGACGTAGAAAAACCGATCAGCCGCCGGGCGGCGGCGGCCCCAGCGAAGTCGAAATCTACCGCCGCGCCTGGCACAGCTACATCGCCCGCAGAAACCTGGTCGTCGTTCTCTTCGTGAGCTTTGTGTTTCTCGGCTTCGCTGTAGGACGGCTCAAACTGGGCGAGACGGCGGACTTTGCCATACTGCTGGGCTGGATTGGGGTCTATTTGTTAGGCGCATGGTGGCTCACCGAGTGGCGCTGCCCGCGCTGCGGCAAAGTCTTCGGCCACCGCATCTGGACCGAGCGCTGCATCAGCTGCGACCTGAGTAAGCAGGAGATCGAAACGGTGGCGCGCGGGAAATCCTAACGGGAATAAATTTCTCTTCGGTGGCCCACGCGCAATACGAGCACCACTAACCGGTCATTTTCGATCGAGCAAATGATCCGGTAGTCACCGACCCGATATTTCCAGTACGGGCTGAGTGCTCCTTGAAGTCGCTCGCCTATTTGCCGAGGATCGGTGAGGTTTGCCACCCTCCCAAAGAGAAACTTGGAAATCCGACGGGCAATTGCCTTATCCAGCCTGCCAAACTCCCTCTCAGCAGCGGGATCGAACTCAATCGTCCAGTTTTTCGGGGTTGATCCCATGGCGGCGCATCACTTCATCGAGCGGGATCGGCCGAGTTCGTCCGGCACGGATATCGGCGAGTCGTTTGTCCGCGATGTAAATGTCTTCGAGATCTTCTAGGTGTTTCAGGATTGCCTCACGCGCATAGTAAGTTTTCGTGCGGCCAGTGCGTTTGGCAAGCCGGGCGAGCCGTTTCTCGATCTTTTCAGGAAGCCGGATGGCAAGCATGGAGAACTCCTGCTATACAATTATAGCGCAGAGCCATTCGCAACCATTCGCTTCAGTCCGCGTTACTTCGTGGCAAACTGAATTTATGACCTTCGAAAACATCCTCTTCGAAAAGAAAAACGCCATTGCCTACGTCACCGTGAACCGGCCCAAAGTCCTCAACGCCCTCAACATGGCCACCATGGAAGAATTACGCCATGTCTTTCACGACATCAAGAGTGACGCCGCCATCCGTGTCGTCATCATGACCGGCGCGGGCGAAAAAGCTTTCATCGCCGGCGCCGATATCGGCGAGTTGGCCAAGCAGGACGCCGTCACCGCCAAGGAATACACTCACCGCGGCCAGAACGTCCTCAATCTCATCGAGAATCTCGGCAAGCCTGTCATCGCCTGCATCAATGGCTTCGCCCTCGGCGGCGGATGCGAAATCGCCATGGCCTGCACCATGCGCCTGGCCAGCGAAAACGCCAAGCTCGGCCAGCCCGAAGTAAAACTCGGAATTATTCCCGGCTACGGAGGCACCCAGCGTCTGCCCCGCCTGGTCGG
>DATLKM010000427.1:0-5625 GCA_035538435.1 Binatia bacterium
CGGGACAGTCTCAATCTATTTTCGCATCTTTTGGGCGAGCGGGTGCGACGAAAGAAGCGAAGGTAACGTGTGTAAACAAACGTAAAGACAGTTCTCAGTTCTCGGTTCTCAGTTTCAGAAGAAGCGGAATTGGGGCCCGCGGTGCACTCGCCCGGCGACAGGCGAGGAGACGGTGCGCAGTATCAAGCTAAACAAATCAAATGTTTCGGGTTGCGATTCCGGCCAGGCCAACGTTCTCGCCGTGCGCGCGAATGGCCGAGAGAATCTCCAGCGCCAGGGCGAGTGCCCGGCGGCCGTCCGCAAGCGAAACCAGCGGAGTCGAGCGCGTGCGCACCGCATGAAGAAACGATTTCAGCTCGGCGTGCAGCGGTTCTTCTGAAGTGACCGGCGGCTTGGCCATGCCGATCTGCGGATTCACCGTCGGCGCACCGCTTTTCCCGCCACCACCCACGGTGAACACCAGCACTTCCTGCCGGCCATAATCGATCGAAATATACTGCTGCGGCTGAAAAAAGCGCAGCTTCCGCACGCGCTCGGTGGAAACGCGGCTGGCGGTGAAGTTGGCGACACAGCCGGATTCGAACTCCAGGCGCACGTTGGCGATGTCGACCTTGCCGGAAAGAATGGGCAGGCCGACGGCGCGAACTTCTTTGACTGGAGAATCTGCGAACGACAACACGACGTCCAGATCGTGGATCATCAGGTCGAGCACCACGTCCACGTCCAGCGAGCGCGGCGTGAATACGCTCAGTCGGTGGACCTCAAAGAACATGGGCCGGGTGATCAACGGAGCGGAAGCGCGCACCGCGGGATTGAAGCGCTCAAGGTGGCCGACCTGAACCACGCGCTGGTGCGCAGCCGCCAGCCGCGCCAGCTCATCGGCTTCGGCGAGCGATGCGGCCAGCGGCTTTTCGATGAGAACGTCGACGCCGGAATTCATGAGCTCTCGCGCCGCTTCCAGATGATGAATCGTGGGCGCTGCCACGGACGCGGCGCGAACTTCACTGTGTGTCGTGAGCATCTGCTCGACCGAACCGAAGGCGCGGCAGCCGAATTCGCGCGCCACGGCGTCGGCACGGTCAAGATTGGGATCGACTACGCCGACCAGACGCACCGGTTCGCCCTGCTGTTCCAGCTCGCGATAGACACGGGCGTGGTTGCGTCCGAAGACGCCCACCCCGACGACTGCTACGGAAATGGGATTTTCAGCTTGCAGAGGGCACGCTCACCATCGACCGACGGAACGAGAGATTGTAAATCATAAGGATGGAGTAACCGCGTAATGGCGCGATTGAAAAACCGAAACCGCACAAGGGCTCAATCACGCAATTCCCTGCTGGGCCTTTTTCAGAATCGCGATCTGGCCGGCGTGGTAAAGCTCATGCTGCGCAACGCCGTGCAGCAGATGATAAAAGTTGTAGGGCTTGCCCGGGACGCGATCGTTCAGGCGAGACTCGGGAAGCGCAGCGACGGTTTTCACCAGCTTGTCGTGGGTGCGTTTCGCTGCGGCCACAGTCTTTCGCCATTCGGCCTGCGTCGCCTTGCGCACGGGAGGGAAATTGGCATTGCCGGTGGGCTGGCATACTTTCCCGGCGATGCGTTCGAGCGTGGCCGCGTCCCAGGCAGTCACGTGAAGCACGAGTTCCCAGATGCTGTGGGCATTGGGCAGCAGCTTCGCGGCGGCGACCGCGGCACTTACACCAGCCAGCAGTTCCAAAAGCGCGGGGCCGTGCCAGGCATCGCCTGCAAATGCCCGGCGGAGTTGATCGGCGATCAGGGCCGCCTCCGAGGAGTGATCTTTCATCATTTTATTTTTCAATCCCCTCTCCAGCAGCCACAATGGCAATGCCCGCTTCATTGGCCGCCACTATCACGTTCTCTCCGTCGAGCAGTAAACATTTTCCCGCATCCAGCGCCAGGCAGGTGGCCCCCGCGGTTTTCATAGTCTCGATCGTCCTGACTCCAATCACCGGCACGTCGAAGCGCATGTCCTGATTCGGCTTGGCGATTTTCACGACGGTAAGCGCGCGGCTTAAGGTCGAAGCGTCGCCGCCGAGCGAGCGCATGATCTGGCCGGCGCGTTCGATGGTGGCGTCGGTGCCCTCCATGGCTTCCACCGCCACGCACGCCGATTCGGCGATTACAACCGTCTGGCCGATATCGTGTTGCGCAAGTTGCCGGGCGACAGCGCGGCCAAACTCTATATTCTTTTTCTCCTGCTCGTAGGGCCCGCGTCTCGTCAGCAATCCCGGATGGGCCAGCAGAGGCTCCAGAAACACGGTGGAGGATTCCAGCGCGATACCTTCATCCGCCAGTACCCGCGTTACCGCTCCCAGCAGGCTGTCGGTATTGCGGGAGGCGAGCGAGAGCAGCAGTTTGGCCATCCGCCAGTCCGGGCGAATGGCGGAGAAAATCTGCTTGTGCTTCACCTGCCCCGCCATAATGGCGCGGCGAATTCCCGCTTTCTGGAAAATATCGATAACCTTGGAAAGCTCGCCCAGCGAAACCCAATGGACAGAAGCCGCGCCGCGCTCGGCAATTTCGGGGAAAGTCTCTTCTTTGATAGCGATCACGACCACTTCATGAGCCGCGGCGCGTGCCGCGTCCAGTACCAGAAAGGGAAATTTGCCGTTGCCGGCGATCAGGCCGATTCGTTCCATGTGCTTACTGACCGATTGTGACAAGCCCACCGCTGTCCGCGGCTTGCGCACATTTTATCAATCCCCTGTTGCATTCTGACCTCGAGGTCTGTAATATTCGCGCCGAACCTTTTCATTCGGTTTGGTTTAGCGCCTGGTTGAAATTTGACCGGCCGGCTCATGCCTTCTTTAGGGAAGGGGAGGAAAGAGCAGACGATACTCTTCGCCCAATAGCAACTCGTTTATTATCATTTATTTCCCATGAGCGTTGGGCGGTGGTTGCGGGAAAGCCTGAGCATCGTCCGGCTGGCCCCGCATACGATTGATTCGACATGATTTCGGCTGCCAACAATAACGCGGCGCGCTTATTGCACCTCCGGCTGCCGCGAGTCTGCGTGGCCATAACCGCTTCCGATGCCGGCGACCTTGTGGAAAAAGCTGACTTTGTCGCCCGCGACAATTCCTTCCTGGAGTTCCGCCTCGATCACATCTCCAAGCCCGCGTTGGCTTTCCCTAAGATCAAGCAATTCTTTGAGATGCACCCTGGGGTCACGGTCATCGCCACCTGCCGCAGGGAGGCGAATGGGGGTAAATTCCGGGGATCCATCGCCTCGCAGCTGGAAATTCTGGCCAAGGCATCGGCCATCGGCTGCCAGTTGGTCGATCTGGAACTCCAGACCGCCGCGAAGTGCAAGCCGGCGCAACTGCAAAAACTTCGATCGCGATCGGCCGTGGTTCTTTCTTTTCATGATTTTCGGGGAACCAGGAAACTCGACGAGACTCTGGACAAAATGCGCGCCTATCCCGCCGACTTTTATAAAGTCGTCAGCACGGCCTCGGCCCTGTCCGATAACCTCACCATGATTCAATTCCTGGGCCGGCAGGCCGACAATCATTCGCTGATCGGTCTGTGCATGGGCGAGCAGGGCATTATCAGCCGTGTGTTGGGCGTGCGCGCCGGGAGCGTATTTACGTTCGCCTCGGCCATTCCGGGGGAGGAAACTGCGCCCGGACAGGTCACCGCGCAGGAACTGCGCAGCGTCTACCGCATCGATTCGGTCGACGCGGCCACGCGCGTCTACGGCGTGGCCGGCGACCCGGTGGCGCATTCGCTTTCGCCCGCCATTATGAATGCGGCTTTCCGGCGGGAAAACGTGAATGCCGTTTATCTCGCGCTGCACGCGAAGGCACTGAAAGATCTGTTGAACTGTGTGCGGCAAATTCCCATTCACGGCCTCAGCGTGACCATGCCGTATAAAGAGGCGATCCTGCCTTATCTCGACAACACCGACTCGCACACGACCAAGATTGGCGCCTGCAACACGGTGGTCCGCGCGCAGGATGGCAAGCTGTATGGGTTTAATACTGACACCTCCGGCGTGGTGCGCCCGCTGGAGCGCCGTTTGAGCACCTTGCAGGATGCAAAGATTCTTGTTCTGGGAGCAGGCGGCGCCGCTCGTGCCGCCGTATTCGGATTAAAAGAGCGGGGAGCGGAGATCTATATCCTCAACCGCAATCTGGCCGCCGCCAAAAAACTGGCCCACCGCGCCCACGCCCGGACTCTGAAACGCTCTGACCTGAAAAAGCATTCCTTCGACGTCATCATCAACGCCACGCCGGTGGGCATGGGAAACCTGCGCGAGACGCCGCTCCAGGAAAAAGAAATTAACGCGCGTTATGTGTTCGATATGGTCTACGATCCGGTCGAGACGCGCTTGCTCAAGCTGGCGAAACAGAGGGGCGCGCAACCGATTTCCGGAATAGAAATGTTCGTCCATCAGGCGGCGCGGCAGTTCGAAATCTGGACGGGAAAACCGGCGCCACAGGACGACATGCTGCAAGTGGTCGCGCTGAGTCTTCAGGAGCGGGCGGCCCGGGCTGCGGCAGCCAAAAAGAAGTAGCACGCCGCCCTGCGCCGCGGGTTAACCGGCGCAGTGCAGTCTCCCTTCCTAAACTTCAAGATGCAGTGAGATCCCTCGGCCCGCGGGAAAAACGCGGGCCTTCGGGATCGGTTTATGTCTTAGGCGTTGGTTAGTTTACGAGAATCTCGATTCCGTCAAAAAACGTTGTCGGGGTCGAAGTGGTGCCGCCGCTGTATCCCCAGACCGAGAATGCATTGAGCGATTTTCCTCCCACCACGTCGCCGGTGACGTCGAAGAACTCCCAATTGCCGGCGGTCGGGATGACGATATATTCGTCGTCGCTGCCGTCGGTATAGAAAAAGTCGAGCGCGGTCACGATTGACCCGGCCGGATGCATCAGGAAGAAGCCGACGCTGGTGACGGAGCTGCTGTCGACGGCGGTAAAGCTTTGCTTCAGTTCCATGTTGCCTTCATTGCCGGCATCCCAGGCTCCCTGGACGGGGTGATAAAGAAGGTCAGCCCAGGGTTCGCAAGGCGAGCTGCAGAAGTTGCGCCCCGTGGCCCAGGGCGAAAGGGTGCCGGTTTCGAAGCCGCTGTTTTGCAGAATGTTGGTGCCGCTGGGGGGAGCGGTAGGAACGCTCAGCAGCACGCTGACTCGGTTGTTGCCCGAGGTGGCAACGGCTTCGTCGATCTCCCCGTCGTGATTGAAATCGGCAAACACCACGGACGCGGTTTGCGTACCGCTGCGGTAGAGTGGCGCTTCGGGGCCGAACTTCACCGCAGCCTGCCGCGCGCTGATTTCCATGTGTGCTTCGAAGGTGCCGTCGCCCCTGCCGGTCAGCACGCTCAGGGTCAGGCCGCGCGCGTCGGAAACCGCGATATCGGCGCGCCCGTCGCCATTCACGTCGGTGATGACGATGCGCGCGGGAACCACACCAACGACATACTCGGCGGCCTTTTCAAAGCTGCCATCCCCGCGGCCTAACAGCACGCTCACGGTTCTGTCGCCGTTGGCGACCGCCAGATCGATGTTGCCGTCACCCCTGAATTCGCCGGCTGCAATGGCCACGGGATGGTTTCCAACCCCATAGTTGCCTGCGGCCTTGAGGGTGGTGGCGAATGCG
>DATLKM010000428.1:0-17404 GCA_035538435.1 Binatia bacterium
CATTGAGTTTCAGGTGCTGGCCGATGAGCATGGCCACGTCATCAGCCAGGGCGAGCGCGAGTGTTCGATTCAGCGGCGCCACCAGAAGCTGCTGGAAGAATCGCCTTCGACCCAGGTCACGCCCGAGTTGCGCGAACGCATCGGCGGCATTTTGTGCAAGTCGCTGGCCGAGATCGGCTATACCAACGCGGGAACCATCGAATTCCTGATGGGTAAAGACCAGCAACTGCACTTCATTGAAATGAACACGCGTATTCAGGTCGAGCACCCGGTCACCGAGATGGTGACCGAGGCGGACCTGGTGAAGAGCCAGATTATGATTGCGGCGGGCGCCAAGCTCAGCGAGACGGTTGATCTCCCGATCGTGCGGAGCGGGCACGCGATCGAGTGCCGCATCAATGCGGAGCACCCGGAGAAGTTCACGCCATCGGCGGGAAAGGTTACGGCGTTCAACCCTCCAGGGGGAATCGGCGTGCGCGTCGACACGGCGGCGTATGCCGAGGGCGTGATTCCTCCTTATTATGATTCGCTGATCGCCAAGCTGATCGTGCACGGCAAAGACCGCGGCGAAGCCATCTCGCGCATGTCGCGCGCGCTGGAGATGTTTATTGTGGAAGGCGTGTATACCACCATCCCGCTGCACCGCAGAATCATGGCGGATGAGGATTTTCGTGCGGGGAATACGGATACGGGGTTTATTGAGAGGTTTTTGGCGAAGGGGAAGTGAATGCGCCGGCGGATACCGGCGACCGATCTGACAGGTTGCGCGTCCCTGATCTCGACAATCGCCACTTGGGCGACGGTCCGCAAGGAGCCAAACAGAGACACTCACCCGATTGCGATGAGTTTCCTCATGCCTATTGGGGGCCAGTAGCGTCGGCGTTCCGGGCTTTGCTTTCCAGATAAAAAGCCGCTCCCAGCGCCAGAATCAGAGCTGCGATGGCGAACAGGGTCAATCCGGAAACCGTGTCCGGTTCGGTGATAATCACTTTGCGGGCGACCGCGATCAATGCCACTTCCAAAACAACGCGGGCGTGCATCACGTTTTTACTGATGTAACCCTTCAGCGTCTCCAGAAGCTCCACTCCAATGAGGACCAGCAGAAAATAGCCAAGGATTTCCAGCAGGCCCGGCACGGCGATCAGGAAGCGCGGCTGCTTCCAGATCTCCTGGGCGATGAGCACTCCCAGATGCACGGTGGAAAGCACAACCACGAGCCCCATCAAGACCATCAACACGCTGACGACCAGCGTCTGAACTTTTGCGATTAGTCTCTCCAAGCTGAACCCCTTTTTGCGGTCCAAGTCGGCAAGGTACCTTGTAATCCTCCACCGGTTCGGCCCAGGCGCTTCCGGTGCAAAATTGTAGAGCGGATCGATGGTTTTGTCAGTTGGAGAACCCGGGCAGCTGGTGGAAATTGTTCGCGTGCAATCGCGCTCCCAGGTTGCCGCCATAAAACAGATATAGTAAAGGGCGCATGATCGTGTTACCGCGGTTGTATCCGATTCTCGACGCCGCCCTGTTCCCGGACCTGAGTGCTCTTTTGGGTGCCGCTGAAGAACTCGTAACCGTCGGTTGCACGCTGATTCAATACCGCAATAAGTCCGGTAACGCGCGGGTGATGTTGGAGCAGGCACGGGAGTTGCGGCGGATTTTCCCTTTCCACAGTCAAAATCACCACTTCTCCCAAAACCAGGGAGAAGTGGGGCACCCCAATCTGGATCATTTCGTTCGGCTCATCATGAATGACCGCGCCGATTTATGCCTCGCTGCCGGGTTCGACGGCATTCACGTCGGGCAGGAAGATTTGTCGCCAGAGTCGGTTCGCAAGATTATCGGCCCGGATCGCTGGCTGGGCGTTTCCACGCACAATCCCGAGCAACTTGCCAAAGCGGACAAGACTCCAGCCGATTATCTGGCCATTGGCCCTGTGTTTGCGACTCCGAGCAAAGCGAATCCTGACCCGGTTGTCGGACTCGAAGGTGTGCGGCGGGCGCGGGCGTTAACTCGCAAGCCGCTAGTGGCGATTGGCGGCATCAGCCGGACGAATGCGGCGTCTGTGATTGAAGCCGGCGCCGACGTGGTGGCGGTGATATCCGACTTGTTACCCGATCCCGGCAAATCAGCAGAGGAATTTTTGCGCATATTGCGGTAAAGTTCTCAAGGCTGGTGAAGACGTGATTTGGCCGTTCGTCGTACGTCTTTGGCCGTCAGCCGTTCGTCTTCGATTAAAGGCGAATATATTCGTGTTGTCGCACTGAGCCGCGTACGTTGCGGCGAACGACCTGTGCATCTTGCCTGGCACCGGCAAAATGCAACGACCAGTAGCCAACGGCCAACGACCAACGACCGAAGACCGAAGACTGACGACCGAAGACGATCAGCAACAGCAGCTACCAGGACCGAACCAAGGAGCCGTCTCTGAGCACACCCACAACTACGGCGGCACGCGACTGGGAAGTTCATAGTCACCAGGACACCGAACTAATCAAAGGCCTCGGCCTGACCAGCGCCACCATGCTGGTCATGGGGTCGATGATCGGCTCCGGCATCTTTATTGTTTCCGCCGACATTGCCCGCCAGGTCGATTCGCCCGCCTTGCTGATTCTGGCCTGGGTGGTGGCCGGGTTCATGACGATTGTGGCCGCGCTCAGCTATGGCGAACTCGCGGCCATGATGCCGCGCGCCGGCGGCCAGTACGTTTATCTGCGCGAAGCGCTTGGGCCTCTCTGGGGATTTCTTTACGGCTGGACTTTATTTCTCGTCATTCAGACCGGAACCATCGCTGCTGTGGGCGTGGCCTTCGGAAAGTTCCTGGGGGTCTTCTTCCCTTCCGTTTCCTCCACCCACTGGATTCTTCATCTTTGGAAAGTCCCGCCCATCGCGATCGGCCCCATGGTCCTGGGCAACATGGATGTGGGCATCAACACGCAGAACCTGACCGCCATTTTGCTGGTCATTTTTCTTTCCGTGGTCAACATTTTCGGCGTGAAAACCGGGGCCATCATTCAGAACATTTTTACCGCGGCCAAGGTTTCAGCGCTGCTGGGACTGGCAGTTTTCGGGATCGCGCTGGGGCGCAACCCGCAGGCACTGGCGGCTAATTTCGGCGGTCACTTCTGGCAAAACGCGGCGCTGGGCGCAAAACATGCGGTGCAAGTGGGCGTGGGCGGTCCGATTGCGATGGTCGGCACGTTGACGATTCTCGCCGTGGCGCAGGTGGGTTCTCTGTTTTCGGCGGACGCCTGGAACAACGTTACATTCACGGCGGGTGAAGTGAAAAATCCCAGCCGCAACCTGCCGCTTTCCCTCGCCCTGGGCACCGGCGTGGTGATTGCTCTCTACATAGCCTGCAATTTTATTTATCTGATGGCGTTGCCTTTGAACGGAACGGCCGGCGCTGCGACTGTCTTAGAAAGAGGAATCAAGTACGCCTCGGAAGACCGCGTCGGCACCGCCGTGATGACGCAGATGTTCGGCGCGGCGGGGGGCTTGCTGATGGCCACCGCCATTCTGATTTCCAGCTTCGGCTGCAATAACGGCCTGATTCTTTCCGGTGCGCGCGTCTACTACGCCATGGCCAAGGACGGCCTGTTTTTCCGCAGCGTGGCCAAACTGCATCCTACGTACAAGACGCCGGCGGTTTCACTGATGGTGCAGATGGCCTGGACCTGCGTTCTTTGTATTTCCGGCAGCTACGGGCAGCTTCTCGACTACATTATTTTTGCCGTGCTGGTGTTTTACATTTTGACGATCGTAGGGCTGTTCGTTTTGCGCCGGACGCATCCCAATGCGGAGAGGCCGTACCGCGCGGTCGGCTATCCCGTTCTGCCGGTCATTTATATTGGGATGGCTTTGTTCATCGATGTCGTATTATTGCGCTACAAGCCGCAGTACACGTGGCCGGGCCTGATCGTGGTGCTGCTTGGGGTTCCGGTGTATTATGCCTGGTCGCGGAGCGGGTCCGTTGCCCAGTCGAGCGCCAGTCCGTCGAACGTCAGCCGGTCGAACCGTTAAAAAGGAGATTTCCTGAATGGCGAATCTTTTCGCAACCAAGCCTCTGAACACGCTGATGGCAGAGGCTTCTGAAACCGGTGAGCACAGCCTGAAGCGTACGCTCGGGCCGGTCAGCCTGATCATGCTCGGGATTGGCGCGATCATTGGCGCGGGCTTATTCGTGCGCACGGCGGATGCAATCGCCGACCGCTCCGGGCCCTCCGTGACCCTGGCTTTTATCGTGGCCGGCTTCGGTTGCGCCTTCGCCGGATTGTGCTACGCCGAATTCGCTTCCATGATTCCAGTTGCCGGCAGCGCTTACACCTACTCTTACGCCACCATGGGAGAGCTGGTTGCCTGGATCATCGGTTGGGACCTGGTTTTGGAATACGCAGTCGGCGCGGCAACGGTGGCCGTTTCCTGGAGCCAGTATGCCAACCGCGTCCTCGACTGGTTCGGCATGCGCGTCCCCTTCCAGTGGAGCCACTCGCCGCTCGAAACCGCCATGGGCACGGGCCAACGAGGCATCATCAATCTTCCCGCACTTTTCATTCTGCTCCTGCTATCCGCTCTGCTCATCAAGGGCACAAAGGAATCTGCCACAGTCAACGCCGTCATCGTGATTCTGAAAGTCGCCATCGTCATCCTGGTCATCTGCATCGGGTGGGGATTCATCAATCCCGCCAATCACACGCCGTTTATTCCCGAACCGACAACTTATGTAACTTCGGCCGGCATCGCCCACCACTATGGGGGATTACTGGGAATTCTGGGCGCGGCGGGCGTGGTTTTCTTCGCTTATATCGGATTTGACGCGGTCTCAACCGCCGCCCAGGAAGCGAAAAATCCCAGCCGCGACATGCCCATCGGAATTCTGGGCTCTCTGGTCGTCTGCACGGTTCTCTACGTGCTGTTTTCCTACGTGCTGAGCGGCGTGGCCACAGTGCAGGATTTCCGCACCGCGGGGCGTGAAGCCTCGGTGGCCTTCGCCATCACCAAGTACATGCACGGCTACGAATGGCTGTCGAAATCGGTCACGGTGGCGATTCTGGCCGGATTTTCCTCGGTGATTCTGGTCATGCTTCTCGGCCAGTCGCGGGTTTTTTATTCCATGAGCCACGACGGTCTGGTGCCGAAAATCTTCTGCGATATTCACCCCAAATTCCGCACGCCGTATAAGTCAAACATGCTGTTCTTTGTGTTTACCGGCATGTTCGCCGCCTTTCTGCCCGAAGATATCGTGGGCGAAATGACCAGCATCGGAACACTGTTTGCTTTTGTTCTGGTGTGCATCGCAGTTTGGATATTGAGAGTGCGCCGGCCCGACTTGCCGCGCGCGTTCAAGGTGCCCGCCGTCCCCCTCGTGACGCCCCTGGGAGTGATTATTTGCTCGGCGATGATCTACGGCCTGGGCTGGACCAACTGGCTGCGGCTTGGCGTGTGGCTGGTGATCGGTCTGTTCATTTACTTCGGCTACGGCCGTCGCCATAGCAAGGTGCAGGCCATGAATCGCCTGCCTGAACCGAACGGTGCGCCCAGCATGGCGGACTGAGTTTCACGCTCAGCTTTAACCCTCCGCGCTAAGCGGAGGGTTTTTGTTTTATAGTGCAGTTTGGTTGTCGGTTGTTCGTGTTGGCCATCCTTTTAGCGCCTCCGGTGGCTGAGGCAATTCGACCGCTGGGAGCCAACAGCCAACGACGGTTTTTATGAAAATCGTTTCCACCGAAGAAATGCGAGCCATCGACCGTGCCACCAGCGAGCGCTTTGGCGTGCCCTCGCTCACGCTGATGGAGAACGCCGGAACGGCTGTCGCGGAGTATGCGCTTTCGCATTTCAGCCGCGCTCAGCGGATTGTTGTCTTCTGCGGAAAAGGCAACAACGGCGGCGATGGTTTCGTGGCTGCGCGAAAGCTGCACGAGACCGGAAGGAGAATTGAAGTCATACTGCTCGCCGAGCCTGTCGAGATTCGCGGCGATGCGGCCGCGATGCTCGCCAACCTGCCGATCGCCCCGCTGGTGGTGCGAAACCGCGATGATCTTGGCCGCGAACCGGTGCGTTCTGCGCTTCACGCTGATCTTTATCTCGACGCCATTTTGGGCACGGGATTCAAGCCTCCCGTCACGGGCCTGTATGCGGACGTGATCGCCCTGATCAACGCAAGCCCGGTTCCCGTAATCTCGGTCGACATTCCATCCGGCGCGGATGCCGACGCTGTGCATCCGCAGGAAGCAACAACCGCACGATCGAGTGCGATTGTGACTTTTACCGCCCCCCGCCCCGCTCATGTTTTCAGCCTGATGACGCCCGGCAAAACTGTCATTGCCGACATTGGCTCACCGAAGGAGGCGATTGTCTCAGCACTGAATTTGAATGTCATCACCGCTCGCGATATTGCCGAGGCGGTGGCGCTCCGCCCGTCCGAATCGAATAAGGGCAGCTACGGACATGTCCTGATCGTCGGAGGATCGCTGGGCAAAGCCGGCGCCGCAGCCATGGCGGGAATCGCCGCGCTGCGCGCCGGAGCCGGGCTCTCCACCGTGGCTACGGCGAAATCGGTTTTGGGGACGGCAGCGGGATTTCATCCCGAGCTGATGACGGAACCTTTGCCCGAAACCGGCGCGGCCACGATCTCGACCGGCGCGCTGGATTGCATTGCCGAGTTATCAAAAGGAAAAGCGGTAGTGGCAATCGGCCCGGGAATCTCGCGGGAATCGCAAACTTCAGAACTGGTAAGAAGATTGATCGCGTCTCTCGAAGTCCCGCTCGTGCTCGATGCCGATGGATTGAATGCGTTCGAGGGCCGCGCAGAAGAACTGAAAGCGAGGAGCACGCTCGTCATTACGCCGCACCCCGGCGAAATGGCCCGGCTCATAGGAGGCAGCGTTGCCGACGTACAAAAAGATCGCCTTGGCGTGGCGCGAAAATTCGCCCGCGAGCATCAAGCGATTGTCGTTCTCAAAGGCCACCGCACGCTGGTCGTGCGTCCCGATGGCGAAGTATGGATCAATACCACCGGTAATCCCGGCATGGCTACCGGGGGCACGGGAGACATCCTCACCGGCATGGTGGCGGGGATGATTGCGCAACATCCCAAAGATATTTTCATGGCCGTGCGGGCGGCGGTGCATCTGCATGGCCTGGCTGGAGACGTGGCACGCGACACCAAAGGCGAGCACTCGCTGATTGCGACCGATCTGCTCGACGGATTGCCCGAAGCATTTCGCCGGACGCGAGTAGAAGCGTCATCCGACAACGAAGCGACGATTTAGCAATTCTCCACTTTTCCGCCAAACGTGCGCGCGAGAAATGGCAGTGGCTGCACTACAGTTTTGTAATTTCTAATCTGCTCTTCCCGCGAAGCAAGCCTGGCGCAGGCAAACACAATGTATGTCCGGCGCTGGAATCCGGCCACCCGGCTTCCGTAACGTAGGATCTCCGGTACACCTGTGGCACAGTGGGCGCAATATGACTCACTTCCCCCAAGCGCACCCATCGCGGCGCGCGGCCCGTGCCCAACTCGGCAACACCACACCCGCGGCGCTCCGCTTGCCCGATGGCCGTAAAACCAAAGCCAAAATTCAAACCGTGTCCGAAACCGGTGGCCTTTTGCAATTGCCAAGATCGCTGGCGCAGGGTGACTTGGTCGAACTGGCGTTTCAAACCCAGTCCGGCCCGGTGCGCGGCATGGCTGAGATTCTCACACCCATGCGCAAGACCAACGATGGCGTTCTTCAGCCCTTCCGTTTCGTCGCGCTTGAGGATGACGATCACCTCCGCCTGAGCAATTCCCTCAACTCCATCCCCGACCGCAGCTGGCTCGACATGAAGTCAAAAGCTTTTTCCTGACGAAAAGCAAACAAAAAAGCGGAGGACGTCGCCGCCCTCCGCCGCGTTTTGAGGTCGCAAAATGCGACTTCAAAACCTATTGCGTTTTCTTTGCACGTTTCTTGGGAGCGGGCTTGGCCGCTTTCTTCTTGGCTTCGCCTTCCCGCCCGCCGATCAGCGTCATGGCGTCAGTCGAGTTGAAGGGGAACTGACGCACTGACGTTTGCCCGGTCGTGCTCAACGTCACGTCCACGCGGCGGTTGCTGGCCATGCGGATGGTCACGATGTTCTTGAGCGCCCGCGCCCGCTCCTCCTGAGTGAGCTCGGGGTTGCTGTTGATTTCGCCCTGCACTTGCTCTGTGGTCAGGTTGTCTTCCTTGCCGAACGCCTTCACATCGATGTTCGCTTCCGGAACTCCCTGCTCCACCAGGAACGACTTGACGCGGGCCACACGGCGCTCCGACAGCTTCTGGTTGTATTCGACCGAGCCGCGGTGATCGGCGTGGCCGCCCAGAATCAGGTGAGCGTCAGGCTTGCTCTGCAAGTATTCCTTAAAATCGCTGGCCAGTCCGGTCAGCGTCTTCTGCTGGCTGGGCAACAGGCCGCCGTTCGGTTTGGCGGCGGTTGGCTGCGCGGTCACAAAGTAAATGCTGTGCAAGGCCAGCCGCTGTTCCAGCCGCACAATTTCAGGGTTCGGCTGCGGTGGCGGATTTTCTATCATGACCTGAGTGCTGGCTTGCGAAGTCAGCCCTCGGGTGTCGGTACAGGTTGCGCCCACCGTGAGCGAACCGGGCGGGACGCCGTTGGTATTGAGTGTGGCCGAGTTGCCGCTGCCGGAAATCGTGCCCGCGGAGGCGGTCCAGTTGGCCACCGAAACCCCGACGCTGTCGGGACTGGTGCAATTGGCTGAGAGACTTACAGGTCCACCCGGCGGCAGGCTCGAAGGATTGGCCGAAATCGAAACCAACGGCGGGTTCTTCGGAGGCAGCGGTTTCACGGTAAACTTGGCCGAGCAACTGGCTTCGTTGTTCTTCTTTTCCTTGGCGTCGCTTACCCGGGCAGTGACGGTGTAATCGCCGGGGGCAAGGTTCGAAGTATCGATCTGCGCAGCTGTATTTTTGCTTGTCACACCACTTCCGCTCCAGCTGTAGGTGAGCGAGTGTTTGGCATTGAAATTACTGGCGCTGACATTGGCCGTGATCGGCTCGCCCACCATGGCTTCGGCCGGTTGCACGGTGCAGGCCGCGACCGGAGCGGCCGCAGGCGCGCCACCCCAACTGATGACCAGACCCGTCCTCAAGCGAACGCCCTCAAACGTAGGACGCCGCAGATCGGAGAATTCCGGCGCAACGAAATCCGCGTAATTGTGCCGGGCCCAGACATAATCGGCTTCAAATAATCGCCACGCGATGTTCTTGCGAATGGGAAGATCCATGCCGCCGCCGAGCACCGCTCCAATTCCGTTGCCCGCATTCAGTCCGGTAATGCTTACCCGATTCAAGCTCACCAGGGAGTGCAAAAAGTAATTGGCATTGTCCGTGCGCCACATGAAACGCGGGCCCACCGATGCGGTCAATTCGTAATTGCTGTTGCCCCAGTTGTGGCCGAAATCGCCCTCCAATCCCCAATGCGGATCGAAGTTCCAGGTAAAGGCGGCCCCGAATCCGGCAGACATATCGGGGACTTTATTGGCTATCGGATTATTGGGATCTTGACCTGGAAGCGGTACATTCGCCCCGGGATGCAGCCACTGATAGCCAACGAACAGGTCCCACTTGGGGTTCGCGTCACTCTGCGCGAAAACCGTACTGGAAATGAGGGATAAAACGAAAGCCGCGAAAATGCCGGACACTAAACGGCCTCTGCTTAGACTCGGTAAGCCTGACATTCTTCCTCCGATGAAATACGCGAACTGCCGCGCGGTTACGCGGCCGCGTTAAAAGACCTGGGATTGATTACTGCTCTTTGGGAACTTGCAATTCTATCGCACGGCAGCGTGAAACCGGAAGAAACAATTTTGATGCTGTGGAAACTCTCTGTTTTCCTCCAGCAAATCGTCTCAAATTGACATGGGATGTAAATACAACCGCAAACTAGGTACTCGGAAACAAACTAGGCTTCAGTTTGAAGGTGCCACTTGTCGGTCTCGGACTTTGGGAAGGTCGCACCCTGAAACTCGATTTGGTTTCGCAAAAGATTAGGTTAAACAAGATTTTCGTTCCAATTCTTCGAACATCGTTCCTCATTTGTCAGCGATGGGCTGGTACTGATCGGTTGCAATAACGGAGGCGGCGAAACCCAGCCTGAGGCCCGAAGCCCAAGCCTCTCTCCGGCGCTTGCTCCACAGGAAGCTCGCCGCGTATGGTTATAGTCTTGGAGCGAACATTTCTAGCCGTTCAATCGCCTTTTAGATCGAGGAAGCGGGCCGAAATCCGGAAATGAGTCAAGAAAAAGTTCTGATCGTGGAAGACGAAGAAAACGAGCGCACCGGCCTGGCCGAGTTGGTGTCGTCCTGGGGATACCGCGCCGAAACCGCGCGCGACGGCATGGAAGGCCTGCAAAAAGCCACCCAATGGGCCCCGGCCATCGTTATCACCGATTTGAAGATGCCTCGCATGGGGGGCATTGAACTGCTCGAACGGCTGGCCGAACAAACGCAGGCGATGGCCGTGATTCTGGTGACGGCGCAGGGATCGATCGACAGTGCAGTCCAGGCCATGCGCATCGGCGCCTACGATTACATCACCAAACCCATCGACACCAACCGCCTGCGCACCATGCTGCAAAACGCTTCCGCGCTTCTCGGTACAAAAGCCGAACTGGAAACGGCACGGCGCAAACTGCGCGATTCCGGCTCCCTGGGCCAGCTGGTTGGCGGCTCGCGCAAGATGCAGGAAATCTTCCGTCTGATCGAGATGGTCGCTCCCAGCACGGCATCGGTTCTGATCACCGGCGCCAGCGGCACAGGAAAAGAACTTGTCGCCCGCACCGTCCACCAGCTCAGCCCTCGCAAGGACAGGCCATTCGTAGCCATCAACTGCGCCGCTATACCCGAGACTTTGATCGAAAGCGAAATCTTCGGCCACGAAAAAGGCGCATTCACCGGCGCGCTCGACCGGCGCACGGGATGTTTCGAATTGGCCGAAGGCGGCACCATCCTGCTGGATGAAATCGGAGAAATGCCGGTGGCCACGCAGGCAAAGCTACTGCGCGTGCTGGAAGACCACAAGTTGCGCCGGCTGGGTAGCAAGGTCGAAACTGCCGTCGACGTGCGCGTGCTGGCGGCGACCAACAAGAATCCCGAGGAGGCCGTGGCCAGCGGAGAGTTGCGCAGCGATCTTTACTACCGGCTGAATGTTTTCAACATTCACATGCCCCCGTTGCGCGAGCACAAGGAAGATGTCGCCGACCTGGTGCAACTCCTGCTTTCGGAAATGAGCGCGAAGCACGGCCGCAAAGTCGCCGCGGTGAGCGAGGCCGTGCTGCATCAGTTTCAGAATTATTCCTGGCCCGGCAATGTGCGCGAGTTGCGCAACACGATTGAACGGGCGGTGATCGTATGCGACGGAGGAATGATCGAAACCAAACATCTGCCGCCGGGATTCGGCCAGTCCCCGGTCCGCACGTCGGCCAATGATCCAGACGCGGTGCGGCTGGGAGTGGGCACGACCGTCGGCGAAGCGGAAAAAATGCTGATTCTCAAAACGCTGGAATCCACCAGCAACAATAAGACCCGCGCCGCCGAAATCCTCGGAATCAGCCTGGAGACGCTGCATAATAAGCTGAAGGAGTACGGCTCCAGCAGCCCTGAGCCTGCGACTGAGAAGGAAGATGCGACAGGTTGAAAGCCGGTTCCCGGTCCTCCGTCCTCAGTTGAGAATTGGAGTGGGGAGCTTCGGGAATTCGAACCTGACTGAATTCGCCTCCCCAGCCGCTTTTTCCGCAGCCAGTGAGCCATGTCCTTCTTAAACCTTTTCGCGGATCGGTTTTGGGCGCTCAATAAAGTTGAGATCACTGCGAAACTGAGAACGGATTCATGAAGCGCAAAGTCATCATCGTGCTAGCCATCAGTCTCATGGTGACGGTCATGGTGACGGCGTTTTCCTATCTCTACATCTCGCAGATTCTTCGGCAACGGATCAACGGAGCGTATGACAGCGCCTATCGGCTGACCAAGCAACTCGCCTATTTTGCCGAAAACGACCTGCCCGATCTCACCAGCACGCGGGTCGATACCAACGATCCGGTCGCGGTGCAGCACGCGCTGGCCGAATATCTCCCGATGGATACCAACATCCTGAACAATCTGGAGTCGGACCGCGACTTCTGGCCCTACATTTATGACGCCTCGATTACCGACGCCAACGGCAAAGCGCTTTTGCACACCAGCCCGCCGATGGTGGGCAAGCAAGTGCCACCGCGCCCCGATTTTCTGAAAGTCACCAGCGCCCGCTTTCGCGAGCAAATTCGTCTGGTCTACAGCCCCGCGGCAGTCTACGACGTGAGTTATCCGCTGCAATTGAATGGTGCGCCCTTCGGGACGATTCACATTGGCGTATCCACGGTCTTCCTGAAGAGCGAAATCACACCGCGGCTTATGCACGCGCTCTATTTTTCGGTCACGTCCATCTTCGCAGCGCTCATCCTTGCCGCCGCCATTTCCAATGTCGCCCTTGGTCCGTTGAAGCAGATAAGCCGCACGCTCGATAGCGTAAGTTCCGGCGAAGAATGGGCCGGCGATCCCTCCGAGCACGACGAGTACGGCCTGGTCAGCCTGAAAATCGCGAACCTCGGCCGGCAGATGCGCGACAGCCGCGAGATTTTTTCCGCCTTGAAAGACAATGTCGATCAGTTGATGGCCAAGTTGCAGGATGGCCTCATGCTGTTCACGCGCGATTCGCGCGTGGTGCTGGTCAGCGCGCCGGTGGAGCGATTTCTCGGCAAGCGCCGCGGCGATTTGCTGGGGCGCTCGGCGCGCGAGATTTTTGCCAACGATTCCTCGCTCGGCGCACTGGTGCTCGACGCCTTCGCCCGCAAAAAACCGCTCTCGAGCGAATTTGCCGCAGCCGGGGGAAAACGCGTGCAGGTTTCCCTCGATTTTGTTCAGGAAAAGAGCACCCAAATCGGCGCTCTCCTGATCATGCGCGATACCGAGTCGGTGCGGCGCATCGGCGACGAAATTGAGATGTCCCGCCGCCTTTCCGCCAGCGGTCGCGTGACCGGCGGCGTCGCGCACGAGGTGAAGAACCCGATCAACGCCATCGTTCTGCATCTGCAGTTGCTGCAAAATAAGCTGGCACAGCTCGACCCAGACACCCGCCGCCATATGGACATCATCGGCAGCGAGATTCACCGTCTTGATCGCGTGGTGCAAACCCTGGTCGACTTCATGAAAGCGCGCGAGCTTCGCCTGGTCGATGTGGATTTGCGCAGATTGCTGGACGAGGTCGCGCAGTTGGCCGGTCCCGAGGCCGAAACCCACGGCGTCTCCATGAAGCGCGAACTTCCGGATTATGTGTTGCCGGTAAAAGCCGACCTCGATCTGATCAAGCAGGCGCTGTTGAATGTGGTGATCAACGGCATTCAGGCCATGCCGCGCGGCGGGCAGTTGACCATCTTCGCTCATCGCGAGGAAAACACCGTCGTGGCCGCCATTCGCGATCAGGGCGATGGCATTCCACTCGAAGTGCAGGACAAGATATTCGAGCTCTATTTCACCACGAAGAAGGGCGGTAACGGAATCGGCCTGGCCCAAACCTATCAGATCTTGCAATGGCACCACGGCTCGGTTGACTTCGAATCAGTCGAGGGTCAGGGCACCACCTTCCGCTTCCGCCTGCCGCTGGAAGTCTTGAAGATCGACTCGGAGCGGGAAGCCGCCGCGAATTGGATCGGCTGACATTGGCAGCCCTGCAATCGGCGGCAAAGAGAGCTTATATTTTCCGCGTGCTCGGCGTAGAATCCACACAACGCCGCTAACGATTTGTTATGACTCTGGCCGCGATCCTCAGCTTATTTCTTCTTATTGGTTTCCAAACCAACCAGAGTCAGGATAGTTCTGCTTCGCAATCGCAAGGGTCCGCCTCGACTCAACAACCGGCACCGCCACCAAGCTCTCAAAAATCGACCCCAAATCCCCCGGCCAAGCCGAAGCCGCGGCGGCACAAGAAAACACCTGCCTCAGACTGTTCAAACGCCCCCGCGCCGCTCAACACGCAGCCCTCGCCCGCCAAGGCGGATGAAAGCCCGAGCGCTTCCTCTTCTTCGTCTTCCTCGCCTTCTTCGAACGCGAAGCCATGCCCTCCGCCCAGGAAAGTTGTCCGCAACGGTGGATCGACCGAGCCGGTCGTGGAACTCACGGGCGGCACCACGGACCAGAAGACGTTCCAGCAGAACTCGACCGCCGAGCTTACCAGCGCCACCGAAGAAAATTTAAAAAAGATCACCACTCTCTCGCTCGATGCCTCGCAAAAGGAGATGGTCAGCCAGATTCGGCAGTTTCTGGATGAATCCAAAGCCGCAGTGGCGGCCGGCGATCTGGATCGCGGGCACAGTTTGGCCAGGAAGGCGCGCCTGTTGTCCGATGAACTGTTGAAGCCCGAATAGCGTCCGGCTATTTTCCCTTGGCCCGCGCGGCGTTCACTTTGGCCAGCAGATCCTGCGACATGGCCTGCACCGGGCCATTGATCTTCACCGCTTCGGTCAACGTATCCCGGGCCTCATTCACCCGATTGAGTTTGGCGTAGGCAAAGCCGAGCCTGTACAGAGCAATCGAATACTGCTGCTCGTCCTGGCCTTTGAGCAGGGCCGCTCCCGACTTTAACTCCGGAATCGCGGCCGCAGTTTTTTCCTGCTTAATATAGGCATAGCCCAAAATCGAGTGGGCCATACCGGCGGAAAGCTTTCGCGGCTGGTCGGCGTCGGGCGCATCGGCCTTGGCGACGGCGATTGCCTTTTCCGCATAGGCGACCGATTTGGCCACGCTGCCGGGCTTGGCGCTGTCCACGTAAGCTCCCGCCAAAAGCAAAAGAGCCGGCAAGGAATTCGGGTTCGCCTCCAGCGTTTTTTCCCCATAGGCGAACAATCGCGCCTGGTCATTCAACTGCCCCGGGCCAAGCGTGTACATGGCATAGCTGGAAACCTGCTCCTGAAACTTCGAGTTGGGAAAGCCGGCAGTGTATTGTTCAATTTCGGCCATGCGGCTCTTGGCGTCGGTTTCTGCGGCAATGGCATTAAATCCGCCCGACTCGAGAAAATCGCAGTTGTTTTTCGCCAGGTCCTTGTTTTGCGCCGCTTCGCGGGCGAACTCGTCGTCGCTCACTCCCTCCGCCTTCGGTTGCTTCCCGATGGAACTGCACACCTCTCCGCCTTTGGCGGCATAACCGACCATCTTCGAATTATCTTTGGCCTGCTGGGCAATGCTGGCCTGCGAAACCAGAATGTCCAGATTGTGGGGCGAGCCGGCGAGGGCTTTGTCTCCGTATTCAAGCGCCTTGGCAAGATCGCCCGAAGTTTGATATGCCTGCGAGATCTGCCAGTTGCCGTACGCCACGGCGGCTGGGTTCGCCGCATATTTCTGCACGAACTCCTGATAGGCTGCGAGCTTTTTCGCGGCGTCCTGTTCTTCTGCGATGCTTTGCAGTTCGTGATCTTCGGGAGTGCCGGCGGGAATGACGATTTTGTCGATCTGAGCAAGGGAAGTAGAGGGGAAACAGAGAGTGGAGACAATGGACAAAACCACTACCGGCAATAGCGACCTGCCATGGTTCGTCATGGGTCACCTCGGCCGTGCGCGGAGAATTGTTTTTTCTACAGCACGCGAATCGTAGCGCCGAATAGAGCGGCGGCGCAAGTAGAGGATTTACCCCGTGTTCCCCTGTGCTCTCTGTGTTTATCGTTTTTCATGACTACGCCGACCCCCGAAATCGATGCCTTGCGTCAGTTAAAGTAACAAGATGCGCGCCATTCTCGGCCAACGTCCCCTGCGCTTCGTGTTTGCCGCCAATGTGATCTCCATGTTGGGCAGCGGGATGAATTCGGCCGCGGTGGCGTGGTACATCCTTCAGGCCACTCACTCGGAAATGGCGCTCGGCACCTTCGCCGTGCTGCAAACCGTCCCGGCCATGCTCATGCTTCCCTTCACCGGCGTGATTATCGACCGCGAAGACCGCCGCATTCTGGTCATGTGGCTCGATGCCGTCCGCGCGGCCATTATCGTGGGCGTCGCGGTTCTTGCCTTTCGCCATCGGGTGCAGGTGTGGCAGTTGTATCTGATGAACACGCTGGTGGCCGCCGGATTCTGGATGTTCTGGCCGACGATTACCGCACTCATTCAGGAACTCACTCCCGAAGGCGAATTCGTACAATCAAACACTGTTCTGATGGCCGGGGTGCAGGGCGGGTGGCTCCTGGCCGGCTCGATTGTGGGATTCATGTACAACCACATCGGACTCGGCGGGGTGCTGCTGATCGACGTGTCGACTTATGTGCTTTCATTCCTGTGTTATTTCGCCGTGCGCAAAGGAAGGCATGTCGTACTTAGTCCGCAGGAATTGCGCACCGATCTTCACGCGGCAGAATCGCAGGTAGAACTTTTCTGGCGCGAAATGCGCGAGGGCCTGCACTTTCTTCGCGGCCGTCGCAGCGTCGTACTGTTGGGCATAAGTTGGGCGCTCTTCCTGGGAGCCATGATCACCGGTGTCGTGGTCACGCCCTCGTTGAGCGAGCGTATCTTTCACGCCGGCGCTGTCGGTTATGGATGGCTGAACGCCGGCTGGGGCACGGGCGCATTCGTGAGCACGCTGTATACCTCAGCGCTGATTGCAACTCTAGGCGTAAGGCGCGCGGGAGCGTTCGCCATGGCGCTGCTGGCGGCGTGCGTAGCCTGCGCTCCAGTTTCCCACTGGCTGGGGCTGGCCATCGCTCTTTACTTCGTGATGGGATCGGCGCGTGGCGTGGGCGGCGTGGCCATGAACACCAGCCTGATGGAACTGGTGCCCAAGCACCTGATGGGCCGCGTGCAGAATGCTTTCAACTTTTTTGGAACGTTTCTTCAGCTTACCCTGGCGCTGGCCGTTGGCGCGGTCGCGCACAAGGTAAGCCTGGTGGCAGCCTACGCCATTCTGGCGTGCGCGTACGGGCTTGCGTTTGTGGCGGCGAGCTGGCCGGTGAAGGCGGGCGTTTCGGAGCGGGAGCGGATGGCGGTGGAGTAACGTGCGCCAAGGCTTCCGAACTCGCTTATCGCCGCCCAGTCTCGGGGGCTTGAACTGGAACGCGCGTTGTGTTCCCGACTAAAGTTCCTCGCCCCACGCCCGTGCCCGGCGCAGTGCCCTCAGCACTTCCACACGAGCTTTGGTCATCGATCACAGACAAACTCGCGCCGACCAACCTAATCTGCCGTACGCCAGCCGCGAAGCGGCGAAAGAGTGCAGCCCACGGCGCAAGCCAGCCCCGGAGGGGCGAAAGAAAATGTCGCATACCTTGGGCAACGTGCTGCTGCATTTCATTTTCTCGACGCACCAGAGACGTCCCACGATTGAGCCATTTCGCGAGGACTTGCACGCATACCTCGGCGGCATTCTCC
>DATLKM010000429.1:0-6929 GCA_035538435.1 Binatia bacterium
TGTTTCTCGTTGAACACATCGACGATCTGCTTGAGCGCCGGGACCGGATTATCAATCACGTCATCGGCAAGCAGAACGGCAAAGGGCTCCGCGCCCACCAATTCGCGCGCCATCAACACCGCGTGGCCCAACCCGAGCGCTTCTTTCTGCCGGACATAAGCCACGTACATCATGTCAGAAATCGAGCGGACGATCTTCAGCAGATCGGTCTTGTGGCGCTCTTCCAGCATTTTTTCCAGCTCGTAGCTGACGTCGAAATGGTCTTCAATGGCCTGTTTGCCGCGTCCGGTAATGATGATGATCTGATCGCAGCCCGAAGCCAGCGCCTCTTCCACGCCGTACTGAATGATCGGCTTATCGACCAGCGGGAGCATCTCTTTCGGTTGGGCTTTGGTGGCGGGCAGAAAACGCGTGCCCAGGCCGGCGGCCGGGAAAACTGCTTTGCGGACTTTCATTGGCATAGGTCGTTCGTGGTTAGTGGTCGGGCGCGGACGGCGAGTTGCCGGTTCATTGTACAGGGTGGAATTGCGCACAGGCTAATGGCGGGGGTTGGTTAAATCGCGAAGAAAAACAAGCCGACCCACCATGCCGTGTGACGGGGCCGAGAATGAACCCGTCGGTAGACGTTGGGCGCCCGCCGAGACCCTTTAGGCATCTGCGCATGGCGCAGCATCGCACACCGGATCCTAGTTCGAGTCGAGCTCCCGTTCATTCTGCATTGGTTCAAATATCGGTGACCCGCCATCACCAACCGAGCAGGCCGGCTTTCAGATTGAATGCTAGGAGAATTCCCTGCGGATTGGCAAGAGCACGGCCGCAAATAGTTGGCAGGCGGCTTGCATCCAAAGTAACCGCGACGCAACATTCCGGCTTGCCATTTACCGCCTGCCTACTCCAGCGATTTCGGATCGGACTTGTTCTTCGGCGATTTCGAATTCAGCAGGGACACCAATTCGTGCGCCGACGCCGGTGCTCCCACTTTATGTTCGCGGATGATCTCCCGCGCCGTCAGCTTCCTGCCGTAGAGCTTCTCGTTGGCGCCGTTATCCGAGCGCAGCGTCGAGCCTTCCAGCGAGATTCCCGCAAACAGCCCCTTATTGCGCGAATAGGAAAGAATCTCCGCGTTCATCACAATATCGGTCGCACTCTCAGCCGTGCGGCCCTTCGGCCCGGCCGCCGCGGATGCGTCGGCGCCCAGCTTCACCTTGCTCGACAGCAGCGAGCGGGCGCCCTTCGGGTTCATGACCAGCAGGACAAAATCCGTCGCCTGGCCGCCGAGCTGAAATCCGATGCTCACGCCTTCCAGCGCATACATCGCCGGAGGTCCCCAGGGGCCGGTGAAGTGCTCGCCGCTGCGGCAGATCATTACCCCTCGACCGTAACTGCCGCCTACGCCGAATGCGCCTTTCAGCACCGAAGGCAGCACCACCACGCATTCGGCCTTGTCCAGCAGGTCCTGGGGAATGTCATCGGGAATGTCAAGAATTTCCTTCATCACCTGGCCCGCGTCTTTTACGCGATCAGCTTCTTTTTCGTTGGCTGCGAATGCCGCTGCAACGGTCAACCACAGCGTGAGAAGTACGGCTGCAATTTTCTTCATTCGGTCCCTCCCAAATGAATCTGCCTTTTTCCGCGTATTGGTTTTCCAGAAATTGCGGATGATTCTAATCTTAGTGCCAGCATGGCTCTTTGCGAATATGACAGAAGGTACATGCGTGGACGCTACTGGCTGGGGAGAAACAAAGGGGATTGCCAGGATGCAAGCGGTTTTTGGGGCATGACCCAATGTGTGCTCCTTTTGTAACTTGGCGCGGGGTTGCCTTCTCCAGTGAAATAAGGATGCAAACCGTGCCCGGTTTTTCGGCACGCCGCGTGCATCTAACCGGGTGGGAGGTGCTGTCTGAGACGGGGCGGAGTGCAATTTTTGGATGCTTCGAGAATGAAGTACACGCACGCCATCCCGCGGCTGCTGTTGGCGTTGGCAGCCTTTGCCGGCAGTGTGAGCCTGTTTGCGCAGTCGGATAATTACGCCAGCGCAGCGGCCACCAGCGATTATTCCGTTTCCTCCGATACCGTCAATGATCCGCAGGCCGGCTCGATGCTCACCATCCACAAGCGCGTGGATGAAGTCAACGTGCTTTTTATCGCCACCGACAAGCATGGCAAATTTGTGCGCGACCTGAACGAGAATGACTTCTCCATTCTCGACGATCACAAGCCGCCGCAGTCCATCCTGAATTTCCGCCGTGAGACCGATCTGCCCTTGCATCTGGGCCTGCTGATCGACGTGAGCGGATCGGTGCAGAGCCGTTTCAGCTTTGAGCAGGACGCCGCCACCGCCTTTCTCCAGCACACGCTTCGCGCCGGTTTCGACCAGGCGTTCGTGGTCGGCTTCAACAAGCAAAGCCAGATGGCGCAGGATTTCACCGACAATGTCAGGCTGCTCTCCGCCGGGATTCACAACCTGCATGATGGCGGAGGCACGGCCTTGTACGATGCCATCTATCGCGCCGCCAAAGAAAAATTCCTGAAAGACCGCCCCGGCAAGCCGGTGCGCAAGGCCATTGTCGTGGTGAGCGATGGCGAGGACAATCAGAGTGAAGTCTCGCGCGCCCAGGCCATTGAAATGGCGCAGCGCGCCGAAGTGATCATCTACGCGATCTCAACCGACGACAGCGGTCTGGTGCTCCGCGGCGACAGGAACCTCGAGCAGCTTGCCGAATCGACCGGCGGCCGCGCCTTCTTTCCCTTCAAAATGAAAGACATCACCCACTCGTTCGCGGCCATTGAAGACGAACTGCGCAGCCAGTATGTCGTTTCCTATAAGCCGGCCGACTTTGACGCCGACGGCCGCTACCGCTCCATCGAAATTTCCGCTCTCAAGAAAGATCTGCAAGTACGCGCGCGAAAGGGCTATTTCGCGCCCCAGCAATAACCCCGGCAAGATTCTTCTTTCATGCTGCCTGCCGCCTCTTCTGCCGCAAAGAAAAACGCCGATGCAGAAGCACCGGCGTATGAAAACCCAAAAATCTTCCTGTCAGCTAGCTGTTTCCCGCCACCGTGCGCAGTTTGCCGGGCAGGAAATGATATGGCGGCCACGGCCCGCTGATGGCGACTTCGCAGTTCTTCAACTGCTTGGCCGCCGCGGTATAGCGGTTCTGGTATTTTTCCACCGATTTGGAGTCGATCAGGTGGGCGATGTCGATCAACATGCCTTCCGGCGCAACTTTCTTGCAGCTGACTTCCTCTTCGAGCGGATTGAACAGCTTGTGTACCTGTACCGAAAGTGCCCGGGCCCGGGTCTGCCGCTCGCGCTCGCGGGAGGCTTTTACGCGCAGCTTCTGAAGGTAGTCGCCGCCCACCGTATCGGGCAGGACAACGTCGATCATGGCCTCGCGCAGGGAGCCGTCGGTCACGGTCAGCTTAATGTGCATCTCCGACTTGCCGCGCAATTTCTCCACGCTCTGGCCAAAAGCCCGGCGGTTGACGCGTACGGCCTGGCGAAGGGCTTCGTCGCTGTCGAAGATGGTGCCGAAACGAAACGGGAGGACGGTGGAATTGCGGAAGCAGCCTCGCACCACGCGGGCATGGTCGATGGCGGCTTTCTGGTCCAATTCCCCCGTGTTGGGGTCATACTCGCTCACAATCACAGCAAACTCACCGCTGGGATAGCTGAGGACAGGGGCCCCGTTCACGCCTTGGACATTTTCAACCACAAAAGGGCGTCTGGAACGGGTACCGTTGGGAAGGGTCTGGTGCTCGGTAAGGCAATATGCGTACCACGCCATAATGAACTCTCCGAACCGGGACGGAGGCTGAAGGCGGCCTCGCTTGTTGTTTTTGCGCTTCCGACTAGCTGTTTTGGATAGGAACGAGCGGTACAGGGTCTAGAGAAACTGGGTAATAACTGCTCCGAAACTGATATTACTTCGGTACTAGGGGAAAATGCAACTTTTTTGTTATGAAAGGCATCGACTCGCAGAAAAATAGGGTTTTCTGTAGGTTAGCCCACCCAGACTTCCACAGCTGAGATTCTCGGTCACGCGGCAACCCGCCACTTGGCATTCGGCAAGGCAAGTGTTTACCATGTCTCCCGATGCCCCGCGAAGCTGTGGCCGATCCCCGGCAGGAAATTCTGCGCACCGCCGCGCGCCTGTTCCAGCAGCGCGGCTACGACGCTACCAGCATGAACGACGTGGCGGCGGCCCTAAAGCTCAGCAAGGGCGGTCTTTATCATCACTTCCAGAGCAAGGACGAGATCCTGTTCGAGATCATGAATCATGCCATGCAGATCACCCAGGAGCGCGTTCTCGATCCGCTGCGCGGCATCACCGATCCGGAACAGCGTCTGCGCACGCTGATCCGCCTGCATATCGAAGTCGTCCTCAGCCCCCGCGACCGCGAAATTACCGTCATGCTCCACGAAAACCACCCTTTGCCGCCGTCCCTGCGCAAGCGCATCAATGCGCGAAAGAAAGAATATGTTCATTTTCTTGAAAAGCTGATGAGCGAGGTGCAAAAGAAGGCAGCCGGGAAGAATTCGAATCCACTCAAAACCCGGGTCAGCCCGCGGGCGGCGGCTTTTGCCCTGCTGGGCATGATCAACTGGATCTACCAGTGGCACAAACCCGAGGGCGACCTTCAAGTGCAGAATCTGGTGCCGCAGTTCACAGATCTGATTTTCGGCGGCATTTTCGCCTGAAGGCGGGCGCTTCGAGAATTGCATGAAGACCTTTTTCGCCACTCTCGCAGAAGTTGCCGAACAGCAGGCCCGCAGCGGCCGCCCATACCGCGAATTCCTGCGTGTACCGGCCATGAGCGCCGGCCTGTACGTGCTGCCCGCCGGAAGCGTCGACCATCAGAAACCGCACCGCGAAGACGAAATTTATTACGTGCTGCGGGGAAAAGCGCGGTTCAAGGCCGGATCGGAGGACCGCGAAGTGGGTGCGGGCAGCATCCTTTTCGTCGCCGCCGAAGTCGGCCACCGCTTCTACGACGTCAGCGAAGACCTTGAGCTCCTGGTCTTCTTCGCCCCCGCGGAAACTTGAGCTTTTGAACTCTTCCACCCAGGCCGCCAAGGCTTGGGTGGAAGTTCCTTTGCCGCTTAGCCGTTGTTCGTGGTCGTGGCCTTCCGGTTTTTCACTTCCAGCTCGTTGACCACCTGCTTCACGTTGGGCACGCCCGAAGTAACTTTTTCCACCATCGCGCGTTGCGATTGCGAAGTAACGTTTCCCTTCAAAGTAACGACGCCGTTTTTTACGTCGTACCTGACGGCATGTTGCAACTTAAGCTCGACCAGCTTGGCGTCGAGATTTTTGTCGATCGCCTTGTCCAGGTCTGAGTCCACGGTTCTGGCCGTGCTTTCGTCACCTTTAGGCCGCACCGCAATCTCGTTGGAGACGACTTCGGAACCTGCGGCGGATTGCGCGATCGACATGGCCTGGGATTTTTCCGCATCGGAGGCAACGCTGCCCACCAAGGTCACCACTCCTTTATCGCGGTCTTGACTGACGCTTACGTCCTTCAAGCCCGCCTGAGTAAGGGCCTGCTCTATGCTTGGCTTTACATCCGGAGCCTTTGGCTGGCTGGAACACCCTGCTCCGGCAGCCAGACACAGACCCAACAGGAAAGATGAAACGGCTTTTGTTCTCATGTTTCTCCTTTTCGCCAGGCACATATTTGCGCCTGCGCCTTAACCCGAGCTCAAACCACAACGTTGGTTCATGTTCGAGTGCCAAGCCGCAACCTTCTATCGGATAAGCGCTGTAATCGCGGGAAAGAATGACACGAGAGGCACAGCGAAAGCTCCTGATAAGACAGCCGAGCCAGGCGGACCCTGGAGTTAGGTAGAATGTGCTTTTGAGGGAATCGATCTACGAATGACAGCCGACGCCCCTGCGGAAAAACAGCTCCGGATGACCCTGACCGGATTGCCTCTTACGTTCGAACTCAATTGGCCGTTTCATAAGTCGGCTTCCGGTGCGGATTTCTGGGTGCTGCACGGCGATATTCGCATCGAGAACACCGACGGCTTGCACGCGCCGGTCGCGGTGAATCTTTCGGCCACGGTGAGAGAAGTGCTGCCGTCGCTCGAGCCGCAAGACGCCGAGGCGCCGGTGATCAACGCCTTGCGCAAGGAAGTGGATCGGCGGCAGATCGAGTTTGCCAAGTCGGGTAAGCTTCTGCCGGTCGCGTTTTCCAGCCGGCATTACGACTTCAAGCGGCAGAAGTGGGTCTTCGGAAAAGCGACTGACGACGTGATCGCGGCCTTCATCGAGAGGAAAGTTTACTGGCAAACAAGAACCAGCGGCGATTCGCAAGGTGCGCGCAAGGTCTGGATCGGCGATCCCACCGAGGCCCAGTATCTGGAAACGACTCCGGCGCATCTGCTCGAAATCGCAGCACGATTGGTGGCGGCCGATGGCCTGGTGCGCATGGAAGGCGAGTGGGCCATCGCGACTCCGGGATTGATGGCGCAAGCGGAGAAAATCGAGTCGGCCATGCGGACTGCGCTTGAGGAATTAGAGAAGAAGCACGCGTTCGAGAGAGGATAGCCGGCTCAGCAATGAAGGCTTGGCTGGCTTTCGTCCCGCTCGTGTGCAGATCTGCGAGTTGAGCGACAGAAGATCTGGCTATTATTGCCTCCCCGGTTCACGATAATTCCGAAACCCATGAACCCCGAAAGTGTCCGAGACATCAAACCTACGCCCCGCGGATTTTCGTTCAGGTAAAGCCAATACGGTTGCCGGCCGGGGGCTTCGCAGGAGGTTGCATTGGCCTCGCTCTCAAGAGTTGACGATTCCATGAGAAATATTCCTCCCTGTCTCGGGGTATCCTGTTAGCGGATGCGATCCCCCAGCAGACTCGTTCCGATCTTTGCTTCTGCGGCCCTTGCTCTCGCTAATTGCTCCGCGTGGTCGCAAGACCAG
>DATLKM010000430.1:0-6768 GCA_035538435.1 Binatia bacterium
ACGGGGAAGCTCACTTCGCGAAGGCGGCGCTAGGGGAGACGTCTGCTCGTAGCTCGCAGCTCGTGGCTCGCAGCTTTCCAGCGGTTACTTGTCCCTTTCCGCCAATTCGTGCTAGCGTCGGAAACATTGAGGAGATCAGGGAACATTGTCTAAAGGTTTAGTCATCGTCGAATCGCCGGCCAAGGCGAAGACCATCCAGAAATATCTGGGTAAGGGATTTTCTGTCGAAGCGTCGCTCGGACACGTGAAAGATTTGCCCAAAAGCAATCTGGGCGTGGACACCGACGACAACTTCGCCACCGAGTACATCGTCATTCCCGGCAAAGAAAAAGTTCTGGCCAAGCTGAAGAAGGCTGCGGCCAGCGCGGATGCCATCTACCTGGCGCCCGACCCCGACCGCGAAGGCGAGGCCATCGCCGCCCATCTCGCCGGCGAGCTCGATGAAAACGGCTCCAGCAAAAAGAAAAAGAAGAAGAAAGATGACGACGCGCCGCCGCGCATTCAGCGCGTAACCTTTAACGAAATTACCAAGCGCGCGGTGCAGCAGGCGTTCGAGCATCCCCGCGCCATCGATCAGCATTTGGTCGATGCGCAACAGGCGCGGCGCGTGCTCGACCGGCTGGTGGGTTATCAGGTTTCGCCGCTGTTATGGGACAAAGTGCGGCGCGGGCTTTCCGCCGGCCGCGTCCAGACCGTTGCCCTGCGGCTGATTGTCGAGCGCGAACGCGAGATCAAAGCGTTCGAGAAAAAAGAATATTGGACCATCGACGCTCATCTGGCGGCCAGCAAGCCTCCCGCCTTCGACGCACGGTTCTTGGGCAAGGGCGAAGAAAAGATTGAAGTCAACAACGGCGAGGACGCGGAAAAAATCCGCGCTGCGCTGGAAACGGCGGACTGGACCGTCCGCTCGGTCGATAAGAAAGAACGCCGCCGTAACGCCGCGCCGCCGTTCACCACCAGCAAGCTGCAGCAGGATTCATCGCGCAAACTGCGCTTCAGCGTGAAGCGCACCATGATGATCGCGCAGCGGTTATATGAAGGCGTGGAGATGGGCGAGGAAGGATCGGTGGGCCTGATTACCTACATGCGTACCGATTCGACCCGCGTCGCGCCGGAGGCGATTGCCGAAGTGCGCGAGTACATTGGAAAAGAATACGGCCAGAATTACCTGCCGGAACAACCCAATACATATAAAGAGAAGAAGGAAGCGCAGGCCGCGCACGAGGCCATTCGCCCGACTTCCGCGATGCGCCATCCCGACCAGATCAAGCAGTACTTAAAAGAAGACGAGTACAAGGTCTACAAGCTGATCTGGCAGCGCTTCGTGGCGTCACAGATCATGCCCGCCGTCTTCGATCAGACCACCGTCGATATCGATGCGAAAACGAAAAACGGCAGCAACGATGTGTTCTGGTTCCGGGTAACGGGATCGGTTTTGAAGTTCGACGGCTTCCTCAAGGTTTACGAAGAATCGAAGGAAGGCAAGGACGAGGAAGACGAGGAACTGAAACACAAACTGCCGGCCCTGGAAGCGGGCCAGAAGCTGACGCTTAAAGAACTAAAGCCGGAGCAGCACTTCACCGAACCTCCACCGCGTTACAACGAAGCGTCGCTGGTAAAAGAACTGGAAGAGCGCGGGATCGGACGGCCGTCGACGTATTCAGCCATTCTGTCGACCATTCAGGAACGGCAGTACGTGCAGAAAATCGGCGGCAAGTTCACGCCGACCGAAATCGGGCTGGTGGTCACCGATCTTCTCGTGGAAAACTTTCGCGACATTTTCGACGTGGCCTATACCGCGCGCCTGGAAGAAGAACTCGACGAGATCGAAGAGGGCAAGGAAAAGTGGACCGACGCGCTCGCCGAGTTCTACAAGAAATTCCAGAAAGATCTCAAATATGCCGAAAAGCATATGGAGAACATCAAGCGGATGGAGAAACCCACAGATGAAAAGTGCGAGCGTTGTGGGGCGCCGCTGGTGATCAAGTGGGGCAAGCACGGGTCGTTCTACGCGTGCAGCACCTACGATAAAGACGATCCGAACACCTGCACGTTCACCAAAGAAAATCCCATCAACCTGCCCGATCTCGATTCGGCCGACATGCAGGAGACGGGCGCGGCCGAAGAATACTGCGAGAACTGCGGCCGGGTCATGGTGCTGAAGCGCGGGCGCTTCGGCCAGTTTATGGCCTGCACCGGCTATCCCGATTGCAAAACTACGCGGCGGCTCGATCAGGGCAAGAAAGTTCCCGACATTCCGCTCGATGAGCCTTGCCCCAAATGCGGGCGGAATATGATGATCCGCCACGGGCGCTTCGGCGAATTTACGGCGTGCAGCGGATACCCTGAGTGCAAGTACGTCAAGCAGAACTTTATCGGTGTCAAATGCCCCGACTGCAAAGACGGCGAGTTGGTCGAAAAGCGCGCGCGCAAGGGCAACACCTTCTACGGATGTTCGAATTATCCGAAATGCAAGTTCACTTCGGCGAACAAGCCGCTGGCGGAAAAATGCCCGGCGTGCGGCAGCGAGTACTTGGTCGAGAAAAATCTGAAGGCCGGCCCGGTGATTGCCTGTCCGAATAAGGAGTGCGATTACGAGCGGCCCGCGCCGCAGCCGGAAGCAGCCGCGACCAGCGCCTGAGGGCAATGGTCAAATTCGGGAATTTGCGCAAGTGAGTAATTAGAAAAGACCGAGGTTTTCATGTCCAAGAAAGCTACTGCCACGGATGCTCAACTGATCATGCAACTCTACGATTTGCGCCGTGAGCCGGAAATGCGCAAGGCGCGGCACTGGTGGTTGACCGCGTTTTGGCCGGAGAGCGCCGATGATTTCCTGAAAGTCGCCACCAACATGGGTTCGCAGGAGAACAACTGGCTGCGCCAGGTCGCAAGCTACTGGAGCATGGCGTCGTCGTTTGTATTACATGGCGCGCTGAACGGCGACCTGTTTATTCAGCCTGCGGTCAGTGGAGAGATGTTCATTGTCTTGGCCAAAGTGCATCCCTTCCTGAAAGAAGCGCGCGAAAAGCTGGGCGATCCGCATTTCATGCGCAACATCGAATCGGTGATCGGCGGATCGAAGTTTGGCCGCGAACGATTGAAGTTCATGATCCAGCGCGTGGAAACCATGCGGCAAAACCGCGCGGCGCAAAAATAATCGCCGCCTATTCCGCGGAGCGAACAAACTGCCTTTATCGTCCCTGCGGCGACCCGCTGGCACGCCACTCTCCAGTCGATCTCTGCTATCCTAATTCGTCGTGCGGATGATCTGGTGGTTTCTGATCCTGGGTGTGAGTACGCTGGTGGTAGTGTGCGTCGGAATCGCGTTGTACATGCGCCTGCGCCGTCATTTGCAGACAGTGCACGCGGCGGACAGCAGCGCGGGTGAAGCCGAGATTCGCCGCCAGTCGAAACAGATCGAGCCCTGACGCGGAGGAATTTTTATGGCAAGAACCATGGATGCAGTGGGCGCGCCCAACGAGCGACTGCTCGACGCCGCGCGGCAGGGCGGGATTGTTATCGGTGCGAGTTTGTTTGTGGCGCTTTGCGCGCGCATCACAGTTCCCTTGCCTTTCACGCCGGTCCCGCTGACGCTGCAGAATTTTGGCGTGTTGCTGGTTGGGCTTGTCTTAGGCCGCCGGCGCGGTTTTGCGGCGCTGGCCCTGTATCTGGCTGAGGGCGCGATTGGTTTGCCCGTATTCAATCCGACCGGGCCGGGGGGAGTCGCGCAACTGCTGGGGCCGACGGGCGGATTTTTACTGGCATATCCGTTTGTCGCGTGGCTGGCGGGTTTCGTGATGGAGCGCGGGAGAAAGACATTTGCCTCGGCGGCTGCGGGCGCGTTTCTCGCGGAAATTCTCTTATTCGCCGGCGGATTGAGCTGGCTCGCCGTGCTGACGCATTCCGTGGCGCAGGCGTTTCGCTGGGGACTGTATTGGTTCGTTTTCGCGGAAGCGATCAAGATCATGATGGCGGCGGGAATTGCCGCGCGTTGGCGGCGCTTTCGGACAAACCGCGCTTAAGCTTTTTCTAACATCCACCCCCTAGCTTCTGAGCGTTCTTTGGAGTACATGATGACTGTGATTTCAGACCACGAAGTAAAGCAGCCTCCAACTTCGGCGTCGGGCTTGCGCGAGATTACCATCGCCCACAGCCCCGACTCCGATGACGCATTCATGTTTTACGGTCTCGCGACGAACAAGGTGCGCGTGCCCGGACTGCGCTTCACGCACACGCTGTGCGACATCGAAACGCTGAACCAGAAGGCGCGCGAGGGCGTTTACGACGTGACCGCGATTTCGTTCCACGCCTATCCTTATATTCAGGATTTATACGCGCTGATGCCCTGCGGCGGCAGCGTGGGCGAGGGCTACGGGCCAATGGTGGTTTCGCCGCGTCCCTTTACGCAGGTCGAGATCAAGGAAAAGCGCATCGCGGTTCCCGGCAAATTGACCACCGCGTATCTCGCCCTGCAGCTTTTTGCCCCCGGCGTCGAGACGGAAGTCGTGCCTTTCGATCAGATCATCCCGCAGGTGCTTGAGGGAAAATACGAAGCCGGACTGATTATTCACGAAGGCCAGTTGACCTATGACAAAGCGGGGCTGCACCGCGTGGTTGACCTGGGCCGCTGGTGGCAGAAAATGACCGGCTTGCCTTTGCCGCTGGGGGGAAACGCTATTCGTCGATCGCTAGGGCTCTCGCTGATGAGCGAAGTGAACAACGCACTGCGCAACAGCATCCAGTACGCGCTCGATCACCGCGAGGAAGCGCTTGCCTATGCCATGCAGTTTGCCCGCGATCTGGATACGCCGACCGCCGACAAGTTCGTCGGCATGTATGTGAACGAGCGCACCCTAGATTACGGGCCCGAGGGGCGCGAAGCCGTTTCTCGCCTGCTGGAAATGGGTCACACTGCCGGAATCATCGGCCCTCAGCCGCGAGTGGAGTGGGTGTAGCTGCCAGCTCCTGTTGCTGGTTACTGACCAAGCAAGAACGCAGACTCTTTCCCGGTTTGTGCCGACCTGCTTGCGCCGACCAATAAATGCAGCGCTGCTCAGGCAGCATTCTGATTTGCTAAGAGCCAGGAGCTACAAACTTGCCTTCCCAAACCCTGCTCATCGACGCCGACGACACGCTCTGGGAGAACAACGTCTATTTCGAGCGAGCGATCGCGAACTTCATCTCCTTTCTGAATCATCACGAATTCTCTCCTGAGCAGGTGCGGAAGGTCTTGAATGAGGTTGAGCGCGAGGCCATCGTCACCCACGGTTACGGGCTGCATAGTTTTTCTCATTCTCTTGTCCGCACCTTCGAGCGGCTCAGCCCGCGGCCCGTCACTCCCGAGTTGCATCAACAGATTGTGGGATTCACGAGCATAATCGAGAACCACGCCATTGAGTTCTTGCCCGAAGTTCCGCAAACGCTCGAATATCTGCAATCGCGCCATCGCCTGATTCTGGTGACCAAAGGCGCGGTGGCGGAACAGACGGGAAAGATCGAACGTTCGCAAATCAAGAAGTATTTCGCGGCCACGGAGATTGTTCCCGAGAAAAATGCCGCGATCTATCATCAGCTGATGGAAAAGTACGAATTTGCGCACGATTCCACGTGGATGATTGGCAACAGTCCCAGATCAGACATCAATCCGGCGTTGGCTGCTGGTTTGCACGCTGTCTTTATTCCGCACGGGGACACGTGGATACTCGAGCATGAAGAATTGGCGGCCGCGCCTGCCGGGCAGAATTTGCTGATCGTGGGTAAGTTTGCGGAATTGCGGGAGCATTTCTGAGACTTCAAGGCCGTATGCTGTCCTTCGCCGGAATTCCGGAGCTAAAGCCCAGTCGCGTTGACTGCGACTAACGCGGCGCTGAAGGGCCGCTCTTGCACGGTCGAACTCCGTCGGGCCTGAACGGCTGCGTCTGCCCGCACCAAACTAACCAACAACGTGCCATCGCGCCCCGCTTTTGCGCGTGCTACGCTCAAGTTGCTCAGCGTTCTCGCGTCACTCGTCCTAGCCGTGGAGACCAACCATTTCCGCAGGCTGTTGCGCACTGTTGAAGCTCTCTCGGAGCTTGGGCCCGAACTGACGGGCGAGCGCGAATTTTCCGAAACCGCAGGCAAGATGCTTTCCGCCGCCATGGAGGCGGCGGGCGCGCGCGAGGGCGCGCTGTTCATCTTCAACGAAAAACCCACCATGCTCACCTCTGTGGCGGCGCATGGTTTCGCGCTGTTGCCGGAACCGGCTTTCATCCCTCTGCTGCCCAAACATGCGCACGCGCTCACGGCCGCGCGCGCGCCCATTGTGCTGAACCCCAGCACCTATTCGGTTTTTCTCAGCTCCAACGGCAACGTTGCCCCCGAATTGTTCAAGTGCCTTGCGCCTTTGAAGGCGGCGGGGAAACTGGCAGGCGTGATTGCGCTGGGGCGGCGTCCGGCTGATGCTCCCTATGAGCAGGCGGAACTCGACGCCATGGAACTGCTGTGCAGCTACATCGGGCTGGCGGTGCAGAATCACGCGCTATCCCAGACTCTAGCCCAGCGGGTCACGGAGAATTTGCGGCTCATGGCTTCCCTGCACGGCTTTTACGATACGGCCCTCGAAGCGTTTGCCACGGCCATCGATGTGAAACATGTGAACATTCACGGGCATTCTTTGCGCGTGGGGCGATATGCGGCCGCGATCGGCGAGGCCATGGGCATGGACCCCGGCGACGTCGCCGCTCTGCGCAGCGCCGGATATCTGCATGACATTGGCAAAGTAGCGGTCGA
>DATLKM010000431.1:0-5045 GCA_035538435.1 Binatia bacterium
GACCTCGCCGGATTCCGATGGCGACGACGAGCAGAAGCTGGACAGCGGCCATTTCTTTCTGGATGTCGGCTATCAACGCCCGCTGGCGGCGGCAGTCGCGCCCGGCGTGCAATAGGGGCGGACAGTTTGAACGGCTAGGGATTCTGCGACGGAGGCTGCGAACCGCAGCCCTCGCTCAGCATGACAAAATTGGAAATTGAGAACTGAGAACTGAGAACTGAGAACCGAGAACTGATTTTCAATGTCACGCTACGTTTCATACCGCGATTTCGACTGGCTCCTGCTGCTGTTCGTGCTGATGATCTGCGGCCTGGGAGTCATGGAGATCCGCAGCGCCACCATGCACACCAAGTTTGCCGGTGCGCATATCAAGCAGATTTACTGGGTGCTGGGCGGCCTTGCCATGATGTTCGCCCTCAGCCTGGTCAATTATCAGATTCTGCTCGACCGCATTCACTGGTTCTATATCGCCGCGGTGGCTTCTCTCATGGCCGTGCTCGTGTTCGGGACCAAGGCGCTGGGCGCCAAGCGCTGGATCAAAATGCCCGGCGGCAACCACTTTCAACCCTCGGAGTGGGTGAAGCTGATCCTGATTCTGGCCGTGGCCAAATATTTCGCTGACGCGCGCCACCGCGAACTCACCTGGTCCGATCTGATCAAAGCGGGAGCCATCGTCGTCGTGCCCATGCTGATGGTGCTCAAGCAGCCCGATCTGGGCACCGCGCTCACCTACCTGCCCATCGCTGCCATCGGAATCTTTCTTGGCGGGTTGCAGTGGAGGCAGGGCATAGTCCTGGCTCTCGTTGCGGCCGTCGGGGTTAGCGCAGTCTTCTTTGTCCCCCGGGTTCACGTGTTAAGTCATATCAGAAGCAGCGGTTGACCAGTTTTGTCGATCCCACCCTCGATCCCCAGGGTTCGGGGTACCAAGTTGAGCAATCCCTGATTGCGGTGGGTTCTGGCGGACTATGGGGCGGCAAAGGCTCGCAAACACACGGGGCTTTCCTGCCCGTGCCCCAGACCGACTTCATTTTTGCCGCGTTTGCCGAGGAGCACGGATTCGTAGGCGCTTTAGGGCTGTTGCTGTTATACTTCATTGTGCTGATGCGTTTGACTCAGAACGCGCAAACGGCGCCTGACCGCGCCGGCACGTTCGTGGTCATGGGTGTGGTGGCGGTTCTTACCTTCCACATCCTGGTCAATGTCGGCATGGTGGTTGGCTTTATGCCGGTCACCGGAATACCCCTGCCGCTGATGAGTTACGGCGGGTCTTCGGTTTTATTTATGTTCCTGGCGCTGGGCATGGTAATGAACGTTCGGATGCGCCGCTTCGTGAATTAGCCGCCGACGGGCCGCTAATTGATTGACCCGGGTCCTTGCACCAGGTTCGCAGGTTTCCGGAGGACGTTGGGGAAAACTTGCTGCGCCTGTTGCGCAGCCAAAAATATCGATCGCCCTCGCGTAAAGAGGGCAATTTCACCGGCCGGAATGAGTAGTTGGGCCGGGCAGGATTGAAGCTAAACTGCTGGCGGGGAAACGGCCCCCCAAAGAGAATCAGCTTGCTGATTCTCAATAGGAAGCGCGGTCACAACGCCGGCAGACGCAAAGCGACCAGTGCACAAGATCTCCAAGCTTATGCAGCGGATTCGGGCCGGAGGGCAACTTCCGGTCCTTGGCCGTCCCTTGTCCGGGTCGGCTCTCGCAGCGTTCGATCCTCCCGCCTTTCTCTCTTCGGTCCGGTGAAGCCGCGCTGGCTTCCATAGCCAGAGCGGAACCGGAGTGTCCATGAATAAAGAGTTGTTTGTTTCTTCCACGCCGCACGAAACCAAAGTCGGCCTGGTGGAAGATGATCTGCTCGCGGAAGTTTACCTCGAGCGCGAAAATGAATACACCTTAGCCGGCTCCATCTACAAGGGCCGGGTCACCCGCGTGCTTCCCGGCATGCAGTCAGCCTTCGTCGATATCGGCCTGGAGCGCGACGCCTTCCTTTACGTTTCCGATTTTCTGGATCTGGAAGAGCACGACGAAGATTTGACCGATACCGTTCCCGCCAATCGCGGCGTGCAGGACATGCGTCCGCAAGCCGTGAGTTCGCAGCCAGTCGCAATTACCGAGGGCGCGGAAACCGAAGGCACCTTCGAAGCGGACCGCTTGAGCGAGCCGGAGGAGCCGGGCGAATCCACCGAACTTCAACCCGCAGCGCCAACCGGCGCTCACGAATCTGGTAGCGACGGCGACGGTCGCGAGCGCGGCAATTGGCGCGGACGCCGGCGGCGCCGCGGTGGCCGGCGAGACGGCCGGGATCGCGGGTCGGATTCGCGGTTCTCCCGCCCGTCCCCGGAGGGTTCTTCCGCACCCCCTCAATCTTCGCGGCCGCGGGAGTCTGGCCGCACTCAGCAGTCCGGGCCGCCCGCCGGTTATCAGCCGATTCTGCTTCCCGGCGAATCGATTTCGAAATATCGCGGCATGAGTTCACCCGCGCCGACGGCGAGCGAAGAGTCCGCAGCAGAACATGTTCAAACCGATTTCTCCGATGAGCCGAGTCCCGCGCCCCTGACGGCGGTTTTTCCGGGCGACGAACCGATCTTTGCCGGCTCGAACTTCAACAGCGAAGAGTCAGAAGAGTCAATCGTTGTGCGGGATTCTGTGCAGAATTCACCTTCGCTTGCGCCGGAAGCTGAGAGCAGCGAATCGCCGGAGGAGTTCGTTTCTTCCGCCTCGACTTCGATCGAATGGAACCGCGAGTTCCGCCAGCCGGAGCCGCGGGAAACTCATTCTTCGGTCAGCGAACCCGCCGAAGTTGAAGAACGAATCGTCGAAGTGAGTGAAGAGAGTGAGGCGGCCGCCATCCGCGAGGATGCGGAACCAGCGCGCTCCCGCCGACATGAAGCGCCTGCTTTTGCCGCGCCCGGCACCCTGGAAGAAGAAACCATCGACGAGGAAGAAGCCGATGCCGTCCGCTATGTAGATTCCTCCGACGACGGCTACGACGAGTTTGAAGAAGAAACGCGCGCCGCCGGCCAGGCTGCGGAAGTGCGCGCGACGGTGGATGAAATTCACATGGCTTCGCTGGCGGACGCGGGAATCTCGCCTGCCTCGCCCGGCGAAAGCGACGAAGATTCCGAAGAATTGGAATTGGAAGAAGCCCAGGCCGAGGCCGAAGCTTTGCTCGATGCCGAAGCCCGGGGCAACGGGACCGAGGATGCCCGGGCCGAGGTGCGCGCTTCCTCCGGCACCGCCGGGTACACCCAGCGGGCCCCGCGCCCACGCCCCGGTTGGGAGCGCCGTGGCGGCGGACGACGAGGTGGGGGGCGCCGTTTTCCGCGCCGCCAATCGCAGGATGTTCCCAAGATCAGCGACCTGTTGAAAGAAGGCCAGGAAATCCTGGTGCAGATTGCCAAGGAACCGATCGGCAAGAAGGGCGCGCGCATCACCAGCCACATCGCGCTTCCCGGCCGGTTTCTGGTTTACATGCCCACCGTCAACCACACCGGCGTGTCCCGCAAAATCGCGTCCGATGAAGAGCGCCAGCGCCTGAAGCGGATTGTGATGAGCGAGCGGGAGAACGGCCACGGCGGCTTCATCGTTCGCACCGCGGCCCAGAATGCCAGCGAGGACGAACTCCGCGCCGACATTCGTTTCCTGAAGGGTTTGTGGAACGACATCAAGAACCGCGCGGAGAATTCGAAGCCGCCGGCCTTGATTTATCACGATCTCAACGTGGTCGAACGCGTGCTGCGCGATCAGGTCACTTCCGATTTCTCTGTGATCTGGGTCGATACCGAGCCGGAGTACGAGCGCATTCTGCGCTTCTTCAACCGCTTCCAGCCGGGATTGGTGAAGCGCGTGAAGCTCTACACCAAGGAAACGCCGCTGTTCGAGCAATTCGGCCTGGCCGAAGAAATGAACAAGGCTCTGAAGTCGAAAGTGTGGCTGAAGAGCGGCGGCTATATCGTGATCAATCAGACCGAGGCGCTGGTCGCGATCGACATCAACACCGGTAAGTATGTTGGCAAGACCTCGCGTCTGGAAGACACGATCGTCAAGACCAATGTCGACGCCATCAAAGAGATCGTGCGCCAGATTCGCTTGCGCGATCTGGGCGGCATCATCATTATCGACTTCATCGACATGGATGAACGCCGCAACCGCCAGCGGGTGATGCAGGCACTGGAAGAGGAACTGCGCCACGACCGGGCGCCCTCGAAGGTGCTCCAGTTTAACGATTTCGGCCTGGTGGCGATTACGCGCAAGCGCGTGAAGCAATCGCTCGAGCGCACCATCGGCGCGCCGTGCCCATACTGCCAGTCGACCGGCTACGTGAAATCGGTGACGACGGTCTGCAACGAGATTTACGTCGAGATGCGCAAGATTGCCAAGCACCTGGAGCGCGAAGACGTGATGCTGCGGGTGAATCCCGATGTGGCCAAGGAACTGAAAACCAGCAACGCACGCCTGTTAAACGAGATGGAGGAATTGACCAAGCGCACCATCATCGTGAAGAGCGATCCCACGCTGCACCAGGAGCAGTTCGACATCAATTAGCGCGGCAGCTGACCACTGGCATTGGCATTGTTTATGGCATTATAAATGGCATTGGCCATGGTAAAATTGAAGTATGATGACCACCTTGACTGTCGATAAGGCAGGGCGCGTTGTTCTGCCTAAGCCTGTGCGAGATGAGCTTCAGTTGTCGGCGGGCGATTCTCTTGAAATGGACAGCTCGGACGGTCAAATCGTCCTCCGTCCGACGAGGGGAGCCGCCACTCTGAGAAAAAAGCATGGAATTTGGGTGCTGACTGCTGGAAAGCCGCTTTCCGCGGAAGTTGTGAACCGCACAGTGCAAAACACACGTGACGAGCGGGAGAGATCTATCCTGGGCCCATTCCCGTCTTCAAAGGTAAGGAGGGGGCGAATGAGATGAGGTGGTTTTTCGACACGTCCGTTTTGATTCCCGTGTTTGTCGAAGATCATGTTCATCACGAGCGCTCGGCTGCAGCCTTCAAAGTTGCCGATCGTCGCAACGGCTGTTGCGCAGCCCACAGTCT
>DATLKM010000432.1:0-2285 GCA_035538435.1 Binatia bacterium
CGATCCCGCTTCCGTCGAGTTCTGCCACCAGGTCGGAATGGATTACGTTTCCTGCTCGCCCTTCCGCGTGCTGCCAGCCCGCCTCGCCGGAGCGCAGGCCTCCGCCGCGCAGGCCTTGAAGGTGGAAGCCGGAAGAACAAAATAGAAACCCAGAGCCACGGGGGCACAAAGATTTACCCTGTGTTCCCCCGTGCCCTCTGTGTTGAGATGGGGTTTACCCTGCGTTCCCGCGTGCCCTCTGTGTTGAATGAGATTTACCCTGTGTTCCCCCGTGCCCTCGGTGTTTAAGTTTTTCGTAGGGTAGCCAGCGTGCTCTGCAGTTCTGGTTACTGCACGCGCTGCAATCGCGCGATCAATTTTTGCGCCAGATTGTCTTCCGACTCCGACCACAGCAGCCGCGAGCGCGCGCCGCCGTTTTTTTCTGTGTTCCCGGCAAAATCCACCAGTTTGGCGACGTTTTCCCTGATCTTTTGTTGCGTCTGCTCGTTCAGCGCCGAGTCCGGTTGCAGAAAATACGAATCCAGCCCGAAGTCCACTTGGATGTGGCCGGTCTGCTCGGCAATTCCTTCGTCAAACTTCTCGCCCTGCACAATGAACTTTACGATCGCCGGCGCCATTACCCAATTTGTGTTGGCATCGTCGGGCGTCCACAAATCCCAATGCGTCTCGAACACGTAAGCGTAATCGTCGTGAACCAGTTCCGCCGCAATCAGCGTCGCCTGTCCCGCATCGATTCCCTGCGGGAACCGCCGCTCCAGCACCGTCGGCTCATTCCACGAAACCGGATGCAGGCCGAGATAGGTCACGCCCGGCCGAAGCGTTGAAAAAGGAAATTGTTGCAGCACCGAGAGAGCATGCGGCAGCATCTCGGGCGCCGAAAAATCGGAAAACCACAAGCTGAGATAGAGAGAGTCCGACATAAGTAAGGGAAAAATCCCGGTTGCTTAGATTTCATGCCGGGCCGGCAGGGCTCAAAAAGTGTGCTTGGAAATTTACCGCCCGATAACTCACAACCGCTAATGACTCAGGTGGGCTGAATCCCTGCGCGGTCGCCCGGGCTGTTTTTCTAAAGGCCGCTCGGCGGTTGCTGCACGTGAGTATCCCCCCGCCCTTCGCGCGGCCTGGCCTTCTTCCCCCTGCGCCAATTCGCCGTCCGCCACAGGAATGGTCGCCCGCAACAGCGTTCCGGCGGTGCTGGATTCGATTTCCAGCTGCCCGCCCAATTCCTTCAATCGCTCGCGTATGCCCGCCAGCCCAACGCCAACGTTCCCCGTCTTCCAGAATCGCTCCAGCACATCCTTCGGCAGTCCGACCCCGGAGTCCTTCACCGTCAGGACGATCTGCTTCGCATCCACCGTGACCGACACATCCACCGCCGGGCTCTTGGAATGGCGGTGCACATTGGTAAGCGCTTCCTGCATGATGCGGAACAGAGCGGTTTCGCTTCGCCGCGGCAGGCGATGAATGTGCTCGGGCAGCTTAAGGCGCGTGGCAATACCGCTGCGCTGGCCGAAGCCCTCCACGTACCATATCGCCGCCGAGGCAAACCCCGCCTCATCCAGCAGCGGAGGATGCAGAAGATGCGAAAGCGTGCGCGTATCTGAAATCGACCGGTCCACCAGTTGTTGCACGTCGCGCAGGTGCGTGGAATCGAAGCGCGTGTCCTTCGCCAGCATGTCCAGGCTGATCTTCGCCGCGGTCAAATCCTGCCCCAGGCTGTCGTGCAGTTCGCGGGCAATACGCCGCCGTTCCTCGTCCTGCACCCGCAGCAGCTTCACCGACAGCCGGCGCAGGGCGTTGGTCCGCTCCTCCACCAGAGATTCCAGCGCGTCGTGCGCCCGCCGCAAAGCTTCTTCCGCCGCGGTGCGCTTCTGAAGATGATCGCGCACTTCGTACTGCCTGCGCCGGGCCAGCAGCGCGCTGCGCGCCGCGCTGATCAGTGTGACCGGCCGTAACGGCCGCTCCAGCAGAGTGATGTTCCCCAGCGGGGCCCGTGACCGTACCGCCAGTTCGGAACTGGCTGTGCTCAGGCCGCTTCCGGTTAAAACAATGATGGGAAAATCCGACCACGGGGGCTGCGCCGCAATCCGCCGGCCCAGGGCCGCAATCGCCCCGTTTTGCAGCGATTCTTCGGTCACAATCGCCGCCCCCGCCTCTTCTGAAATGGCCGCTTCCAGCGCTTCCAGCGTGGGCAGGCTGGAGATCGAAATGCTCGAATGCCGCAGCACCTGCTCGATCAGTGCCGCATCCTTGCCGAAGGGGGCAAACACCAGCATCGGAAAGTA
>DATLKM010000433.1:0-12196 GCA_035538435.1 Binatia bacterium
TCCGGCGTGTAGCCGCGCCGCCTCATGCCGCTCAAAGTCGGCATGCGCGGATCGTCCCAGCCGTTCACGCGCCCTTCCTCGACGAGTTGGCGCAGCTTGCGCTTGCTCATCATGGTGTAAGTCAGGCTGAGGCGGTCAAACTCGATCTGCTTCGAGGGGAAGATCCCCAGCTGCTCGATGAACCAGTTGTACAGCGCCTGGTGATCGGCGAATTCCAGCGAGCACATCGAGTGCGTGACCTGCTCCAGCGAATCCGACTGTCCGTGCGCGAAATCGTACATGGGATAAATCGGCCACTTGTCGCCGGTGCGGTGATGATGCGCGTGCAGAATGCGGTACATGACCGGATCGCGCATGTTGAGGTTGGGCGAAGACATGTCGATCTTCGCGCGCAAAACCCGCGCGCCGTCGGGGAACTCGCCCGCTCGCATGCGCTCGAACAAATTCAGATTTTCTTCCGCCGGCCGGTTGCGATAAGGGCTGTCTTTGCCGGGTTCGGTCAGCGTGCCGCGATTCTTGCGAATCTCTTCGGCGCTCGAATCGTCCACATACGCTTTTCCATCTTTAATCAGCTTGATCGCCCACGCGTAGAGCTGGCCGAAATAATCGGAAGCGAAGTACAGCCCGTCCCACTTGTAGCCGAGCCACTGCACGTCATTCTTGATCGATTCGACGTATTCAACGTTCTCTCTCTCAGGATTCGTGTCGTCGAAGCGCAGGTTGGTTTTTCCGCCGAAATCGGCGGCCAGGCCGAAGTCGAGGCAGATCGCTTTCGCGTGGCCAATGTGCAAATAACCGTTGGGCTCGGGTGGGAAGCGCGTCTGCACGTGGTATCCCTGGGTATGCGTGCGGACGTCTTCGGCAATAATGTCGCGCAGAAAATTGGACGGACGAGGCTCGGGAGCGGCAGACACTGGCTCTTCTCCAGTTTCAGCAGAAGAATGCGGGGGATTCATCTATTTGATCTTAACGCAACCAGGCGAGAATTCTGATGAGCGCGGCGGCGCTCACGCCGCCGTCCCCTGCTCCGCGGCGTCTACAGAATCAAAAAAGCGGAAGAACTGCTCGACCCTCGTCACCTGCAACGCGCCTCGCACCCGATCGCTCACTCCCACCAGAGACAAACTTCTTCCCCCATGCTGCCGCGTGACGTACGCGCCGACCAGTGCGCCGATCCCCGCAGAATCGACGTAGTTCACCTTGCTGAAGTCGATGATCAGAGAACGGGAATCGTCAGACCGCACCGTGCGCTGGAATTCGAACATCGTGGTCAGCACCAGCGCGCCCTCCAGGCTCAGAATGCGCTGGCCGGGGTGCGCTCCGGGCTGATCGTTCATGCGAAGAGACTCTTGAGGCATGAGGAGAATATTAACCTGTGGTTAACAATCGAGTGTTAATAGCGGGTTAAAAATCGCGGCCCCGCGGGCGCGAAACTACACGGCCAGAGCCGCATCCCGCCGCCTGCCCTGGATCTCGATATAAACGTTCACCAGCGACACCGCGGCCGGTGTGACTCCGGGAATCCGCAGAGCGTGGCCCAGCGTCCGCGGCTGCACCCGCTGGAACTTTTCCTGCATCTCGCGCGAAAGCCCGCTCACGGCGGCATAATCGAACCACTCGGGGATGGCCCGTTGCTCCGACTTTTTCATTCGCTCCATGGCCTTCTGCTGTTGTTGCAGATAGCCTTCATACTTGATTTCGGTTTCCACCGATTTCAGTTCGTTGCGGATCTCCGACGAAATTCCGGCCGCGGATTCACGTGGATTTTCACCGGCATTTTTCCTCGCAAAGAAGGCTGGATCGAGCCGCCTTAGCGCGCTTGCAAATTGTTCGATCGTGATTTCCGGGCGCTTGAGCAATTGCCCCAAAGTCTGCCCCAAAGCCGCCGATAAATCGATTGCCTTGGCGCCGCCGGAAGCAGGTTCCTCGTCTGCGCTTTCCGCGGATGAGGAATGACTCCCGTCGACCTTATCGATTAATTCAGACGTGACTCGGGTGCGCTCCAGCAGGTTCTTAAGACCGCTCAGCCGGACCTGCTTCTCCTGAAAATCGTTCCAGGCTTCATCCGAGATTAGCCCCACCCGCCGCCCATGCGCAGTCAGCCTGCGGTCCGCGTTATCGATTCTTAAATGCAGGCGGAATTCCGCCCGCGAGGTGAACATGCGATACGGCTCGTTCGTTCCCTTCGAAATCAGGTCGTCGATCAGGATCGCGGTATACGCTTCCGTGCGGTCCAGAATCAGCGGCGCTTCGTCCTTCACCTTCAACGCCGCATTAACACCGGCCATCAATCCCTGGCATGCCGCTTCTTCGTATCCGGAAGTTCCGTTGATCTGTCCGGCCAGAAACAGGCCGGAAATCTTTTTCGTTTCCAGCGTTCGCTGCAACTCGGTCGGATCGATCGAATCGTATTCAATCGCATAGCCCGGCCGCAGCATCTCGGCATTTTCCAGGCCGGGAATCGATTTCAGAATCTCCAGCTGCACTTCCACCGGCAACGACGTGCTCATGCCGTTCACGTAAATTTCGTGAGTGTTCAGCCCTTCCGGTTCGAGATAGAGCTGGTGCGTTTCCTTGTCGGGAAACTTCACGATCTTGTCTTCAATGGACGGGCAATAGCGCGGCCCGATCGACTGAATCTGCCCGCTGTACATGGGCGAGCGATGAACGTTGTCGCGAATAATGCGGTGAGTTTCAGGCGTGGTCCACGCGATGTAGCACGGTACCTGCGAATCGTGGTGGGCCACGCGCTTGGTGCGAAAGCTGAAAGGTGTCGGATCCTCATCCCCGGGCTGCACCGCAAAGCGCGACCAATCGATGGTCCGGCCGTCGAGCCGGGGCGGCGTTCCCGTCTTCAGCCGGCATCCCCGCAGGCCGAGTTCTTTCAGCGCCTCGCCGAGAAGCACCGCATTCGGCTCACCGGAACGCCCCGCGGGATACTGCTGCTCGCCACAGTGAATCAGCCCGTTGAGAAATGTGCCGGTCGTGATAACCACAGCCTGTGCGCCGACCGTCCGGCCGTCGCGCAACTTGACCCCGAGGACGCGATTTTGCGCGGGAAGATCGTCATGGGTCGTTCGTCTTTGGTCGTTGGCGGTGCACGTCAGCCCTTCCGGGCTGGCCAAAGGCGAACGGCCAACGGCCAACGGCCCCTCCACAATCAATTCCGCTACTTCCGCCTGCTTGATCTTCAGATTCGCCTGCGACTCGAGCACTTCGCGCATTTTGAGCCGGTAGGCCTGCTTGTCGCACTGCGCCCGCGGAGACCACACCGCCGGCCCGCGCGATGTATTCAGCAGCCGGAACTGAATTCCCACCGCGTCGGTAATCTCGCCCATGATGCCGCCCAGCGCGTCGACCTCGCGCACCAGATGTCCTTTGGCAATGCCGCCAATCGCCGGATTACACGACATCTGCGCGATCAGGTCGACATTCAGCGTGTAGAGCGCAGTCTTCAGCCCCATGCGGGCCGCGGCCATGGCGGCTTCACATCCGGCATGGCCGGCGCCGACTACCACCACGTCGTATTGTTCGGTGAACTGCATCGCTAGCCCGGAAACGACTGGGAAGACCTCGTATGTATATTTTAACAACTTGCCACTTGGCTCCCCGACTGGGCAAAAAGACGAGGCCACCAAGAACACCGAGCGCGCGGGGAGCACATATTTTCTTTATCAACCAGACGGTACCAGGTTTCCCCTGCGGCCTCTGTGTTTGCGGGTTTTTCTCCGCTCTCTGCTGGAATATCGCGGCCAATCCCGCTCCCGGCGCGGTTTTCGGCTCCATGCCCGGACCAGCCCCATGCAGTCATTGTGCAGGGTAATGCACTTTCCCGCGGCCTTTTGTCCTGCGCGCCAGCCTGGTCGAAGCCGCCCGCGGAGGGCTAACTCCAAGCCCCCGCTCGACTTACTTAACCCTTGGGCCTACGCCACCCCGGCTCCCAACCTTTGGTGTCGCAAATGCTGCCATCCTGTGTACCAAAGAGGCCGCAACCCAACAATGACTTCCACTTTGTCACATCTCCATTTCCCAAAGTTCCGTTCCGACTGTGGGGACGGCTTGCATCGCCTTTCCTGACCATCACCTTCCAAAATCCTGACCTCTTTAAGCCGGCCCCAGCAATGGGGCCGGTTCTTTTCTCGCGTGGCTTTGGTGGCTTTATTCGAAGACAAATCAGGAGGAGAATTGCGCTGGAACCCTAAGTTCCGTCCCCAGCACTTCAATCACCATCGGCTTGGAGGACGCGCTGTCGATGATGGAAATCGTCCCCTGCTGCAAGCCTTTTCTTGTGGGGGAAAAGGTCGCGCTGATCGTGCACCCTGCGCCGGCGGCGATGACCGCGAACGACACCCCCGACTCCCGCGCACCGGCTGCCTGTTACACTGTCTTGCATCTATGGCAAGAAAAGTCTTCCCGCACGGCGTGCCACTGACTGTTCTTTTTCTGTTCCTTCTTTTTTCATTCGCGTCAGCGCAGAATCCGCAGCAATCCCAGCCGCCGATGCCGCCGGGATTCATGCAAGCGCCCACAGCCTCCCAGAACTTTCCCCCTCTGCTCTTGCAGCAGCTTTCTGCCATCAAGGCCGCCAGCCTGAATGACGATTACGCCTACCGCCAACTGGCTCATCTCACCGAAAACATTGGCCCGCGCCCCACTGGTTCGCCCCAGGCACAGGCCGCGGTCGAATATGTCGCCGCGGAATTACGCAAGCTCGGCCTTGACGTTCACACCGAGCCGGTCACCGTTCCGCACTGGGTGCGCGGTGCCGAAACTGCCGAACTGGTCGAGTATCCCGGCATGGTCCGCGGCGCCAGCCAGAAAGTCGTGCTTACGGCGCTCGGGGCCAGCACCGCCACTTCCGCCGACGGCCTGACCGCCGACGTGGTCGTGGTCAATAACTTTGACGAGCTGCAAGCCCTCGGCAAAGACAAAGTTGCGGGCAGGATTGTTCTCTTCGACGAGATTTTCGACAAGCAGAAAGCGGCCGCGGGTTACGCTTTCGCCTCTTACGCAGAGTCTGTCCGCTATCGCGCCGTGGGCCCGCGCGCCGCCGCCGAACTCGGCGCCGCCGCCTGCCTGGTGCGCTCTGTCGGCAATGCCGATTACCGCCTTCCTCACACCGGCATGAGCTTTCCGGCGAACATTCCCGCCGGCGCGGTCACCTCCGAAGACGCCGATCTCATCGCCCACCTCTATTCCCAGGGCAAGGTCCGCATGCATCTCACGCTCACCCCGCAAAAGCTGGCGGATGAAACCAGCTACAACGTAATCGCCGATCTCAAAGGCTCCGAGCATCCCGACGAAATCGTGATCGTTTCCGGCCACCTCGATTCCTGGGACCTGGGCACGGGCGCGATTGACGACGGCGCCGGCGTGGTTGTCGCCATGCAGACCGCGGAAGTCTTGCAGCGCCTGCATTTGCGCCCGGCGCGTACCCTCCGCGTAATCGCCTGGATGGACGAAGAAACCGGCGGCTCGGGCAGCAAGGCCTATACAGCCGCGCACAGTGCCGATTTCGCCCACTACAACGCGGCGATTGAAAGCGACTCGGGCGCGGCCCACCCGCTCGGCTTCAGCGTGAAAGCTGCGCCGCCGGCGACCGACGCTCTGCGCCCGCTTCAAGCGGTACTGTTCAGCATGGGGTCGACCGTAATGCATGCGGCCGCTTTCGCCCCCGGCGCCGATATCGAAGGCATGTCCGAAGCCGGCGTTCCGGCGTTTGGCCTGATGCAGGATGACCGGACCTACTTCAACTATCACCACACCGCCGCTGACACGCTCGACAAAGTCGTCCCCGCGGAATTGCGCGAGAACGCCGCCACCATGGCCGTGCTGGCCTACGCGCTGACCAACATGAAAGACCCGCTCCCGCGATAGTGAACTCGCGATAGTGAACTAAAGTTCAAAAATTTCTCTCTGCTGTCGCCGATAGACTCCTGCGGGCGCCCCATGTCTCGCCCGTTTTTCAAGACGGCCGGCACCTGATTCGAGGTTCACAAGTTCTTCGCTTCCCCTGCCGATAGACTTCCAGCGCCTGTCCGCATTCGCACGCTACGGCGAAGGCATTAAAGCCCCATCTCGCTTCCTGTATACGACAACAAACGCTGGGGCTTTCTCATCTTCTCCGTCCGGCGGGAAGGTTTTACCGATTCCCGCGCTTTGCGGAAACGCAAAGGGGGTGGAGATGTGGCAAAGGTTATCGTCGCGCTGCTGGTCATGGCTGTTTCGTCTGTATTCGTCTGCGCGCAGGATCTGGCTGAGCCGCCAGGAAAATCGGACCTTGATCGTTCGCTGGCGTTCCGTGGGAGCGCTCTGACGTGCGTGCAACCACAGACATTTCAGGTCCCGCGTTCTGTCGCCGATCGGGCAAAAGTCAAAGCCCGCCTTATCAACCTGCTGCGCGAAAGCCTTTACGACGATGCCAAAGGGGTCGTGAATATAGCGCGGGAAAAAGAGATAAGGAAACTTGCAAGTAAGTTGAAGCGCGACGACTAGCGGAATTGCGCGTGCACGTAATCGAGCGGCCAGGTCCACTTACTCGAAGGTTGCCGTCTTATGGATCGACGGCCTGTCCCGGCCTCAACTTCTGCCCAGCCGCAAGTCCTGCTCAAGTGCCGCCCCATTCCGCCGATTCATTCCTCCGAGGCCCATCTCGCCCCTGGAGGCTGAATGTCCCGTCTGGTAACTCCGCAACGCATAATCACGATCATCATTAACCTCCTCTCACTCTTTACCGTTCCTTCCGCTGCGCAACCCGATCCGAATCCTCTGCTCACCCAGCCCAAAGACCGCATCACCATTTTTATCGACGACGATCAACGCATCACCCTGCGCGGCAATACGCACCCTCTCGCCTCCGCAAATTATGACGCCGGCACGGTTCGTTCCGACTTCCCCATGGAGCGCATGATTCTGACTCTCCTGCCCGATCCTGCGCAGCAGGAATCTCTGAACCAACTGCTTGAATCACAAAACGCACCTGAATCGCCCTTCTTTCATCAGTGGCTCACTCCGCGGGAGTTTGGCGAACGATTCGGCCTCTCCGAGGGCGACCTCGCCCAGATCGCCGCCTGGCTCGAGGGCCACGGGTTTGAAATCGAAGAAGTCACCGCCGGTCGGCGCGCCATCGTTTTCAGCGGCACCGCAGGGCAAGTACAGGAAGCGTTCCACACCTCAATCCACACTTACGTTGTCGGCGAGGAATATCATCACGCCAACGCCAAAGATCCCGAGATTCCCGCGGCGCTGGCGCAGGTCGTTGGCGGCGTCGTTTCCCTGCATGATTTTTACAGCCAGGCCACGCTCAGTTCGGTGCGCAAAGTCGCGCCCAATTTCACCAGCGGGTCTTCCCATTACCTTGCCCCGTCGGACTTCGCCACCATCTACGATCTCGGCCCCGCTTATCAACAGGGCAATACCGGTTCCGGCCAGGCGGTCGCGATCGTGGCCCGGTCAAATATCAGGCTGGCGGATGTCGAACAGTTCCGCAGTTTTTTTTCCTTGCCGGTCAACAATCCCCAGATCATCGTCAATGGCCCCGATCCCGGCATCTACGATTCGGGCGAAGAAACCGAAGCCGATCTCGACGTGGAATGGGCGGGCGCAGTGGCTAAGGCTGCAACCATCGACTTCGTCGCCTCCAGGTCAACCAACTCCACAGATGGCGTGAACCTTTCCGCGCAATACATCGTCAATCACAATCTCGCTCCCGTCATGAGCACCAGCTTCGGGCTGTGCGAAAAGTTTCTGGGATCGGCGGGGAATGGCTTTTGGAACAGCCTGTGGCAACAGGCCGCGGCGGAGGGTATCACCGTATTTGTCTCTTCCGGCGACAACGGTGCGGCGGGATGCGATTCGTCGTCCGCATCCAAAGCCGCGAACGGTCTCGGCGTGAACGGAATGTGCTCCCCGCCTTACAGCACATGCGTGGGCGGAACGGAATTTAGCGACACCGCGAATCCGGCGCTTTATTGGTCGCCGGCCAACTCGGGATCGCAAGGCTCGGCGCTCAGTTACATTCCCGAAGTTGCCTGGAACGAAAGCGGCTACGGCCTGTGGGCCAGCGGAGGCGGCGCCAGCTCGGTTTATGCCAAACCCGCATGGCAAAGCGGAACCGGCGTTCCCGCCGACGGCCATCGCGATGTTCCTGATGTCGCCCTGAACTCCGCCGCTCACGACGGGTATCTGATCATTCAGGAAGGTGGAATGTACGTGGTCGGCGGAACTTCAGCCGCCACGCCTTCCTTCGCCGGCTTGATGGCGCTGGTCGATGAGAACGCCGCCGCCCGCCAGGGCAACGCCAACGCCACGTTATATCCGCTGGCTACGCGCCAGGGTGCAGGCGGCGCGGCTGTTTTTCATGACGTCACTTCCGGCAATAACAGCGTGCCGGGGCAAAACGGCTTCAAAGCGGGCGCGGGCTACGATCCGGTCACAGGACTTGGCTCTGTCGATGGATCGGTTCTAGTTGCGCACTGGAGCGATGGGCATATTGTGCCAACCTTTCAATTGAGATGCGCCTCCTCCCTGACCGTCACCGCCGGATCGAGCAGCAACATGGATGTGTCTGTGACACCCGGCAACGGCTTTAAAGCAAGCGTCGCATTGTCCGTGAGCGGATTACCTGCCGGAGTGACGGCAAAATTCACGCCCTCCGCCATCATCCCGTCTCCCGGTACGGGCGCGGAGTCATTGTCGCTGAGTGCGGGCGCAACCGCTGTCGCGAAATCTTTTACCATCATTCTTTCGGCCGCGGGCGGCGGCGTCACCCAGAAACAATCCATCACCGTGACCGTTCATCCCAGATAGCGCATGGCCCGGTACCGCTTCGGTAAGGCCAGCCCATCCTCGAACGGCCGCACAGCACAATCCCACACCACCCTCCGCACGGTTGACGCATCTCAATTCTCGCGCTTATGATTTTTGTTTGGCCCTGACGGGATGACGGCTCCAGAGGAGCCGTCGTAATCTTTTTAGAAGTGAACTTATGGATAAGAAGAAGTTGGAAACATTCAAAAAGAAGCTGGAATCGCGGCAGCAGGATTTGCGCCGCACGGTGTCGCGTACCCAGGCCGACGGCCGCACCGCAGATGAGGACACCGCGCAGGACATTGCCGACCGCGCTGCCAGTTCCTACACCAAGGAGTTCTTGTTCAGCCAGAGCAACAACGAACGCCAGTTGCTGCAAATGGTTGAGAACGCGCTGGCCCGCATCCGCGAGGGCAGCTTCGGCGAGTGCGTCCACTGCGGTAACGAGATCAACCCCAAGCGGCTGGACGCCGTCCCGTGGGCGCGGCACTGCATCGAGTGCCAGGAAAAGCTCGAGCAGGGACTGCTCGAAGAAGCCCAGCGGTAACGCCTGGCCGGGAGAATGCAATTGATGTCATTCCGAACCGGCGCGAAGCGTCGGTGAGGAACCTGCTTTTTGCCGTCACGGCCACGATGTCGCCTTTGACGCTGCCGTTTTCCCGCTGATACACTGAAACTTCGTTCCCGCCAGAGAAAAAGCCCCTCGAAAGAGAGACTGGAAGGTTAGTTGTGCGCGCAGAAACCCGCCATCAGCTAAAGACCGACGCGTTCAGCCGCGTCACCATCGACGCCGCCGAAAGAACGGCTCACTGGACCGTCGAACACCGGAATACCCTCATCGCCGCCGCCATCGCAGCAGTGGTTCTTCTCGCCCTCGCCATCGGCGGCTGGTACTACCTGAATACGCAGGATGAGAAGGCCAGCTTCGATATGTCCCAGGCCGTGCGCACGCTTGATGCGCAGATCGTTCCCCCGGGAACCCCGGCGCAGCCCGATTCGACAACGTTTACTTCGGTCAAAGAGCGCGCCGACGCCGCCCATAAGCAATTCCAGGCGATCATCGACCATTATCCGCACACCCGCACTGCCGACATGGCCAGGTATTTTCTTGGCGTCAGTTCCGCCGATGCCGGTGACAACGCCGCCGCCGAAACCGCCTACAAATCTGTGGCCGGCAGCGGCGGCAAAGACCTTTCTTCCGTGGCCAAGCTGGCTCTGGCCACGCTCTACGGCAATACGGGTCGCACTAAAGATGCCGTTGCCGCCTATCAGGATCTCATCAACCATCCCACGGCAGCCGTCAGCAAAGTAACCGCCGAGCTGCAACTGGCTGAACTCTACCAGAACACCAATCAGCCCCTCGATGCCAAGCGGCTCTACGAGCAGATCAAAAAAGAAAACCCCGGGCCGGAAGCCGTCCAACTCGCCAACCAGAAGCTCTCGCAGTTGAAGTAAGCAGCCGCAGCTTCCTGGGCGAATAGCTTTGATCACGGGGGCGAATAGCTTTCATCCCTGGGCGAATAGTTTTCATCGCAGCGCAAGCCCCTTCCCCTGTCATCCCGACCGGAGTAAGAGGTTCCGAAGGAACCTCTTACGGAGTGGAGAGACCTGTCGTTTCCTGTCCGAAGGAACCTCTTGCGGAGTGGAGGGACCTGTTGTTTCCTGTCAACGCTCTTCCCTTACTTTCGTAAGTCTCCCCCCTTCTTTTGCCGTGAGTTCGCCATGCTCCTCGAAGAGAATTACGCTAAGCGCCTCTGTGCGCCCAGCGAGGATTCATGACTCTCCGCCACAGCTTTCTGGTACCACTGGTTGGCTTTCTCACCGGCCTATCTGCGGTCGCGCAGGATAATTCGCAAAGTCTGGGCGATGTCGCCCGCCACCTGCGCAAGGACACGACCACCGAAGTCCGCATGACCGACGCCGACACCAAAAAGCTGTTCCAATCGGTCGACGAGATTTTTGCCTTCGCCGCCGAAGATACCGGAATGCCCAGGCACAACGCGGTCAAGCGGCGTCTGGTGGCAAAGGAGGACGTGGAAAAATACACCGCCGGCCGCCTGGCTAAAGAAGAATTTACCCAGCGCTTCGCGCAGGCCGAACTGAGCATGAAGAAGCTTGGCTTTATGCCCCGCGATTTCAACCTCAAGGAATTCCTGGTGAAGTCCAACGGGCAGGGCGTGGCCGGCTACTACGACCCGGAGACGAAGACGATCTCGCTTTTGAACTGGGTGCCTCCCGACCGCCAGGAGCCGATTCTGGCGCATGAATTGACACATGCCTTGCAGGACCAGAATTACGATCTCACCGCGTGGATGGGAGCGGCCAGGAAAGCCGAAGACAACGGTTCCACCGACGACGGCGCCATCGCGCGCAAAGCTGTAGTCGAAGGGCAGGCTATGGTCGTCTATGTGGATTACGCGCTCAAGCCGATGGGCCGCACCCTCGAAGACACGCCCGGACTGATCTATCAGATGGAAGAGCCGGTGGTGAAGGCCGCGATCGATTCGCAACTGATGCATGACGCCCCCATGATCATGCGCGAGATGGGACATTTTTCCTATCAGGAGGGCTTGATCTTCGAAGGCGAGTTGCTGCACAAGGGCGGCAAAAAGATGGCCTTCGCCGGCGTGTTCGCCCGTCCGCCGAAAAATTCGCATCAGGTGCTTCAGCCGGAAACCTATATTGAAGGCGAAAAACTGCCGCCGGTTCACATCCCGGACATGAAAAATGTGCTGAGCGAATACGAACTCTATGACTCCGGCGGCATCGGCGAATTGGATGTCCGTGCGCTCCTCAAGCAATACGGCGGGCGCAAGGCCGCCGACGATGTTTCTTCGGCATGGCAAGGCGGCGCCTACGCCACATACCACCGCAAAGACAAGCCCGTGACCGACATTTCGCCGGGCACCGCCGACCTTGGGCTTTTGTATGTATCGCGATGGAAGACTCCCCAGGCTGCCGAACGCTGGGCGCGCTTCTATGCCGAGGCCGTTTCGCAGCGTTATCATACAGCTACCGTCCAGCAGGTGGAGGCATGTTCCGGAGCCGCTTGCCCGGTTTCCATCGCCCAGGTCCAAACCGAAGAAGGCCCGGTGATCGTCGAGCACTGGAGCGATAACAGCGTCGTCGTTTCCGAAAGCTTCGATACGGCAACCGCCGCGCAGCTGCGCACGGCGCTGCGCGAACCGAACAGCGGCATCCACGCCAGAAATTTGCCGACAGAAGAGGAAATAGGAATGCGGCTGTACGAGATTCCTGCCTTCCAGCAATTGATGGAAAACGTGGGTGAGGCCATCATCGTGTCCTCAAAAAACTAAACTCACCACGGAAACAATCGTGATTTTCCAACCCGAGCCGGCCAGAACCTCACCGAAGGCTCGCGATTTTC
>DATLKM010000434.1:0-2028 GCA_035538435.1 Binatia bacterium
TATACGCGTGGCCGGCGCAATTGATTCTTACCGCCGCCGGGCTATTGGCGACATGTTACGTACAGCCGCTGGCTCTGGAAAATTACAAGCGATATGCCGTCGGCGATCTCATCCCGGTTGCCGTCGCGGTGAGCCTGGGCCTCATCTTCTACGCCCTGCGCAAGCAGCAGGACAAAATGGCATTTACCGGTTCGACAATGTACATCGTCTTTATGCTGGTGGGCGCGGCGTTTGGGCTTTATCCGATGGTGCTGCCCGCCAGCACCAATCCGGCCTACAGCCTGACTATCTACAACACTGCTGCCGGCCATCACGGGCTGGTGGTGGGCGTGACCTGGTGGATTCTGGGGATGGTGCTGGCCGCAGGGTACTTCACTTTTCTGTTCCGGATGTTCAAAGGAAAAGTGCGGCTGGAGGGCGAAGGTTATTGATCCTTATTTTTTCCGAACCTGACTTCCTGGATCTTTCAGGGTCGTATTTGTCCGGCGCCTTGCCCGGATAGAATCGGCGTAAACCCATCGCTCCCTCCGGAGAAACAGTAAAAATCCGGTCTTCTTCGCTTGAGGTTCCCGCCGATTCTCTGCCACTGTTGGTCTTCGAGCATCCAGGCTGCGATCGCAAATCGGAAGTTAGATGCAGGTTTCCAAAGCGCAGCCAACCAAAAACAGACAGTCTGCGCACAAACGTTCGGGGGTTTTGTCTGCCGGGCCGCGCGTGGTGATCTCCGGCCCTGGCGGCACCGCCTTCCGACCATATGCCTGGTAAAGCGTCTTCCCATCTCGAACCCGCCCTGGCGGAAGGCCCCATCAGCACGCGCGCTGAACTCAAGCAGGTTGAGGAGCGGCTGGCGATTGGGGCCAACGTAGTTTACGAGACGATTCGCCGCGAAGGCGAGGATGAACTGAACCGCACGCCATCCGCACTGGCGTGGTCATCGCTCGCGGCCGGGCTCTCCATGGGATTTTCGTTCATTGCCGAAGGCCTGCTTATGGCTCACCTGCCGGACCGTCCCTGGCGGGCGTTGATTTCCCGCCTGGGTTATAGCGTGGGGTTTCTGATCGTGATCCTCGGCCGCCAGCAATTGTTCACCGAAAACACGTTGACTGTGGTTTTGCCGTTATTGCTCAGCAAAGACCGGCAGACTTTCCTCCGGCTGCTGCGCTTGTGGTGCATTGTGCTCGCGGGAAATCTGGTCGGAACTTTTCTGTTCGCTTTGGCAATCGGCAAGTTCGTTATTTTTGACGCGCACACCCAGGAGTGCTTAAAGCAGATTGGCGCCGCACACATGGGCGCGCCCTTTGCCGTAGTTCTGGTGCGCTCTATTTTTGCGGGCTGGCTGATTGCGTTGATGGTCTGGCTGCTGCCGGGAGCAGAGTCGGCGCGCGTAAGCATAATTATCATCATCACCTACCTGATCGGGTTGGGAGCGTTCAACCACATCATTGCCGGATCGACTACCGTGTTTTTTATGGTGGTGAATGGCTCGGTGTCATTGGCCGCCTACTTTCTTCATTTTTGCCTGCCGGTATTGATCGGGAACATGGCCGGGGGCATTTCCCTGGTGGCGGCGCTGGGCCACGCGCAGGTTGTGGGCGGGAAGGAAGTATCTTCCAAACCGGCGAAAGCCAAAGCGGCATGAACGGAATAGGCCTCGGTCATCGTCCGCGGTACAGCAGAAACAAAAAACGCTGAACTCGTGAGGCACCGTTGTCCCTGGCGGGTCGTGCTCGCTCGAGTCCGCCCAGTTTTCCAATCGCCTGGCCGTCTTTCTCGCCGTATAACTTTTTACAAAGTCACGACAGGCGTGTGACACGCACAGTTCCGCTCCTGATTAATCTCCAGACTGTAAACGGAATGCGATGCGCGACAGGCCTGGCGCCATTCCAGCCGTTTGCGACGGATGTTCACAAATCAGGAGGACAGTGTGAAAAACAGGATTTTTCTCGCCGGGCTGCTCGTGATCTTATGCATTCCTTCGTTTATGCGGGCTCAGAGCGGCTACATGCAGACCAACCTGGTCGCCAACAC
>DATLKM010000435.1:0-11481 GCA_035538435.1 Binatia bacterium
CCGGATGCGTCAACATCAACGTACCTGTGGGCGGAAACGAACTGTTTATCCTGAATTCCGAGATTCGGTTTCCACTCAGGATCATGAAGCCGCTCGGCGGGGTGGTGTTTTATGACGGAGGCAACGTGTTCAGCGCAATCAGCTTCAACAATTTCGCAAACAACTACACCAACACGATCGGGGTTGGACTGCGATACTCGACTCCGATCGGGCCGGTGCGCTTCGATATCGGAAAGAACCTGAACCCGATTCCGGGCATCGGCTCGGTCCAATACTTCATCACATTGGGGCAGGCGTTTTAGCCAATCGTGAACTGGAAGAAGATCATCGGATGGACGGCGATTGCGGCGGCGATCTTGCTGGCCGCTGCGATCGTGGGCGGATATTGTTTCCTTAAGAGCGATTTGTTTCAACGCTACGCCCTCGCCAGAATCGAACAGGGTGCTGCGCAGTCGACGGGCGCAAAACTTCATGTCGGGGCCTTGCGCATCAGCCTGGCGCCGCTCACGGCCAAGCTCGAGGATGTCGAGATGCGCGGCCGCGAGAGCGCCGGCCAACCGCCGCTTCTGCATGTCGACGAGATAACTGTCGGCCTGAACCTTACTTCCCTGATTCACCGCAAGGTCACACTGCGTGAATTGTTGATTTCTCATCCCGTCGGCCATGTAGAGGTCGACTCTTCGGGCGCGAGCAATTTACCGCAGCCCCCTCCTGGCAAAGAAACAAGCAACTCCGGCATTTTCGATCTTGGCATCGGCCACTTCGCAATCTCCAACGGAGAAATTTATTACAACGACAGGAAGACGCCGCTCGAGGCCGATCTTCACGATCTCAACGCCAGCGTGACGTTCCATTCTCTGACATCGACCTACGCCGGCACGCTCCGCTATAGCGATGGCCGGCTTGCGTACGCGCGATACGCACCCATACCCCACAGCGCGCAACTGCGATTCAGCGCGACCGGCTCACATTTCCGGCTCGAGTCCGCCGTCTTGCAGGCGGGTTCATCGGTGCTATCGGCCCAGGGTGAGATCAACGATTTCGCGAATCCTATTTTCGCCGCAAACTATGAAGCGACCATTCACACAGACGATTTTGCCTCTTTGTCTCCCTCGCTGAAGCCGGCTGGAGATATTCGCCTTTCCGGTACGGTTCGCTCTCAAGCGGCGGGCAATCGGCCGTTTATCGAAAGCCTTATCGTCCATGGCGATCTGCAAAGCGCCGCGCTCACGGCAGCGTCAACGGGCAAAAAGATCGAACTGCGGCGAATCCGCGCACATTACGAACTCGACCAGGGAAACATCCATGCAACCGCCGTTGAAGCCGATGCCTTCAACGGCCGGATTGCGGGTGAGGTATCCCTTAAAAACCTCGCCGCAATCCCTTCTTACCAGGCGCGAGCCGTGCTGCAGGGGATTTCGTTGCGTGCCCTGCAACAATCGTTTCGCGGCGTCCGGCTTGATCAAGTCGCGGTCGCGGGTGTTGTCGACGGCACCGCCGACGCCGCATGGACGGGAAGCATCTCGGACCTTCGCGGGCGATCAGACTTAACCATTCGCGCAGACGCACGCAGCAGAAACCAAAATTCGCAAGCCATCCCTGTGAATGCGGCAATTCATGCCGTCTATGACGGGCCCCGCGACACCCTCACTCTGCGCCGGTCTAACCTGAATGCGCCGTCGTTTACATTGACCGCCGACGGCGAACTTAGCCGCCACTCAAAATTGCAGATTCATGCGCAAGCTGGCGACCTGAATGAGTTGGCAAAGATAGCGGCAAGTTTCCGCCCGGCGTCGTCCGCTCTGCCCTCAGTGTCCGGCTCGGCAACTCTGAATTCGACCATTCGCGGCTCCCTGCGCAGAGCGGAAGCGTCCGGTCAGTTGACCGCTGAAAATCTTCAGGTCGACGGCAGCCATTGGAAGAGCGCCGCTTTCTCCTTCGCCGCCACGCCTTCGCAGTTCTCCGTCAGCAATGGTTCGCTGGCCAGCGCCGCGAGTGGACGGGCGAGCTTCGACGCGAGCGTTGACCTGCGCGAGTGGAATTATTCCTCTGACAACAAAGTCCGCGCAAATTTATCGGTGCAGCATCTTTCGGTTAGCGATCTTGAACGCCTGGCGAATTTGCCGTACCCGGTTTCCGGCGATTTTTCAGCCCGCATTTCGATCGGCGGCACGCAAAACAATCCCTCCGGCACGGGCTCAGTCAACATCGTTAATGCGCGCGTATACGGCGAGCCGATTCAAACTTTGGCTATAAACTTCCGGGCGGAAAATGGATCGATCCAGTCCACGTTGAACGTCTCCGCCGCGGCGGGTTCGGCAAATTCAACCTTGAACTATGTTCCTAGAACAAAGTCCTATCAAGTCAACTTGGATGTTCCAGCGATTGCGCTCCAGAAATTGCATTCCCTGCTGCCCGAACAGGGTCTGGCTGGAACACTGTCGTTATCGGCCACGGGAAGCGGAACCCTCGACGACCCACAGCTGACCGCTTCTTTGAACGTGCCGCATCTCGAAATTCAGCACAAGTCGATCGCCGGGTTAAGGGCGGGAATCCAGGTGGCCGGTCACAGGGCGAACCTGACCGTTGATTCGCAAGTCTCGGAAGCCTCGCTACAGGCACGCGCTCAGGTTGAACTCGCGGGCGATTATGAGACGAACGCGACGATTGATAGCACCGTTATTCCGCTACAAAACCTGCTTGCGACTTTTTCGAGCGGCGCGCCTGAGGGCTTCAAAGGTGAAGCCGAGCTGCATGCCACGCTCAAAGGCCCGTTGAAAAACAAAGCCGAGGTCGAAGCGCATGTCACGATTCCCAGATTTTCGGCCAGCTATCAGGAGTTGCAGATCGCTGCCGCAGCCCCGATCCACGCCGACTACGCGCATTCAACCCTCACGTTGCAGCCCGCCGAGATACACGGAACGGGCACGTCGCTTAAAGTTCAAGGCAGCGTACCTTTCGCCGGCTCCTCCGAACCCAATCTTCAGGTGCAGGGAGACATCGACGTCCGTATTGCGCGAATATTCGTGCCCGAGCTGAACAGTTCCGGCGTCCTCGCTCTCAATGTGCAGGCGGCCGGCTCCGCGACCAATCCCTCTCTCCGCGGCCAGCTCAAGGTGCAAGACGTAAACCTGGGCACCGCGGATCTTCCTCTCGGAGTTCAGAAGTTGAACGGCACGGTCGACATTGCCAATGACCGTGCCAACATTTCCAGCATGAGCGGCGAAATGGGCGGCGGCAAATTTTCCCTCGGCGGCTCCGTCAGCTACAAACCAAATCTGCAATTTGCGCTGGCTCTCGAAGGCAAGCAGATTCGCCTGCGTTATCCCGCAGGATTGCGGACTCTGCTTGATGGCACTCTTGCTCTCAGCGGAAACCTGCGGGCTTCATCGCTGACCGGGCGCGTTCTGCTGGATTCACTGTCCTTCACGCCCGATTTCGATCTCTCCACGTTCAGCGACCAGTTCTCCAGCAGCGTTGCGGTGCCGGCGCAGCCCGGCTTTGCCGACTCCGTCAAGCTGAACGTGTTATTGCAATCGAAGGACAATTTAAGCGCGACCAGTTCGCAGGTAAGCGTAGAGGGCGCTCTGAACCTGAATGTGGGCGGCACCGCCGCCGATCCCATAATTACGGGACGAACGGAATTGACCTCCGGCGAAGTTTTTTACCGCGGCAATCGTTATCAGTTGCAGCGCGGCATCATTACCTTTGCCGATCCCAGCCAGACCAATCCCAACCTCAATTTGTCCGCCACCACCACCGTCGAACAGTACAACCTGACCATCAATCTCCGCGGTCCGCTCGATAAACTCACCACGACCTACACCTCCGACCCCCCGCTGGCTACGGCCGACGTCATTCATCTCCTGGCATTCGGCAACACGACTTCCGAAGCCGCCAGTTCGAGCCAAAGCACCGACGCGATGATCGCTTCCAGCGCTCTGGGCGCGGGACTGACCAGCGGGGCGCAAAAGCTGGGCGGGTTCTCGAGCCTGCAAATCGACCCCCTGCTGGGCGGCAGCAATCAGAACCCTTCGGCGCGAATCGCCTTGCAGCAGCGCGTAAGCAAAGATTTTCTCTTTACTTTCTCGACCGATGTCTCCCAGCCCGGCCAGGAGATTGTTCAGGGCGATTATCAGATCAGCAAACGTTGGTCGGTAAATGTAACCCGCGATCAATTGGGCGGAGTGACGGTCGCGGGCCGCTTGCACACCAAATTCTGACCAGTTGCCGTACTCCTACGCCGCGCGATCGACCGGCAGAGCGGTGGGCCTGCTGCCTTTCTGTTGTACGGCTCCCTTCGCGCTCTGCTTGGCCAATTCAGCGTTCAACTCGGCGCCGAAAAGCAAGGCAATGGACGTCCAATACAGCCACACCATGAAAACGACGAAGCCGCCCAGCGTCCCGTAGATCCGATCGTAATTCCCGAAATGGCGGAAATAGATTCCCAGCAGATAGGAAAGCAACAGCCACGACGCCACCGAGACGATCGCGCCCGGCAGCGTGGCCGAAAATCTTTGCTTCACGTTGGGAGCGAGGAAATAAATAATCTCCACGGTCAGGACGGTGGAGGCGATGGCGATGCCCCAGTGAAGGGCGGGCCACAACAGAACGAACATCCGCGGCAAGTCCAGGCGCGTGGCCAGCCAATCGCCGAACCGCGGCCCGAGAATCATTACCGCTAAAGCGAGAGTAGGAAAAACGCAGCTGATGAGTCCAAGAGCCAATGCCAGCAGTCGCGTTTTCCACAGCGGGCGCGGATCGTCCACATCGTAGGCGATATCGAGGGCCTCAATCAGCGCATCGAACGCCGCCGAAGTCACCCACAGCAAACCCAGTGTGCCGATCGATATCCAGGCGCCATGCTTTGAAACCAGAGCGCTCAGTAAGACCGACTGCACCACGCGCATCGAGTCAGCCGGAAGCAGGCTCGACATCAAATCCAAAACACGGCCGAACAGGTTGGGAAGCGGGATTGTTCCCATGAAGGCCGAAAGCAGGATAAGCGCGGGGAAGATCGCGAGGACGGAATAATAAGACAGTGCCGCCGCCGCCTGAAGGGTATGATGGCGAACGATATCTCGATAAGCCGACCCCAACGCGCGCCTTAGCCTGCCAAACTGCATTTCTTTTAGATGGCAGGGCGGCCCGGGTGGGTTGAAAACAGTCCAGGTTCTACGGTGGTTTTGGAAGAATTTGGCTGCCCCCCAGGGATTCGAACCCCGATATGCTGATCCAGAGTCAGCTGTCCTGCCGTTGAACGAGGGGGCAGCAATCGATTGGCGGGAACCAACCGATTTGATTCTACGAGGCTGAATCCAATGCGGTCAACCGCTTCGTCACGGCCTTACTTCGCCATTCCAAGCCTCAGGAGACAGTCCGAAGGCCCCCCAAAGCATTCAACCGGCATTAAAGCCAACCCTCCGATTTTGAGCCGGCTTGCTTGTGCCCGCCGTTGCAGCCGCAGGTGGCTACAGGTATTCTCATGCTCATTCATTTACAACCCAGCGTGGAGGAGTGCATGATCCGGACTTTCCGCCGAACGGCAACGCGAAGCGCTTACTTCTCAAGATTCATGCTGCCGATTTTTCTTGTGGTTCTAAGCGCGGCCGGTCAAACGGCGAAATATCCGCAGACCATCGTTTTCATGACCGATTTCGGCGTGGTCGATGATTCGGTCGCTATCTGCCGCGGCGTGATGTATTCGATCATGCCCGACGTTCGCATCGTCGATCTTACCCACCAGGTCACTCCGTTCTCCATTCTGGATGGCGCTCGCTTTCTCTATGGCGCGACGCCGTACTTCCCGGCGGGAACAGTGTTCGTGGTGGTGATCGATCCCACAGTCGGCAGCACGCGCAAGGCGATCGTCGCGAAATCGAAGCGCGGGCAGCTTTTTGTCCTGCCGGACAACGGCCTGCTCACGCTGGTCGAGCAGCGCGATGGCATTGAATCGGCGCGCGAGATTACGAATTCAGACTGGATGATTGGCGGCAAGTTGTCTTCCACGTTTCATGGCCGCGACATTTTTTCACCCGTCGGCGCGCATGTGGCGCGAGGGGACGACTGGAGCAAGGTCGGCCCCGAACTCCCGGTGGCTTCGCTGGCCCGCCTCGATCTTCAGGCGCCGCATTTTGACGACCACGGCGTTACAGCGGAGGTCATCGCGACCGACGGCCCGTTTGGCAATCTGGTCACCAACCTAAACGGCGACGATTTCCTGAAGCTGGGTTATCAACGCGGAAAAGAGGTGCCGGTCAAAATCGGAAGCAAGAGTTTGACCATCAAGTTTGTCAGGACATTCAGCGATGTGCCGGTGGGTGAGCCGCTTCTTTATATCGATTCGCGTGGCAGGCTCGGCCTGGCGGTGAATCAGAGAAGTTTCGCCGCAATCTACGGAATCAATCCGCCGCAAGCGTTCTCGATTCCGCGCGCGGGACACGAATAGCAGAAAGCGTCAGGGCGCCAGGTCATCCTGAATACGCGGCAACACAGCCCGCAGCAGCGCCTCGAAGCTGGATTTCACCCGCTCGCCCGTCTCCATCACTTCCTGGTGTGAAAGCGGCTGATCGAGAATGCCGGCGGCCATGTTGGTTACGCAGGAAATCGCGAGCACTTTAAGATTCATATGCCGCGCGGCAATGACTTCGGCCACGGTCGACATGCCGATCAAATCCGCTCCAATGGTTCGAAGATAGTTGATCTCGGCCGGCGTTTCGTAACTCGGCCCTGTCACCGCCGCGTAAACGCCTTCCTCTAAAGCGATCTTCAGCTTCGCCGCTTCTTCTTTCCCGATGGAGCGATATTGTTTCGCGTAGGCATGAGTCATGTCGGGAAATCTTACGCCAAAACGGTCGTCATTCGGCCCGATCAACGGGTTGGCGGATTGCAGGTTGATGTGATCGCGAATCAGGACCAGCGCACCCTGGCCGTAGCTGCGATTGATTCCTCCCGCGGCGTTGGTCAGAATCACCGCGCGAACGCCCATGCGCCCGAAAACGCGAATGGGGAAGGTGATCTGCTGGGCCGAATATCCCTCGTAAAGATGCACTCGTCCCTGCATGGCAGCGACTGCAACGTCACCGCTCTTTCCGATGACCATTTGCCCCGCGTGGCCGATCGCGGTGGAGCGCGGGAAAGAGGGAATTTCCGCATAAGGGATTTTCGTGTCGCTGGTCAGCGAATCGGCGAAGCTGCCGAGGCCGGAGCCGAGGACGAGCGCGATTCGAGGGCGCAAGTTTGTGCGCGAAAGAACGCTTTGGGCGGCGGTTTCCGCCAGGGCGAATTGATCTTCCATCAGCGTGTTTTCCATTCCCGGATCATAAATCGCTTTCCGACAAAAAACGGCCGTGCCCGTTTCGATCCAGCCAATCATATAGGAATGTCTGATAAAGATAGGAAGCGACAATTTCCTCGCCCAGTTCGTGCGTCTCGGTGCATATAAAGGGAAGGCGCAACCCGGCGAGCATAGCGATCAGAGATTGCGTCACCTGGTTCGGGCACTCCCGCCGCGCATAGGGATAGGCGCTCTTGACCTGGCTCAGCGGCGCGGTTATTACCAGCAGGCTGTGCGGCAATTCGCTCATACGCCGCAGGCGCTTAATAAAAGTCGGGCGATTCTCCGTAAACGAATGCACCAGGTCGGACAGGTCTTTGCGCTCGACCACGCAGGAAGCTTCCATGCCTGCCACGCTGTAATCGCCAAGCGACAAAGCTCGATTCTCCACGCCCGCGAACCAGCCCTTGAAGCGGCGAAAGGAGAGCGGGACTTGCTCGCGGGTATCGACGACGGCCACGGGCAGGGGCGTCCGCAACTGCGTTCCCCCGCGCTCGGCAAAGACCGGAATGATGGGATGCGGAACGGGGGCGGCGCTCATCTGCCACTCCAGCGGCGGCGCGATCAGTGTTCTCGCTTTGCGAGGCATAGAAACAAAATCACACCGGCTAATTGGCCTTCTCGAACTTCTTTTCAAATTCCGCGAACTCGCCTTCCAATTTCCACTGCTGGCGCGCCCGCTCATTGCGGGACAAAAATTCTTTGCACCCCGGCGAAGGCGTCTCGGTTCCCATCACGTCTCCGGCACACGCCGCACTTGCGCGAAAAACCAGCTTGGTCTGCGCCCACAAACTGTCCCCCGGTAAAAAGCTGTGCTCCAAACTCTGCCGCGCAAACCGCTTCAAATCGGGGTAAGAAAAATGATACGTCTCCGCGGCGCGCACATATTCGTGCGTCATGTCGGAACGTGATACGCCTTCGTCATCCGTCGCCAGCGCCACCGGCACGCCATATTTCATGTAGGTCGGCAACGGGTGCTCGTCTCCGCTCACGCCCAAAATCAAATCATTCGACGTGAGGGCAATCTCCACCAGCACATTGCGCTGTTCCATTTCATGCAGCAGGCCGAGGGCGTCTTTTTCGTTCATCACCGAGACTCCGTGGCCAATGCGTTCGGCGTGGCCGCGCTCCACGGATGCCCGAATGTGAAACGACAAATCCTCCGGTGGCACCAGTCCCATGGCCAGTTCGCCGGCATGCAGCGTGATGTGAACTTTGGGATAAACGCTGTGCAGATAATCAACCATCGCCATGTGCAGGTTGAAATCGTGGATGGGGACATACCAGTCCTCGGGCATCACCAGATTCAACCCGACAAAGCGTGGATCCGTTGCCGCCAGTTCAAACCCAAGCAGAATTTGCGCGAATACAATTTCCCGCGGCAAGCCGCGCAGAACCTGGTAAAGATAGCGGATCGTAACGCCGCATCCCGGCTCGGCGCCAGGCGCGCCGCATTTCATGATTTCGTGAGCGCGGGAGTCGTCGGCGGCCAGGCGCTTGCCGGTTTCGGCGGCCACATCTTTGATTCCCGCCGCCACGAGCGCGTCGCGCATCTTCGAAAAATCATCGCTCCATTCGATCTTTCCCGCCAGCCGGGCGGCCGCGCCATCGTCGGCCGTGTGCATGTATTCCACATATTGCAAATGGTCGCGGCCGGCCCGGTTGGTGGTGGTGGCAATGGCTTCGGCCACATGCGTGTGCGACGCCAGCCCGAATTTTTCAAACGTGGCAAAAAAGTGATCGTGGGCGGAGTCGTTCCCCGGGTTCCAGTTGCGCATGGACCAGGCATCCACCATCTGGCCGTAAAGAACGTGATCGCCGTAGGCGCATCGCGCCGCCGGTTTCGCCGTGTAGTTGGCGCAGGGATCGCAGGGGCCGGGCAACAGCCGCGAAGAGGTGCGCTCGACGCACAGGTCGCCCGAAGCGGCAAAGTCGATCAGGTCCTCGGCGTAAATAGCGCCATCCAGATGATTGTGCAGATCACCACCCTTGGGCATGTCGCGCAGAAAAGCCAGCAACAGCGGCGGCTGCTTGCGAATCGATTCCATGTATCGGGCGGTGCGCTGCTCGGCGCTCTGGGCTGAAGAAATCAAGCACAATAGCAGAACGGTCAGCATTCCTTGGATAAGACGGCGCGCGGAAAATGGCATCAGCTCTCCGGGAAGTGCATTCAGGTTAAAGAGAATTTTTCAGGAATGGAATTGTAATGCGTGGCCGCGTCCCGCTCGGGAGAAAATTTTCAGGCCCGCTTTCACCGCAGAAAAAGGAAAGCCAGAACGGCGATTACAACCAGCAACAACGCGCCAAACACATACTTATTGGCCGCGAGCCACGATTCCGAAGGCTGTGCCGCGCTCAAGAATAACTTCGATTCCGGCAATGCCCCGGAAACGGGATCGGGAGATTCGGTGCGCGCAGGCTTTTCGACCGAGGGCTCGGGCGAAGCAGCCACCACGGCTGGTTCTTTTTTCTCCGGCTCGCTGGCGCGAGGCGCCGCGGAAATCTTTTTCTCCGCCGGCGCTGCCGGCTTGGCGACCGGCTGTCCCCGCCATTTCTTCTCCTCGCACTCCACGCACAGCGTCCGCCCCTGGGAAACGGGAAAGCCGCATGCCTGGCACTTCTTCAGGTTCCGGAGCACCGCCGGGACAGCGGTTTCAGCCGCGGTTGCCGTTTCTCCATCCCCCTGCAAGGCCGCTGACCAGAAAAGCGGCTTTGCCGGAGCCACGGGCTGCGGTTCAGGATCGTTCGGCTCCGGCATCGGCTTCTCAATCAGGCTGGGAGCCTTTTCTTCGACTTCCTGCGCCGGTTTGCCCGTAATCTCTTTCGAAGCACTCTCCGCGAAAGCCGGAGATGCGGCAATTTCAGTTTCGAGCGGTTCCACTGCGGCCGCTTCTTTCGCCGGGATCGCCTCAGCCGCCGTTGTGTCCGGGACTTCCGCCTCTTCGATGGGTGCGGCCAGCACAGCGACGGCCTGCCTTACCGCCGTGCCCGCCATCTCGCTCAAGCGCTGCAAAGCAGAAACGTCCCGCGGCTCAAATGCCCGCGGCTTTCCCGAAAACAGCTCGAACACGCCCAGCACCTGCTCGTTGCTGACGATCGGCATCAGCACCACCGAGGCGATGCCCAACTGCCGGCAAACCTCATGGTTCACCCGCGGATCGCGCTCCGCGTCGTCACAGCGCAGCGGCTGGCGGGTGCGGACGCACTCGCCGGAAAGTCCATATTCCATGGAAAGCACAGAACCCAACTCCGGGGCGTTCGAGCCGGTCGAGGCCCGGCACAGCATGTCGTTGTGGTCGCCGCGCCGCAAGGCAATGGCAGCCCCGCTCGCCTGTGTGATGTATTCGGCCCGTTCGGCCAGAAGTTGTAAGGCAGCGTCCAGATCGCGCTGCGCCATGGCGGCCAGGGATCGGCCGGCATCTTCCGTAGCACGGCGCACACCCGGATTGGCTTCAACCGCGCCGCCCGGATCTTTAGACGGGACAGCCGGTAGGGTCGCGCGCCCCTCGCTCGTGGCCTGGGAACTCATGCAGAGATAAGGCTGCCGAATGAAAACAACAGGATAATGGCAGTCTCGCTTGCCAAAAGCGGCCCTGTCAAGAACCGTTGGTGTGATTTCTGGTCCACCCAATCCGCTTGAAATGCGCCGCCAGAGCCAATTTCGGTTGACGCGCTACATCGGCCTGCGCCGGACGGCGGTGTTCGCCAGCCGGTTGGCTTCGGCATTGTCCTCGCGGGGTACGTGGGAGATCGAGAAAGTCAGCGCACGCGCCAGTTTGCGGCAGGTCCAGTGCAGAGAATAAAGGCGGGTGCTGCGGCAGATGTATTCGCCGGTCATTTGGCGGACGACCACTTCGGAATCGGAATAGACGTGCAACGCCCTGGCTTTCAGGGAAACCGCATATTGCAGGGCTTCCATCAGGGCCACGTATTCGGCGACGTTGTTGTCCTGGTGCCCAATCCACTTGGAGATGCGGACAGGCCCGTTCTCGCCCCCGTCAATGACGATCCCAATACCGGAAGGCCCCGGATTTCCCAGAGAACCGCCATCCACGTAAGCCACGAGTTCCGACATCAGAATTTCTAGGGTGTTAGTAGCAAGATGCACCGAGAAAGTTTTCCCGTCAAGGTGAATGTTTCGGTTC
>DATLKM010000436.1:0-10045 GCA_035538435.1 Binatia bacterium
TTCAAAGCGGTATCCCTTTACGCCTTTGTACGTATTCGCCCAGGAACCCCAGCAAACCGCGCTGACGATCATCATCGCCAGCGCCATGCCCAAACTCGAAGGTGTAAACATCGCTTCTCCCGTGGAACTTCAACCGCCCGAAAGTCTGCCACGATACGCTTCTTTCAGGCGCGCGGCAAGCAGTTGCGCACACGGGTGGCGACGTCATTCCGAATCGATCTAAAAGATCGGTGAGGAGCCCGCTTTCGAACACCGGCCAAACCGCATTGACACCGCGCGCGCGCGGCAAATACACTCGCGGTTCAATCATGCCCCGCCCCCGCATTGCCGTTATCGGAAGCGCCAACGTCGATCTCACCACCTTCACCGACCGTTTTCCCAAGCCCGGTGAAACCATTTTCGGGCAGAACTTCGATCTTGGATTCGGGGGCAAGGGCGCGAATCAGGCGGTCGCGGCGCGCCTGTGCGGCGCTGAAGTCTTTATGGTCGCGCGGGTCGGCTGCGATCTGTTTGGCCCGGCTACCATCGAGAATTTTCAAAAGCTGGGCATCGATACCACGCACGTCAAGCAGGTGGAAGGCCTCTCCAGCGGAGTCGCGCCCATCTTTGTCGAGCCGAACGGGCAGAACCGGATTCTGGTGGTCAAGGGAGCCAACGACGCACTGAAGGCGGCCGACGTTGACGCAGCCACCGACACCTTGAAGAACGTCGACTGCATCGTACTGCAATTTGAAATCCCGCTGGAAACGGTTTACTACGCAGTGGAGTTCGCGCGAAAAAACAAGATTCGCTGCATTGTGAACCCGGCGCCGGCGCTGCCGGTCGATCTCTCCAAACTGGCGGGGCTCGACTACTTCGTTCCCAACGAGAGCGAAGCCGAAGCCATCACGGGAATGCCCGTGCGCAACGCCGCCGACGCGAAATCCAGCGCACAGAAGCTCCTGACCGGCGGCATCCGGCGCGTCATTGTCACGCTCGGCTCGCAAGGCTCGTTTGTCTCAGGGTCGGACATCTCGGATCATGTCCCGCCATTTTCGGTCAGCACGGTTGACAGCACCGGCGCGGGCGACGCCTTCATCGGCAGCTTCGCTGTTTTTCTCGCTGAAGGGCTGCCCGAACTGGAGGCGGTCCGCCGAGCAAATCTTTATGCCGCGCTTTCGACCACCGGCGTGGGCACGCAAAAATCGTTCTTCGGCCGTGACCGCTTCGACGCGGAGTGGACAAAGCGCAACCGATAGTTTGCCGGGGCCATAGCACCGTGCGCGGTACGCTTCCGGCCTGGTCGTTCGAGGGCGCTTTGCTCGAAGCCCGAAGCTCGAAGCTCGTTGCTTGCCGCAGCACCACCCGCACCGCCCGTCCAGAAAAGGAACCCAAACGAATCATCGCGCGAATTCCACACGAATATTTCTTGACTTCCGAACAAGCGCCCATGTACCGTTCTACGGTTCTAAAAGACTCCCGGTTAAAGCTGTCAGAAGCAGCTCTCACTTCGTCGTTCGGCCCGGGGCCGCCGAAAGGGGTTGTCCATGCTGAAGCAGAGCTTTTTGTTTTCTGCCGTTGCCGTACTTGCAGTTTTTGCCTGTCCTTCCCTGTTCGGTCAGGCCAATGGTACGTTTTCGGGAACCGTTTCCGATAAAGCGGGCGCGGTAATTTCCGGTGCAACCGTGCGCGTCACCTCTCAGGGAACGGGTCTTCTGCGTGACACCAAGACCGATGATTCCGGCCACTACGTGGTGCCGCTGCTGCCGGTCGGCTTCTTCACCATTCATGTGGAGTCGCAGGGCTTCCAATCCGCCGAGCAGAAAGACATCCGCCTGCAGGTCGACGAAACGCGAGAGGTCAACTTCTCACTTGTTCCCGCATCGGTTTCTTCTACGGTCGAAGTGAGCGCGACAGAAGTTGCCGTGGAAACCACGAACCCGACGCTCGGGCAGGTTATTACGTCGGAGGAAGTGGCCGATCTGCCGCTGAATGGGCGCAACTTTGTGCAGTTGGCGACATTGACGCCTGGGACGACGGCATCGACCAATCCGGTCAGCTTTTTTAACGGTGCTCCCAGCAGCGAAGCGTCTACGCGCGGTTCATTTTCACTTTCGGTGGGCGGTTCGCGCGAGCAAGAAACTGACTGGCTGCTGGATGGCAACGACAATAATCAGTTGGACGAAGGCGGGATTGCGATCTTCTCCTCGATCGACGATATCCAAGAATTCAAGGTTCTCACGTACAACTATTCCGCCGAATATGGCGAGCGAGCCGGACCGACGGTGCTGGTCACGACCAAGTCAGGGTCGAATCAATGGCACGGTTCGCTGTTCGAGTTCTTCCGCAACAGCGTTCTCGATGCCGACCAGTATTTCACTCACTCGCAGCAGAAGTTCAACCTGAATCAATTTGGCGGGTCGTTTGGCGGACCGATCAGGAAGGACAAAACTTTCTTCTTTGTTGACTACCAGGCAAAGATGCAGCGTCAGGGCGTCTCTTATCCGGGGTACGTTCCGTCCACCGCCATGGTGACAGCGCGGCCGAACGGCGATTACGATTACAGCCTTGACCCGAACGGTGTGCCCCGGCCGGGGCAATTCAACTACCCTATAAATCCCACCAACGCGGACGGCTTCCCCGACCTGAAGAACCCATTCCTGCCCTTTAATCCCACCGCGCTAACGTGCGACGCTTCGGGAAACGGGATTGTGCCGAACAGCGACGGCTCTCAGACCGGCGGCACACCTTGCAACGTTATTCCGGCCGCGATGGTCAACCCGGTCGGGGCCAAAGTCATCGGGCTGTATCCTACGCCAAACGCAGTAGGCTCGATTGGTTTTAACTATGCGGACCAGCTCACCAGGAGGCTCAACGAGGGCACCTGGGACATCCGCCTCGATCACAACTTCTCGAGCCGGGACTCAGCGTTCGTCCGCTTCAGCTACGATCAGGCAACCAACTTCATTCCGGGCGGTTCGCCGACGTGGTCGGAGGCCACGGCCTTCGGCAGCAATCAGTACATCCCGAACCACGGGCGGAATCTGGCCCTGTCGGAGACGCACGTTGTCTCGCCCAACACGATTAATCAGTTCAACGCCGGCTTCAGCCGCATTTTCAACCACATTCTTTCCTACGGCACCGGAACCTGCGAGGCCGCGATCATCGGAATACCCGGCGCAAATCTGGGCAGCAAGTGCGACGGCATCACGGGCTATCCTGCCAGCCTGAACCAGGCCACCAATGACTGCGAAGGATGCGGCATGACGTCGTTCTCCATGACGCAATATTACTCGGTGGGCGACCGCGGATATGCTCCTTACCAGGGCGGCACGAATGTGTACTCGGTCTCTGACACGCTAGACCTGATTCGCGGCAAACATGAGATTCGTTTCGGTGGGGTCTATCGCGCCAACGAAATGAACGTTCGCAACAATGCTTCGCAGGACGGCCTTATCTCCGAAACCGGCGCATTCACGGGCGACAATATTGGCGATGTCCTGGTGGGCGAGCTCGGGGTTTTTGCCGGCCACGATCAGACTTTTCTTGGCGCCACCGTCGGCCGGCGCTGGAAGCTGGTGCGTCCGTTTGTGCAGGACAACTGGCGCGTTACGAACAATCTTACGCTGAACCTGGGATTGGCCTGGGCGCTGGTAACGCCGGAAACCGAAGTCGGAAATCGGCAGGCGAATTTTGATGTTGCCTCGCTGACTTGGTTCGTTCCCAAAGGCAGCCCGGGTGGTTGCTCCCCGACCGGGGCAATTCTGCCCTTTGCCTGCACGGCGTCCGATGGACGGCTGGGCATTCAATTTGACAAAACAGCGTTCGAGCCCCGCATCGGCCTGGCCTGGAAACCGATGGGCAGTCAGAACACGGCGGTGCGACTCGGCTACGCCATCTATCATGACTCGGCGTGGAACCAGGGTGGACAGGGTCTTTGGCAGAATCCGCCGTATTACGCGGAAGTCGATCCTCCGACTTTTTCGTACGCTTACGGTCATCCTTACGGTTCACTATCGGACGGCTTCCTCTTGGGTACAGCGGAACCTCCGTCGACCCTGCAAGTGGCCGGCAACGCGCCTTGTTCTCCGCTGACCGACACTACTGTCTGCGGCTACGTCTACAACGGACCGGTCAATCCGGACAACTACACTGGAACTCTCCAATCGATGAACCGCAACTTCAAGCAGGGCATCGTACAACAGTTCAATTTGAACTTTGAGCAGCAAATTCCCGGCAACATCGTTTTGACGGCAGGGTATGCGGGCTCGCGGAGCGCGCACATTCTGGTCAGCCAGGTAAATGAGAATATCGCTTCGCCTTTGGCCTGTCCGGGTACAGGTTTTACCCAGGCGGGCTACACACTGGGTTGCGGCCGCAACTTGATCATTCCGCAGTTTGCCTGGTCTGGGGCGCCCTTCCAAGTAGTCAACAGCAACAACAGCGTAGGAGCAGCTCGCTACGATTCGCTGCAAATCAAAGCCGAAACCAAGAGCACGCGGCACGGTATTTACGCGCTGCTGGGCTACACATGGGCCCGCGACTTCGACTCAGGCCTGACGGATGGACTTGGCACCAACGCCGGCGCCATCTTCTGGCCTTTGCCGGGAACGCAGAAGCTGGACTGGGGCTTGTCGCAGTTAAACCTGAATAACACCTTTACCGCCAGCGTTCTTTACGACCTGCCCTTCGGCCAGGGAAAACGCTTTGGCGGCAACTGGAATAGGACCACCAACTCAGTTCTGGGGCATTGGCAGGTCAACCTTATCGAGCGCGCCGAATCCGGATTCCCGTTGTTCGTGGTGGACAGTGCGAACACGGGCCCGACTTTTGGCGCAGCGCCGGCGCCGGGCAATACCGGGGACTACCTGAACTACAACTTTCTTAGCTTGAATCGCCCGGTTTTAGTCGGCGATCCCAACCGGGGCGGCCCCGAAGGCGGCCAAACCGCGTGTCCGGCGCAGGTTCACACGCTACACAACTGGCTGAATCCGTGCGCCTTCGCGCATGCGATCGGAGGGGAACTCGGGACCGCTCCCAGGGCCCCGGCCTATGGCCCGCGGTTCGTGAATACGGACTTCTCCATCATCAAAGATTTTCCCCTTTCCGTGCGCGAAGCGATGAATCTGCAATTCCGTGCGGAGTTCTTCAACCTTTTCAATCATCCACAGTTTTTCAGTGGGGGACTCGGTAACACGGGGTTGCAGGACTACAATTCGCTCATCACTTTCGGAGTGCTCAACCAGCAGGTGAACAATCCCCGGCTGGTTCAGTTCGCGCTTAGGCTGAATTTCTAACCGGAAGAAACGTGCTCCAAGAATCGGGCAGGCTGATTTTCAGTCTGCCCTTCGTTTTGCCATTTAGAATTTCGTTTGTTGGACAAATCTTTTTCATCGCGCAATCTTAGCCGGGACCGAATATGAAATCTTCTTTCCGCAGTTTAGCCGTAACAGTCGTTTTACTCGCCGCTTCTCTCGCCCTTGCCCAGCAGCCCCGCAAAATCATCATCGACCAGGACGCCGCCGGGCCGGCTGGAACCGACCAGCAGTCAATGATGCTCTTGATTCAATCGCCGCAGACGGAAGTTCTCGGCATCACCGTTGTCACCGGCGATCAGTGGCTGCATGAAGAAGTCGCGCACACCTTGCGCATGCTGGAATCAATTGGCCGCACCGACATTCCGGTTGTGCCCGGAGCGGAGTATCCCCTGATCAGAACGAAAGCCGAAGACGAGGAGTGGGAACAGCAGTTCGGCCGCGTGGCCTGGCTGGGCGCATGGACGCCGAAGTATTACCATCCCCCGGACCAGCTCGGCGATATGCCCGAAGGCAGACCCACGACCAAACCCTCCGATGAAGATGCGGCGCACTTTCTTCTGCGCATGGTGCGCAAGTATCCGCACGAGGTCACGATTTACGAGGGCGGGCCCATGACCAACCTCGCTCTCGCCATCGCCATCGATCCTGAATTTCCCCGCCTTGCCAAAGAACTTGTGTTCATGGGCGGCAGCATCAATCCCGACACTGACAATCCCGAGTTCCGCTTCACGCCCGCGCGCGAATTCAACCTCTGGTTCGATCCCGAGGCGGCGCATATTGTGTTGCGCGCGCCGTGGAAGAAGATCGTCTGCACCACCGTCGATATCTCGGTGAAGACGCGGTTGACGCAGGAAATTCTTGATCGCATCAAAACCGCTGGCACGCCCGCGGCGCGCTACATCGGCAAGTATGGCCGCCTGCGCGGCAATTACAACTATTTGTGGGATGAACTGGCGGCCGCCGCCTGGCTCGAGCCTGCGATCATCACGCGCAAAGAGATTTTGTTCATGGACATCGATCTTGACCACGGCGCGGGCTATGGCAACACGTTGACCTGGAGCGCCGAGGACAAACCCAAGGCCGACCTTCCTCCCGTGGAAGTGCAGGACGATCTTGACGTAGAGAAATTTAACAAGCTGTTCGTGGAACTACTCAGCGCGCCCACTCCGGCAAAGAAATAAGCCGCGTTTTCTCCCATTTGCGAACGCCAAGGTAAATCCCGCAGTTCTTTTCGGGAATCTTTCTCGCATTCCCGCTGCGGGAATCTCGCCCTCACAAAATGCTGGGTTCAACCTTGACCTTGGCTTCCCGAGATCGCTAGCGTGAAAGTTTGAGTGCTCACAACGGCGCGAAACGCGCGGGTAAACGCATTTCGACACCGGAACCAAGAAACACAAACACGAAAGAAGACGAAAAGATGGGAACGGCAGTTTCAGGAGTGGCAGAACCGGTCGCTGCGGTTTTCTTGCTGGCGGAGAATCGCTTGTTGCGCGAGGCCCTGCTGCGGGTGCTTTCGAAGAAGGGTGAGATCGAAGTGGTGGGAGCGGGAGCTTACGGCGCCGATACGCTGGCAAAAATTTCCGACAGCCGCGCCAACATTGTGGTTCTCGATTCCCTCTCCGCGGTGCTCCCCGAACCGGGCATTGTGGGCGAACTGCGGCGGTTGTCCCCCGGGGTAAGGGTGGTCATGGTTGGAATGGAGACAGACGAGGGGATCTTTCTGCGTGTGGTGCAGGCGGGCGCGGTGGGATACGTCTTGAAAGACGCTTCGGCCCTGGAAGTAGCGCGCACTATCCGCGCCGTGGCCGCGGGAGAGGCGGTTTGCCCGGCCGCGCTGTCACTGGCGCTGTTTCGCTGGGTGGCGCGGCATCGCGCGGGCACACCAAGCGTTCATTTAAAAAATGCTCTGGGTCTGAGCCGCCGCGAACAGCAGATGGTCGGGTTGATTCGTGAAGGCCTCACCAATAAGGAGATGGCTGGCCGGCTGAATCTCTCCGAGCAGACGGTGAAGAACCACGTTCACCGCATGCTGCGCAAAGTAGGAGCGCCTGACCGGTTGGCGATCGTGGAGGCCTGTCACAACGAAGGTGTGAGAGTTTAGCCGGCATTTACGCCTCGGCTGGTTTCATCATCCGTTTCAATTCTTCGACTCCTATGCCTTCAAAGTTTTTCACTACGTACGCGGCGCCGGCCGCCGCCAGCCTCCCGGGGTCCTCGTGCAGGGCCACGCCCAGGCAGCGCAGCCCCGCTCCGACCGCGGCGTGAACTCCTGAAATCGCGTCTTCGACTGCCAGCAGATTTCCCGGATCGATGCCAACCCGGTCACAAGCCAGGCGATAGATTGCCGAGTCGGGTTTGCCGAAGCGCACATCCTCACCGGTGACAATGGCCTGAAAACAATCGAGCATCTCAAGTTGTGCCAGAGTCGAGAGCGCGCGCTCGCGGCTGGCTGAAGTGGCAACGGCAAGAGTCAACTTGCAAGCGCTCAGTTCCCGTACCGTCTGCACGGCCCCGGGAACAGGGGCGGGAGAAACTTGCATCTGGCGGAAAAGCTCATCTTTACACCGGCCCAACCGTTCCAGTTCCGGCTCGGGGCAAGGCCCCAGGAAGTGCAAAAGAATTTCGCGCCGCTTGCGGCCGTCGAGAATGAAATCCAATTCGCGGTCGGGAATCTCGCGCCCCAGAGTCCGGAAAAATCTTCGCCAGGCGGTGCGGTGCAGGGCATGGCTGTCGACCAGCACGCCGTCCATATCGAAAATCAAACCGCGCAGACTCGCGGCCATTTTACCGGCCTGCCCTGTGGGCGCGGGCCCGCTTCGCCGAGCGGGCCCGCGGAATTTGCGGTTGGATGGGGGGTTGGGCCGCAGGTTCTCCAAAGTCGCCCTTCAGACCGGGCCAGGTTTGCTGCGCGAGTCGGTAATTAGCGGGTGTGCCGATGTCGATCAAAAACTCCGTGATGGGATACGCCCGCATCTTCCCGGTGAGTCGTGGCAGAACATGAAATCCGAGATCGGCGGGAGCCGAGACGGGAATTGCGTCGAACAGCGCCGCGGTGGCCAGCATCACTCCGGAAAAAACCCAGTTGCTGCGCGGCGCCTTCGGCTTTTCCGCAAATTCGACAATCATGCCCTCACCGTTGGTAATTGCGACCCCGCAGCGCTCAGGAGTGGGAACCTGATAAAGGCCGAGCGTAGCAACCGGCATGTGTTCGAGGTGGAATTCAACCATATCGGCCAGGTTCGTGCAGGTGAGGACATCGGAATAGAAAATAAAGAACGCCTGTTCGTGAGCGACCCACTGCCGGTTGGCGGCGATCGTTCCCGCGGAGCCCAGCAGTAATTCTTCGTGGACCAGGCGGACCCGCACGGGCGGGTCGCTCCGGTGCAAATGCTTTTCCACTTGCCCGGCGTGAGCGTGCACGTTGATGAGCACTTCGCTGATGCCATGACGCGCACACAGTTCCAGCCAGATGTCGAGCAGCGCCCGCCCGCGAATCGGCACAAGACACTTCGGCAGAGAATCGGTAAGCGGGCGCAGGCGGGTGCCGTGCCCTCCGGCAAGAAGAAAAGCCTTCAAGGCTGTTTCCTCATGGTTCGAAACTATCTCGACGCGGCTGCGGTGATGGGCAAGAATGTCCAACGCGTGCCCGCATGTTCGTCGCGGTCAATAAAAGGATCGTTGACGATGACCTGCGCGCCCTGCGCATCGAAGGCGAATGCCATCTCCTGCACGCGCTCGCGCAGCATGGCGGCGCGGACCGCCTCCTGGCAGGAGGCTTCGCAATATAAAAGGAGGAAGCCGCCGCCGCCGGCTCCGGTGATCTTGCCGCCGACCGCCCCATTTTGGCGCGCAAGGCCATAAAGATGGTCGATGTGCGCATTAGAAATGTGCGGCGAAACGCGCTTTTTTGCCTGCCAGGCGTCGTCGAGCAGATGGCCGAAATGCTCGAGATCGCCGCAAAGCAGCGCTTCCTTCATGGTGGCGGCGGCGGCTTTCACTTCGTGCAGCGCCTCCACCGTTGCCCCCGCAGACTGCCGCGACGACTTTTCCTGGTCGGCCAAAATGTCCCACGAGTGGTGCGCCGCGCCGGTAAAAAACAGCATCAGGTTCGCTTGCAACGCGGCCAGCACGCCGGCATCGAGTTGCAGCGGCTCGACGTGAGTGGTGTCATCCGCGTTGAAGCGGATGTAGTTCAGCCCGCCAAAGGCGGCCGCGTATTCGTCCTGCTTGCCCACATGGCGGCCCAAACCGAAACGGGTGATGCGGTAGGCGCGCTCGGCGAGCTCATATTTGTCGAGCGGAGACCGGAGATAGGCAGTGAGAATTTTAAGCAGATTCACGCACACGCTGGCGGAAGATCCCAGGCCCGTCCCGGGAGGAATTTCAGAGGCCAGAAACAGATCGGCGGACAGATTCGCTCCCAGGTCTTTCAGCACCGCCAGAGGAATTTCCAGGCCACCCTCCTGCGGTTGAAGCGCAGTCAAATCGCCCCAGTTGCCGAACAGGCGCAGGTCGGAAGAAATCACCTGAATGCGGCCGTCGCTACGGTTGCCGACAATGGTATAGAAATACTTGTTGATGGCAATAATCAGAACGTCGGGTTCCACCTGTTCCACGATTTCGGCGAGTTCGTCCTCGTTCTGCACCTCGCCGACTACTTCGATATCGGGCTGGTCGGCAATCGTCGCCATCACCAGTTCCCGCATCAGGCGCGGATGATTCGCCACCAGCACTCGCACTCGTTTCAC
>DATLKM010000437.1:0-2845 GCA_035538435.1 Binatia bacterium
CGCGCGATGAGCGGGGGCTACGAGCACGGTCCCGATCGTTCCCGGTCCGCAGCTCATCGCCCTTTCTGGCTCGGGGCTCTGGACTCCAAACCCCGTACGATTCGACGGGCTATCCGGCGCCGCCCCAGCTCGCGACCCAGCTTGTCGACTGTACCCCGTTTAGAGAGGGGCAGGGGTCCCGGCGAACCGGCACAGGCGGCGCCTCAACCTATTCATCGGCAAATTTTGCCGCCCGCTTAAATATGTCGACAAACATTTCCCGCGTCAGCTTGCCCGTCTGCGTGTTCTGGTTCGAGGGATGATATGACGCCAGTAACACCTTGCCGTCAGGAAGCCGGTATTGCGCGCCATGTTTGAAAACATAACCTTGACGGCTGGGAAGTTGGCCGCTGCGCTTCACATAACTCACATACGCATCGAATCCGATCTTGCCTAGCGCCACGATCACCTTCACTTTTTTTAATCCCGCAATCTCGCGGTCAAGAAAAACCGAGCACTCGGCAAGTTCCTGGGGCAGCGGTTTATTGTCCGGCGGAGCGCACCGCACCGCCGCCGTAATATAAAGATCCTTCAGTTCTAGCCCGTCGTTGCGGTCGGTCGCCTGTGGTTGATTGGCGAAGCCCGTCTCATAGAGCACCGGATACATAAATTTCCCCGAGGCATCGCCGGTAAATGGCCGCCCGGTGCGGTTGGAGCCGTGCGCGCCGGGGGCTAGGCCCATGATCAACACCCGCGCATCCGGATCGCCGAAACCCGGCACCGGCTTTCCCCAATATTCCTGATCGCGGTAGGCGCGCCGCTTCTCGCGCGCGATCCGCTCGCGATACTCCACCAGCCGCGGGCAGCGCGTGCAGGCAATCAATTCCCGGTTGAGCACGGTGAGCCAGCGGGGCATTTGTTCGCCGGTTTTTCTAGTATCGCGTCCTGACATTATTTTGCGCGCGCTTTCCATCCGGTTGTCATCCTGAGGAACGCGTTCTTTGCGTTCCGAAGGACCTGTGTATTTGGCTGCGCCGGATGCGCCCTAGCGCCCCTGCCGCTCTTTCCACGGGGCCAGCACCGTATACCGAGGCACGGCGGTCGCATTCTTCTTGCTCACCGCCAGCAGCTTCCTGCGGACCAGCCAGCGCACTCCCGCCTGCGCCGAGCTTTTCGAAACTCCCATGGACTCCGCCATCTCCTGATAGCTGATCTCGACCGGCCCGCTTTTCTTGCGCTGCTCTACCGCCAGCCACAGATAAACCAGAAAGCTGACCGGCCTGCGGTCGTGGCCGATCAGGTCGCGCATCAGCACGTCGGTCACGTATTCGTCGAGGAGAATGGCCACTGTAGTAATAGACAATATAGCATCAACTGGACGATTGCGGCCCTTTCTCTCTCAGGCTATTCTCATTTCGATTGGAGGAAGTCCACCATGATTCGCGGCATCAAAATCGCCAGCATTCCGGTTCGTAACCAGGACCTATCGCTCAAGTTCTACACCGAAAAACTCGGCTTCAAAGTCATGACCGACCAGCCGTTCGATGGCAATCAGCGCTGGATCGAACTCGGCATTCCCGGCGCGGAATCGAAGCTCGCCCTTTTCACCCCGCAAGGGCATGAAGACCGTATCGGCGGCTTCCAGCCCATGACGTTCTGGTGCGACGACGTTTTCGCTACCGTCAAAACGCTCAAGGCTAAGGGCGTGGAATTTTCCAAAGACCCGCAGGCGGAAAGTTGGGGAACCTTCGCCATCTTCAAAGACACGGATGGGAATCAGTTCGTACTTTCGAGCAAGTGACCGCGCTGGGATTTTTTTTCGAAGCCCTGCGCGATGACTTCCCCGTGATGCCCGGTGACGTCGTTCCAAACCCGCGCACAGAGCGGGTGAGGAACCTGCTTTCTCCTTTCGGCGGCACTCTCCTCACCGGGATGCCGACCCTGCGCGGTTTTCGAAACGTGGACGCAGATGCATCCGCCACATCGCATATAATTGCCGCGCATGGCACTGGCTTCCGGCATCCGGCTTGGTCCCTACGAAATTCAGTCGCCCGTCGGCGCCGGCGGCATGGGCGAAGTGTATCGCGCCCGCGACACGCGCCTTGACCGCACCGTCGCCATCAAAATTCTCCCCTCACATCTTTCCGAGAATGCCGAAGCCAAACAGCGTTTCGATCGCGAGGCCCGCACCATTTCTTCTCTGAACCACCCCAATATCTGCACGCTTTACGATGTCGGCCACCAGGATGGGACCGATTTCCTGGTCATGGAATATCTGGAAGGCGAAACCCTGGCCGACCGTTTGCGCAAAGGCCCGCTGCCCATCGATCAAGTCCTGAAATTCGGTGCGGAAATCTGCGAAGGACTGGAAAAGGCGCACCGCAGCGGCGTGGTGCATCGCGACCTCAAGCCGGGCAACATCATGCTGACCAAGACCGGCGCCAAGCTCATGGATTTCGGTCTGGCAAAGTCGTCGATTGTGACTCCGGCCGCGTCGGTGTCGAGCCTGACGGTTACCATGTCGACTCCGCTCGGCAGTCATCCACTCACGGCGCAGGGAACGGTAGTCGGCACATTCCAGTACATGGCTCCCGAGCAGGTGGAAGGTAAAGAGGCCGACGCCCGCTCCGATATTTTCGCGCTCGGCGCCGTGCTCTACGAGATGACGACGGGCAAGCGCGCCTTTGAAGGTAAAACCGCCGCCAGCGCCATGGCGGCCGTTCTGGAGCGCGATCCGGCGCCCATTTCGTCCATTCAGCCGATGACTCCGCCGGCCTTCGAACGCCTGGTAAAGATCTGCCTGGCCAAAGATCCCGACGAACGCTGGCAGACCGCTCACGACGTCAAATTGCAACTGCGCGAGATC
>DATLKM010000438.1:0-20864 GCA_035538435.1 Binatia bacterium
TGGTGGCCAGGGACGGAGTTGAACCGCCGACGCCAGCCTTTTCAGGGCTGCGCTCTACCACCTGAGCTACCTGGCCACTTTTGAAACTGCCGGTCCGCCGCGCCCGAGGATGCACTGAGCGCCCCTTGCCGATTGTGCAGGATTGCCAGCCGAATGAAACGGGTCGACCACCGCCCGCGCGGAACGATTTGATTATAGCAACGCCACCTTGATTCGCTCAATGGGAGATGCCCGTTCGGTGATGTTTTTTAAGACAGCACCATTCGTTCGACGGTACTTAAAAAACGTGGCACGCTTAAAAATGATCATTCGCTGCAACTTGAAAAGTGTGGAACCCGGCAAAGAAAATGGGCGGACCCTTCTCGGATCCGCCCCCTGCTCCAGACGATTATTCTTCTACTGTCCGCCCGCGGCCGTGCTGTGCTGGCCCAGCCACGAAGCCAGTTTCGGTTCCTGCTGCGATTTCAGATCGACGCAGTTGTTGATACGTTCGATGGCCTGCCGGTACGTGCGTTCGGCCGCCTCGATCTTGTGCGCAGCATAGAAGTCCGCCACCTGATCACGCATGTGCGTGTCGCAGAAAGAGAACGTTGACCCGATAACCGCCGCGCTGGCAAACGGTCCACCTTGTTTCTGTATGGTGTCCCAGTGCGCCAGCACGAAGTCCCAGCCCAATCGTTCGCCATCCGGATTGCCCATTACCCCGCCCAGTAAATACAGTGAATCCTGGGAACGAACATCGGGAGAGATGGAAAAATCCAGCGTCCGCTGCAACAGCTTGGCATCGCTGAATTGTCCCAGCGTGAAGAAGTAGAGATAATATTCTTCCTGGTTCTTTGCGCCTTTCACGGCCTTCATCAGGCGGTCATAGAACTCCTCATCGCCGGTTAACGCTGCCAGGGGCAACGCTCCGTTGGCGAGTTCGTGATCGACGGAATCGGGGTTGTCGATCGCCTGATCGGCGACCTTGCGCGCTCCGGCCAGCACTTTGGGATCGCGCCCGTCATGGCCCAGCGAATTAAACAACCGCGAACGTAAAGTGCGCTGCTCGTCGCTCTCACCTGGCTTTGGCGCCCAACCCACGTCATTGAGGATCGGCGTGAGGTATTGCCGCACCCACAGGCGGAAGCTGTCGCGGTCACCATCGGTAACCAGATATTGAGCAATGAAATTCACCCGGTTCAGGATGTCGTCGATGACCGCGCGGTTCCGGTCCGCGCCCAGGCCCTGGGCGAAGGCGAGATAATCTCCCACTGGCTCGCGGCCCACGCGCACCGAGGCCCAGACGTCGTCCTGCAAAGAAATTCTCTCCGCCGGGGTCAGCTTGGTTTCCGCGTCAGTGGCCATCGCGTGGACAGCCTCTGGAGCATACCCAACACGGTAATAACCGGTTGCGCCGGCGTTGCCCAGGACCCAGGTGGAACATCCGGGGAGCGTGAAGCTCGACTGGCGCTGAGAGAGCAATTCGCACTTTTGCGCGCCCGTCGAGGATTTTAAACACATGGGGACTTGCCAGAGTTGATCGTTCGGCGCCTGGAATTTCTCCCGATCATAGTAATAACGCCGCTGATCCACCGTGACTGTCGTTGAATTCCCTGCGCACTGCGCTCTCAGGTCCACGATAGGAACGCCGGCTTGCGCCACAAATGTCGGCATGATCTGGTCCACAGGTTTCTTGGAAGTCTTGGCCTGTGCGCTCCAGAAATCGGCCGCGGTTGCATTGGCATATTCGTGCTGCTTGATGTAGGCGTTCACCCCGGCGCGGAATGTCTGCTCGCCCAGGTAGGCCTCTAGCATGCGAAGAACGGATGCGGCCTTGCCATAGGCAATGCCGTCAAACAGTTCCTGAATCTGGGCCGGAGTGTCGGCCGGTTGATGAATAGGTCGGGTATTGGCCAGCGAGTCGGTGTTCATCGTCCCACCGGTGCCGCTCACGTCATCAAGATCGAAATTCCATTCTGGATGCCAGGCCTCAATCGGCTTGCTCGACATCCATGTGGCAAAGCCTTCGTTCAGCCAGATGTCGTCCCACCACTTCATCGTGACCAGATCACCGAACCACTGATGCGCCATTTCGTGCGCGATTACGGAAGCGATCGTCTTTTTCAGCCCCACCGAACCAGTTTTCTCGTCGAACTGCAACAACACTTCCCGGAATGTGATACAGCCGGTATTTTCCATGGCGCCGGCGGAGAAATCCGGAATGCCGATCAGGTCCAGCTTTCCATAGGGGTATTTCACGTTGAAATATTTGTCGTAATAGCTCAAAACGTGTTCGGCAACATCGAGGGCAAATTTGCCGCTCTGCTCTTTTCCGGCCACGTTGTAAACGCGGATCGGGATGCCGTCGGCCGAGCCTTCCACGTAGCTGAAGTTGCCAATCACCAGCGCCGCCAGATACGACGACATCTTCGCCGTAGTGGCAAAACGTACCGTGTGCTTGTCGCCGGGTCCGGGGGTATCGGAAATGATTTTCTGGTTGGAAATCGCGACCATCCCTTTGTCCGCGACCGCCGTGATGTCAAACGTGGCTTTGTAGCCGGGCTCATCGAACGATGGGAAGGCGCGGCGGGCGTCCGTGGCTTCAAACTGCGACGCGGCGTACTTGCGGCCCTGATCGTCTTTGCCGATATAAAGCCCGCGCATTTCGGAATTCAACGTTCCCGCATAGGTGATGTGAATGGTTGCCGTCCCCTCGGCCAGCGGCTTTCCTACCGCCAACACCACCATTTCCTTTTCTTTCTCGGCATTGACCTTCGCAGTTTGCGTACCCTCGTGCGTGGTGATCGTTGCGTTGTGGAAGTCGATCTCGGCGCAGTTCAACGTGATCTCCGACGTCGACCGGAGCACGTGAACGGTGATGGTCTCATCGCCTTCGAAAGTGGCATTATCAAGATTCGGGGTAAAGCTAAGTTTGTAGTTCTCCGGAGTGGCAACTTCTGGCAGTCGCTGCGCTGCCGCAGCAGCAAGCCCTAGAAAACTAAACATCATGATCGTCAGGATTCGCTTCATAAATTCCTCTCGCACTCTCTTTTGATTTCGAACTTGTGACGGGAACAAATTGCCGGACCGGCCGCGGCTCCGCGAGCGTGCTCGCTCGCGCCTTTTCATTTCACTTTGCGAACTTGCGATCGTAATGCGGCGTTTTTGCGGTCCACGGTCGCCGCTCTAGTTCTATACGCATGTCCTGGCCAGAAAGTTCTCTCTGTCAGACCGGTTCTCCCCCGATCACAACCAGGGAGCAACGGCTCTGGCCAAACCAGTACGGAATTTCGCGGTAATCGTCCACGGCAAAAACCGCCAGATCGGCGTCTTTTCCGACTTCGATACTGCCCTTGCGATCGCTCAGACGGAGCGCCCAGGCCCCGTTGATTGTAGCTGCGGCAACGGCTTCGGCCGGCGACATCTTCATTTGGGTGCAGGCCAGCGACATCGCCATGGGCATACTCAGGCACGGCGAAGTGCCGGGATTGTAATCCGTGGCCAACGCAACCGGCACGCCCGCGTCGATCAACCTGCGCGCGTCGGGATATTCCCTCAAGCCCAAAAAATAATTCGCTCCCGGCACCAGCGTTGCGACCGTGTTGTGGCGGGCAAGTTCGGCGACATCTGAATCGCTCACGTGGTCCATATGGTCGAAAGACGCTGGGTCAAAGCTCAACAAAGGACCCACCGGCGTCTCCGAAAGTTGCCCCATATGCGCCCGTACCCCGAGGCCGTGCTCCGCTGCCGCGATGAATATTTGCTCTGATTCCGCCGCTGTAAACGCCCCTTGATCGCAGAACACGTCTACGAATTGCGCCAGCTTGCGCCGCGCCGCCTGCGGAATCATCTCTGTACAGACGCTCTCAACATATTTTTGTGAGCGGCCCTCGAACTCTTTTGGGACGACATGAGCACCGAGTAACGTGGAAACGACAGTCCCCGGCCATTCCGCCGCGGCATCGCGGATGGCTTCAAGAGACTTGATTTCCGACTCCACGCTCAGGCCGTATCCGGATTTCGCCTCGACCGTCGTCGTTCCCTCTGCCGCCATCTCACTCAGCGCGGCTAAGATTCTCTCCGTCAACCGGCGCCGCTTGGCTCCCCGTACCGCCTCCACACTCGAGCGAATTCCCCCGCCCGCCGCGGCAATCTCCTGATACGAAGCCCCTTCGACGCGCTTTTCGAAATCCACCAGCCGGGGTTGCACAAAGGCGGGATGGGTGTGCGAATCCACGAAACCCGGGACAACCACATCGCCCCCGCAGTCGATCTCAAATATTTGTTTACGGTTCCTGCGAACCCACGGGTCGCGCAGCACATCTCTGGTCGTGCCGGCAAAGGCGATTTTTCCTTCGCGGCAGATGACCGCGCCGTCTTTTATGATCCCGAGTTCTTTCAGGGCTGGACCGCGCCGTGGTCCCGAAGCCACACCGTCAGCCTTCAGAGTGAGAAGCTGGCCGATGTTCACCAGGATCCCGGAAGGTGAACTGTCCCGCCTTTCTGTCTGGGAGGCCATCACGCTAAAAGTAGTGTACCAACGCCGCGGACTATCGCGCCTTGGAGCATGGAGGCGATGGCAAACATTTCTTTGGAACGCCCGATGGGAGTCTGACGTATCATTCCAGTGAACAGTGTGGTCCTGTCATTTCGAACTGGAGTTCCGGCATGAAGGCTCGATCTGTAATCATTTTGCTACCGCTGCTTTCGGTCATCGCTATTTCGGTGTTGGTGAAGGAACACGCCGCTCGTGCGGCCGCACCGCAAGCAGCCCCCGCGCCCGCAACCGCGGCCCCGGCCGCTACGCCGGGTTCGGCGGCGACAATCCCCAATACGCTCATCGCCGTGAATTCAGACAAGCCCATGTCTGAGCGCATTGTGCACTACGAGATTGACGCGCACTACGACGCAGTCAAGCATGTCGTTGACGCCACAGAAATCTTGACCTACCACAATGTCACCGGCCAGGCGCTCGACCACTTCCCTTTTCACTTGTATCAGAACGCGTTCCAACCGAAAGCGACATGGGTCACGGAAGCTAAGTTGATGGGTAGCCGCGACCAGAGTTATGCCAAGTGGGAGGACAAAGACTACAGTTCCGAGGAGATCAAGAGCCTGGAAGTGGTTGGACAGGGAGATCTCACTGCGAAACTTCACTATATTTCTCCCGACGACGGCAATAAAGACGACAAAACAGTAATCGATCTGCCAGTCAACAAGCCCGTTCCCAGCGGGGAATATGTGCAGTTCAAGATTGCTTTTCAAACCAAATTCCCGGAAGCGCAGGCTCGCTCCGGCTATACCAAGGACTTTGTGCTGGGCGGCCAATGGTTTCCAAAAGTCGGCGTGTTCTGGCACGGGGCATGGAACTGCCATCAATACCACAACACCACCGAGTTCTTCGCCGATTTCGGAGTTTATGACGTGAAGCTCACCCTGCCTCAGAATGAAATTGTCGGGGCCAGCGGAGTCCGAACCGGCGAAACCAGGAATTCCGATGGCACGCAAACTCTCACTTACCACGGTGATGATATTCACGATTTCGCCTGGACGGCCAGTCCACGTTATCGAGTTCAAGAGGCGGTTTATCAGGGGCAGATGGGACCTGTAAATATGCGGCTCCTCATGCAGCCCGAACACTGGAACCAGGCCGACCGCCACGAAAAAATCCTGCGCCAATCACTGGAACACTTCGAACGCTGGTATGGCCCCTATCCCTACAAGACGATTACGCTGGTCGACCCGGTGGCCGGCTCGCCCGCCGAAGGCATGGAATATCCCACCTTCATCACCGGCGGTACCGCCTGGTGGGTGCCGAAAGGCGAGCATGAAGTAGAGATCGTGGTCGAGCACGAATTCGGGCACCAGTACTGGTACGGGATGGTGGCCACCAACGAATTCGAAGACGCATGGATGGACGAGGGCATTAACAGCTATACCGAAGTGAAGGTCATGGACGATGTCCTGGGCCGCGACAAGTCCGTTCTGGACTTCGCCGGGATTACGGCCGGTGAACGCGAGGCGCAGCGCATGTTCTTTACCAGTGTCGACGATCTCGATCCAATGGCGAAGAACGCCTACGACTACTACAACTCGAACTCCTACGGCGGAATTACCTATGGCAAGACGGCCAGCGTCCTGCTGACTCTGGAAAGCGTTATTGGCGAAGACACGATGCAGAAGGCCATGCACGCGTATTTCATGAAATACCGCTTCACCCATCCCAGCAAAGAGGATTTTCTGAAAACGATCGAAGAAGTTTCGGGGCAGAACCTGCGCTGGTATTTCAATCAGGCCGTGTACGGCACGCAGGTCATGGACTACAAAGTGCTTCGCACCGAGTCGCTGCCAGTCAACTGGTACGAAGAGAAGAAAGACAAGTCAGACGAGAAGAACACGGTCTATCGCTCCTACGTGTGGTTGCAGCGCAAGGGCGAGTTCGTCATGCCGGCCGATGTCGAGATCAAATTCGACAACGGCGATAAGCTTCGCGAGCACTGGGATGGGGTTGATCGCTGGGCGCGATTCGGCCCGTATGAGAAGAAGGCGAAAATCGTTTCAGCCGAACTTGATCCCGATCACAGGATCCAGATCGATCACAACAATTTCGACAACAGCTACGTGGACGAAGCCAACAAGGCGCCGGCAAGAAAAGTAACAAATTATTGGACCTTCGCCACACAATGGCTGGCGCAGGCGCTGGCGTGGTGGGGCGTGTAAAACGGGCTCGGGCGTCGCTTCTTGATGGAAGAAATTTTCGGAGACTAAGGTGAATACGATGGCGAACGATCAGGGGTTGCTCAGCCGCGGCTGGAGCATGGTGACGCACAACAAGCGGTACATAATCTGGTTTTATTTATTGAATCTTACTTTGGCCGAATTTGGCGCATCGGCGTTTCGCAATCAGGCGCATGCCGTTCTCGACCATAGCCTGCTCTCTGACCGTCTGCTGCATGGAATGGACGCCGGCGTTCTGATGGAAATGTTGATTCGCCCTGAATTCGGCCCGACCATGGCTTCAGCCATGCCGGCCCTCTACATGATGTTCGTGTTCTTCGCCTTGTCCGCGGTTTTCATACCCGGAGTCTTGCAGGGCTATGCCTCTAATTTCCGCCTGCCGCGTGAGGATTTCTTCCGCGCTTGCGGCCGCAACTTCTGGCGCTTCGTCCGGCTGCTATTGATCGCCCTGATCGTCTTCGGCATTGCTTCAGGAATTCTGTTCGGCATTCGCGGAGCTTTGATAAAGGCCGCCGGCAAGAATCTGAATGAAGTCCTGCCTTTCTATACCTCGATGATCGGCCTGGCCGTGATTTTTCTGGTTATGTCGGCGCTGCGCGCATGGTTCGACATCGCGCAGGCGGATGTCGTTCTCAACGACCAACGGGCTGTGCGGAAATCCATCGGAACTGCGTTTCGCCACACCATGAGCCATCTCGGCAGCTTACTGACGGCTTACGTTTTCTCTGCGCTGATCGGCTTGGGAATTTTTGCCGCGGGAATTTGGGCGTGGATGACATTCGTCCCACCTGCCAGCTGGCTGGGAGCATTTTTCGTCAGCCAGTTCACCCTGCTCTTGCTCTTAATTCCCCGTTTCTGGCAGCGCGCGATCGCTGTCAGCTACTACCTCAAGTACATGGTCGAGCCGATTCCGGTGCAGTCCTTCGCGCCTGCTCCATCTGTGGCGAGTGAACCGGTGCCAACCGTCGTTCCTGTGGCGTCGTTAGGCGCGCAAAATTCGTAGGCAGCGCGCGATACCTGTCGATGTCATTTGAATTTGATCTGAAAAGTGATCGAGATGGTCCTTAAGCCGTAAAGTCGCCAGCGAGGACGCGGAATGCAAACCTGGTTTTGAGCCTGATCCAGGGTTCTCCCTGAGTCTTTCTTCTCTAACCGCTGAACACTCAAAAATGCTACAGTGTATCGACTTATCGCGGCCCCCCATTCGCCTTCAACTCCCCTGAAGGGAGTTCGACACATGAGACCCAGGTTCGCTTTCCTCCTTTTGCTGACGGGAACGCTCTTTGCACAATCCGAAGCGGGCCTTCCCACGGTTTCCGCCGGCTCTTTCGCGGGGATATATGCCGCGCAGGTGCATTCGACAGATTTTACGGTCGACCCTTCCGGCGCAGTCGGCACCAAGCAATTCCTCGAATACGTCAACACTTACTACCAGGCCTACAGCAAGACTTCACCCTACACGCCGGTCTGGTCAACACCGCAATCGATTACGACTCCATTTGCCGCCTATCCCAACTGTTCCACCATCACCGGAGACGGAGAAATTCTCTTCGACCATCTCGCCTCCCGTTGGGTGATCGGCGCGCACACTTCGGTTCCCAACCAGTATTACTACTGCGTCGCGGTGTCGAACACGGACGATCTCTCTTCGCCTGCGCTCGCGTGGTACGCCTATGAAATCTCGCTGAATTCGATCCTCGGGCAGAACTCGCACGGCGATTACTACTTTCCCGACTGGCCGAAGCTGGGCACATGGGCAGACGCTTACTACCTGACCATTGACTTAAATGACGTGGACAACAGCTATCTGGAGGTCGGGACGGTGGTCTGCGCACTCGACCGCACCAACATGCTCACGGGGGCTACGCCGCGCACCCAGCAATGCTTCAAGAATCCCACGAAGGTAACCGGTTCGCTGTATCTTTCGCACAGCTTGATTCCCGCGGACATTGACGGCACCACCGCGCCGCCCAGCGGACGCGAAGAGTATCTGGCGAGCATCCAGAACCCGCCCAACAACGGGCAGACGATCACTTCGGGACAATTCAATCTATGGGCATTTCACGTCGACTGGAACGTCCCAGCCAACTCCACCTTCACCCGCAGCATGATCGCCGATGCGCAGTACATTCCCGGATGCTACGACCTGGTGGTGGTTGCACAAACCTTTTGCGTACCCGAGCCTTCGTCGGCGACCACCAATAATTATGTCGATTCGGTGGGCGACCGTTTCATGCCACGCTTCGCCTACCGCAACTTCGGAACCTACGAATCGTTCCTGGTAAGCCACACCATTCAGGTCAGCAAGACCAGCGAACAAACCGCAGTCCGCTGGTATGAGCTTCGCGGCAGCGGGACACCTACGCTTTATCAGGATGGCAACATCAACCCGGATTCCACAACCTACCGGTTCGTTCCCAGCATCGCACAGGACCACGATGGAAACGCGATGATCGGCTACAGTGTGTCGAGTTCCACCCTTCATCCCGGAATCCGCATCAGTTCCTGGAATCTTCAGAATGCGACGGAACCGATCGAACAGAGCATTCTCAATGGAGTGGCCGACGACGAAAATAACGACCGCTGGGGCAGCTACACCAGCATGACCGTCGACCCGGTCAATGACTGCACCTTCTGGTACACCAATGAGTATTTCCCCAAGAACCAGACGGGAACTTCGATCAGTTGGTACACGCGCATCGCGCACATGACGGTCTCAACTTGCAAATAGACCTTATCGCCCGCATCGCCCGCCGGACAGGATGAGTTGCCGCAGGTGTACGATCTGCTTCAAATGATGCCGTCCGTGGATGCAGTGGAATTTCCGCCATTGCGTCGCCGAGAAGGGCCCCATGATGGGATGATCGAGCAGCGCCGTGGTCCGTCCAAAGCGCATTTCTCCCTGCAAAAGCAGAGCGTCCATGCCAGCTAAGGCTTCGCCAAATTCGGCAACCACTTTATCGCAAGGAAGACCTTTGGGCCGCGCCGCAGGGGGAGATTCGCGTCCACTGGGCAGATAGTTGAACCCAAAAACGACCAAGCTGCGAACCCTGTGCCGCATCGAGGGTTTCGTTGCCAGCGGATTGCCCCTCTCCAACATTTTTTCCAGGCCTTTGGCCGTTCCCGTGTAACTCAAATAAAGGTGTTCGAGAATCTCCGCGACGCTCCATTTGCCCGGTGCCGGATGCCGGCACAAATCCGCGCCCGGCATTCCGTCAATGGCGTTTTGCAGTTCCTGCCGCAGATTCTGCAGACCGGAATCCATCTCTCCAATCCCCATTTCCCACGCATCAGGTAAAATGTTGCGCGGACTCGAACTGACTCCCGTTATAACAGGATGGCGTCATGGAATTGCGGCACAATGGGCCGGAACATGCGGCTGCGCTCGAAGTTGTTTTCGGCTCAAAACAAATTACGAACCGACCGTTTTGCAAATATTTTCGTCCTGCAGCCGCGTGTTTGATTTTCGGACTGTTGGTTTTTCTCGCAGGGTGCGACTCCAGCAGTCAAAAACCCTCGGAAACGAAACCCGAGGCAAAACCGACCGAACTGTTGACCGGCCGCGCCGCATTTCAAAAAACATTTATTGCCGCGCGCAACTACGCTGCCGATGTCAAGCCTTTTCGCATCGAGTCGTCGCTCACTACCGACGGCAACGGCCATGACGGCAAATCCGCCGTATGGCGAATAAGTTTCGCTTCCGCCATGCAGCATGGAGTAAAACCGTTCATTTGGTCGGGCAGCACTGCGCCCGACGCACCCTCCCGCGGCGTAAGCCCCGGCAACGAAGACAGCTATAACCCGAGCAATTCATCTACGCAAATATTCGATGCCGCGTTTCTGAAAGTCGATTCCGACCAGGCGTTTGCCGAGGCGCAAAAGCACGGCGGCGATAAGCTTTTGGAGAAAGATCAGGCCGCACCCGTGCTCTACATTTGCGATTGGAACCACAACACCAACGAACTGGTGTGGCATGTGATCTACGGCGAGTCGCGCGAGGCCGCCAAGCTGACTGTCGCCGTCAACGCCTCAACAGGAGCCTTTATCCGCGTGGAAAAATAGCGCCCCCTGGATGCGTCCAATCATTTGCGGGAAAGACCGCAGGGAGAATTACTCCTGCTGCTGCGCCTGTTTCAATTGATCCGCGAGCGAACTGTAGAAGCGGCAAAGGGCGCCGGCCGAGGCAATGGCGCCCTGCAGGGCATTGCGCTCGCCGAAGGACACAATGTCAGGAATGGAATATTGCATGCGAAGGCGGTCAGTCGCGCACTGCGCGCTGAGCAGTTCTACTTTTGCGGTACGCAGATCGGCAATCAGTCGGGCGATCCCCGCCTGCTTGTTGGAACCGTCGTTCAACGTCTTCAACTTCTGCTCCTTGGGTATTGGTATGACGTGCGCCACCGAAACCGGGTTCGCAGAGGAGGGCGGTGACGGTCCCGGCGGCGCACTGAGTGAGTAAACGCAAGTACGAATGTAGATAAATTTTACGATGTCAGTTGAACATAGTCAAAGCCACCGGGGTGCAGCCATCAAACAGCCAGGAGGAAGGGCCGTTGCCCAGACAAGCAGATCCAGAAATTGAACGCCGCATTCTCGACGCCGCGTGCCGGCTGTGGGCCAGGGGCGGCGAGAAGTCGCTAACCATGCGGGGGGTTGCCAAAGCTGCCGGAACCACCACGCCTACAGTTTACGAGCGCTACCGCGACCGCAAAGACATTCTTCACGCGGTACGCACGCGAACCCGCGTGAACCTGTTCTCCACGCTGGAGCAAACGACGTCTTTGGCGGACGCCTGCGCCTGTTATCTCGATTTCGCGCTGCAGCACCGTTACTCTTACGAAGTGCTGTTCGACGACTTCGCTCTTCCTCCATCGCTGCATGAGCCGTGGCCGTCTTTCAACCTGATGCGACTGCGCCTTACCAAACGACTGGGCGGCAGCGCCCGCCAGCATACCCGCCTGATGCTCGCGGTGTGGTCGCTGATGCATGGGACCGCCATGCTCCTGATTCGCGGCGGCGTGTCGGGCATGCTTCGCACGCAGATGGTTTACTCCTGCCTCGACGCAGTCGAGGCGATCGTTGTTCATGCCGCGCAAACAAATGGGAAGCATTGCACCGGGCCGAAGTGGCCACCGGGTCTGGTTCTGGGAGAAGCCACCCTCAGCCAGGTCGAAACCGGTGCATCCCGCACGCGCAGGGTTGCGCATCCAAAATTGATGAGGGCGGCAGCTGTCCGGCGGAAAATTAGCCCCACACAATAAAGGTCAGTGCCCGGGTTTGGCCGCCACGGTTTGCGCTTTCAGTCGGTCGAGCGCCCTCTGCGCCTCGCCCGCCTGCGGCCCGTGAGGCAAAATCTTCAAGTAGCTCTCGTACTCAACCCGCGCATCATCGAGAATACCCAGCTTCTCCAGACAGACGGCCAGGCGAATCGTCGCGATGGCATCGTTATCCTTATAACGGAGCGCATCGCGATACCGTTCCTCGGCCGCGCGGTAATTCTTGCGCTTGAAATAAAAATCGCCAACCTCGACGTCCTTCGACGCTTTATGCGGATCCCACGTCCTGAACTCGGTCACGCCTCCGCTCAGCGCTTCGGCTTCCGCGTTGGCAACGGCCGTTGAGCTTTGCGGGTGCGCTTTAGCGTCATTGTCTGGAGCAGACAGGTCCACCTGAGTGTCTTTGCTCGAACTCTGTCCCGGCGTTGCGGGGATGTCGCTGACGGAAACACGGTCGGAACGCGGTGGGGTAATTTTCGCGCCCGGCTTTGATGTTCCGCCAGGAGCGGAAGAAGGATCGGGTGATGATTCGGAATCCGATTGATCGGAGCCAGAAGGCCGGTCATTGGCCTCGCCCGAAGAATCTTTCGTTGCAGTAGGGGACGTTGCCGGCGACGGCGCGTTTTGCTGCGCCCACGCGGAACTTGTCAACAAAACCGCCAGCACCAGAAATTTACGAACCATATTCCCATTCTAGCTGCGACATAGAATTCTGGCTGCGGTACAGAGCGGATTCTGGTTTTCCCGACGACAGAAAAAACAGGCCGCTCATGGGAGGCATGGAGCGGCCTGTAGCAAAACCCTCCGGGGGAGGAGGAGCAAAAGCTCTTACATCGATGACGGGTTGTTTTGCCCTGTGGTTGCCGGAGCTGCCGGCTGGTTCGTGTCGCCTACGGTGTTGGTCATCAGGCGAACATCTACGCGGCGATTGTCGGCGCGGCCGTTGGCCGTCTTGTTCGACTCAACCGGCTTGTCCTTGCCCAGGCCAATCACATAAATCTTGTGCGCCGGAACGTTATACTTCGACGCCAGATATTGAATCACAGAGTTGGCCCGGCGCTGGCTCAGATCGTAGTTGTAATCCGCGGAGCCAACGGAATCCGTGCCCCCTTCCAGCGCGATAAGGTAGCCCTTGGTGCCGGCAATCTGCCCGGCCAACTGATCGAGCGCTTCTTTCGCCTTCGGCGTGAGATTGTCGCGGTTAAAGCCAAACTTGACTGAGGTTTCCGCGACGGCGTGGTAGTTGTCAAGATTGGCGACGGTATTGGTCAGCACAGTAACGCGTCCGTTGGCGGCATCGGCGGTCTGCTGCGCTGAAGTCGCATTCTGGTTCGCCGCCTGCGCCTTCTGCTCAACATCAGCGGTCTTTGCATTCACGGCCTGAATTCCGGCCTGCGCGCGAGCGTCGACATCTTTGATATCTTTACTGTTCTTCGCCGTCATGTCGTCGAGTTCGTTGGTTTTGTTGATCAACGGCGTGGTCTGTTGTTTCACGTAGTTCTTGCTGCTGCAGCCGACGGTGGCCGCGACGCAGACTGCCATCACAATCGCTAACGAAGTGCGGGTCATAGGTGGAGCTCCTATCTTGATCGGTTTCGTCATAGGTTTCAGCGCGAACCGGCAACGCCTCGCGCGAACACAGTAATTAGATTCCTGGGAAATCAAATTGATCAATCCCATCAAACGCTTTTGCACGGGACGTGCCAGTCGGGCGCGTCCAAGGCGCGCAACATAAATATATACGTTTTCAATGGTTTGCGTGCTGCCCGATATCCGCTGGGTAGAGGCATTACCCAGCCCCAGGCGGGGCAAACGCACATGCGTTATGGAATTTTTTATACGGCCAGCCCGTGTCGGGATTTTAGCGGAGGCAGTTTATCGCTGCCACTCCGAGCCCATATTATCGTCGGTAATGATGCGCGCGCCGGCGGTTCGCTGCCGGATGTGGTCGGCCGATTCCAGCGAAAATTCGCTGCTACCCGCTTCATCCATAGTACGGGTCATGGCGGTAACTTCCTCGAACCGCCGGCGATCCCGCTCCTGCGCCAGATCGAACACGGGCTTGCCGTCAATCGAGTAGTGGAGGAGCACATCGCGCCAACGAGCGGCATCGAGCTGTAGCGGAGCATCGCTTACGGCCAGAAAATTTCCGATGCGCATCCCGTAGGGAAATACGCGCAGCCCGGTGGCCAAAGCATCGTTCGAGTCGGTGGTGTTGTAAAGATGAGTTCCACCCGGCTTCAAGTGTTTATGGACGAGCTGGAGGAATTCCGTGGAGAGCAGGTTCGAAGCGTTCGATCGCCAGTTATACGTGGTGTTCATGATGATGGAGTCGAACTGGAGCCCTGGATTGCGAACCAGCCAGCGCCGTCCGTCGTCCACTTCGATGTGAACTTTGGGGTTGCGCAACAAGCTCGCCACAACCGGCGTTCCCGCAATCAACTGCAAATACCCGGGATTAATCTCGACGATGGTTAAATGTTCGACCTGAGGATGGTTGGCCACGACTTGCGCCCACGAACCGGACGATAAGCCGATCATCAGAACATTTTTCGGATGGGCATCGTAGAAGCTCAGCGCAAATACGCGCTGAATCCCGTTCGAGTCGGAAACCAGGCTGACGCTGAAGCGGCCATCGTACATGCCGCCTCCGAAGACCATGCCATTGTTGAGAACGGAAATTACACCGCTTCTGTTTTCAACCGTTGAACGAAAATGGAAGCCGGGAGCGTAGCCGCTCTTCATCTGCAACTTTTCGTACATGCCCTCGAATAATGGCGGCGAAGCATACGCAACCAGCCATGCCGTCAGTAAAATCCCAGCACAGCATGGCAAGAGCAGCGTCCGGTTCAGCTGCGCATTAAGCGCCAGAAACAGAGCCAGGGCGAAGCCGAGCGTGGCAAGAGCGATACTCACACTCCGCAGCGGCCATATATTCATGAGCACGAAACCGGTCACATAGCTGCCGAGCACCGATCCCAGAATATTGCCCAAATAGAGATAGCTGGTGCGCGCGCCAGCCGATTCATCGGGCGGAATCGAAATATGACAAAGAAGCGGAAAGATGGCGCCCAGGCAACCTGCCGCAACTCCGATCGGAAGCAGCGAATACTCGTAGGAGAAGTGAACCACCAGGTTGGAAAGAATCGGGCCGACGAGAAATCCAATCAGGTTTGCGCTAAATATTGCAGCCACCAAAATTTGAGTGAACCGCTGCGGCTCACTCATGCGCTCGCAGATGCGCTTGCTCACGACCGATCCACCGGCAATTCCCGCCAGAAATGCGCCCAACAGGAAAGCGAAACTCTTTGCCAGGCCTCCGGTGGTGAACGAGAACAGCCGGTACCAGATCATTTCATACCCCAGCGAAATGAATCCGGCGATGGCCGAAGCAGCAACAGCAAGAGGAAATTGAATATAGCTGGCGGAAGAAAGCATCCTGGAATTCTCAGACCGGCGGAAAGTGCTGGCGGGTTCCAGGTCAAGTTCGCGTTCTCTGCCCTGATGTTTGAAATGCAAAAACAGAACACATCCCCCAACCACCGCATTCAAACCTGCCGCCAGCGCCACTGTCTTCCCCTCGCCCAGATATCGCATGAGAAACAGCCCGGCACAAAAACAGGCCACTGCTGAGCCCATCGTGTTCACCGCATACAGCGATCCCACCGACGTGCCCACGTTACGCGACAAGCGGACGGTATACGCAACCAGGATCGGCAGCGTCGATCCCATCAGTACCGTGGGAAAAGCGACCAACGAAAAAGCGACCAGCCCTGTTCCGAGAGGACCCGAGCCTGCTGTATAGTTGGCCGCCCAATGGAAGATATTGAGCGAAAATATCCCGTAGACCGCGATCAGCAATTCGGTTACGCCAAAAATCGCCAACAGCGGCCAGTTTCGCTTTTGCGAAATCATTCCTCCGGCCAGGCTGCCTATGCCCAATCCCAGCATGAACGCCGTGACCACCATCGTCACAGACTCAATGTTCACCCCGTAAAAGGTGAACAACGACCGTTGCCAAACGATCTGGTAAAGAAGGGCGGGAAATCCAGAAACGAAAAAGAACAAGTACCAACTCGGCGCAGACGGGAGAAACGATTCGCCCGTTTCTCTTAAGACAGGAACGACCCGAGCCGGGGCTGCGGCGCTTGCGCCCATGCTTCCTCCGTAGAAAATTGACCCCTGCCGTCTGAGTTGCGGACAGGCAGAGCGGTCCTCACCCGAGTCTAGCCGGGCGCCAGCAAATTCATGCGCTTCTATGGAGTTGTGGAGAAACGATGGTAACCGACCGCAATCGATCAAAGCGGCGGATAGGGTAACAAGAAGGGGCGGGTTGCTCTGTCTAACCCTGTGCTATCTGTTCAGAAGGTCTTCACCACGCGCGAGATCGATTGCCCTTGCCACCCGGCCCGATCTCGCGCATCGAATAAAATAAGAAAGTTCTGTGGACCTTCTCCAGAAAATTCGCACCATCCCCACCGAGCCAGGCGTGTACCTGTACAAGAACGCCGAGGGCGAAGTCATCTATGTGGGCAAGGCGAAGAACCTGCGCAGCCGAGTGGCCAGCTATTTTCATGAAGGCCGCTGGGAGGACGCGAAAACCGGGACGCTCGTCCGTGAGGCTGTCGATGTCGACTACATCGTGGTCGCCAACAACAAAGAGGCGCTCGCGCTCGAGAACAACCTCATTAAGCAGCGCAAGCCGCGTTTTAACATTCTGCTCCGCGACGACAAGACTTATCCGTATGTAAAGCTCACCCTGGCCGAGCGATGGCCCCGCGTCTACGTGACACGGCGGCTGGTGAAAGACGGCAGCGAATACTACGGCCCGTACTTCCCTGCCAATCTGGCGTACCGCATCGTCGATCTGATTCACCGCAATTTTCTGATTCCTTCGTGCAAGGTCGATCTCACGCGCTATCATCCGCGGCCGTGCTTGCAGTATTACATCAAGCGCTGCCTGGGCCCCTGTGTGGAGAATCTCACGACATCGGAGATCTATTTCGAAGCCGTCCGCGACGTGAAACTGTTTTTGGAAGGCCGACCGACCGATTTGAGCAAGTCGCTGCGCCAGCGTATGGAGCAGGCCGCCGCCGCCCAGGAATACGAACGCGCCGCCCGCTATCGCGATCTGATCTCCACCGTCGAGCAGTTGCAGGAGCGCCAACGCATCGCAGCCGCCGAAGGCGACGACGCCGACGTCTTCGGCTATCACTACGAAAACGGCATGTTGGCCGTAAATCTGTTTCACATGCGCGGCGGTAAAATGGTCGACCGGCGCGAATTCTTCTGGGAAGACTTGCCGGATTTCGGCACGGAACCGGAATTCACTACCGAACCCGAACCGGGAACGAACCGTACGAGAACTGCCGCCCTCGGCTGTTCGGGCGAACTCCGCTCGACGGCGCTCTCCGCCGCAACCTACACCAACGCCCCGTCAGACCAATTCCACCCGGGCCCCTTCTTTTCCGCCCTCCTCAAGCAGCTCTACATTGGCCAGCCCTACGTCCCGCGCAATCTTTATGTCCCGGTCGATTTCGAGGATCGCGAAGAGCTCGAAGATCTATTGTCTGAGCAGGTGAGCGGAGGCGCGCGCTCTGCGAAGGTGCATATCCTGGTTCCGCAGCGAGGGGATAAGCGATCGCTCATTGATCTCGCCGGCACTAACGCCAAGCAGTCCTACGATCAGCGCTTCCGCGTGCTCAAGCCCAATGCCCGCAAAATCCAGGAAGAGTTACAGGAGACGCTCAGCCTGCCCGAACTTCCCAAGCGTATCGAATGCTTCGATATTTCGCACATTCAAGGCGCGGAGACCGTGGCCTCGATGGTCGTATGGGAAGACGGCAAGATGAAAAAGTCCGACTATCGCAAATTCATCATCAAGACCGTCACGGGCGTGGACGATTTCGCCTCCATGCGCGAAGTCGTAAACCGGCGGTACAAACGCATTCAGGAAGAAAAGAAACCCATGCCCAGCGTTGTGCTCATCGACGGCGGCCTGGGCCAGTTGCACGCCGCGGCGGAAGCCCTCGAATCACTTGAGATCATCAATCAGCCCCTTGCCGCTATCGCCAAGCGCGAAGAAATTCTCTACGTTTATGGACAGGAAAAAGATCCCATCGCGCTCGATCACCACTCACCCGTGCTGCACCTGATTCAGATGATTCGCGACGAAGCCCACCGCTTCGCCGTCACTTTCCATCGCAAGCGCCGCCAGATGCGCGACCGCTCGACGGAACTGCTCGAAATCCCCGGAGTCGGCGAACGCACCACCCGCCGCCTGCTCGAGCACTTCGGCAGCTTGCAAGCGGTAAAGCAGGCGGACGCCGCGGCGCTATCAGCAGTCGTGACTCGCGTGCAGGCGGAAGCCATAAGCAGTTATTTTCGAAAGTAGAAGCTCGTGAGAAATTCGGCTCGCCACAGATGTCCCACATAGCGTCAGTCAGGGCATGGGAGTACATTGCCATGACGTGCCCGCAGGTTATACTCCGGGTATGAAAACTGCGGTTTCAATTCCCAATGAGCTTTTCGACACGGCGGAACGGCTTGCACGCCGGACCCAGAAGTCACGAAGCCCCCTGTTTAGCGATGCACTGCGAGAGTATGTGGCGCGACGTTCCCCGGACAAAATCACCGAGTCAATGGACCGGGCCCTGACCAAAATCGGCGAGGAACATGACCGGTTCATCGCCTTTGCCTCCAGCCGCCGCCTGGAGCAAAGCGAGTGGTGATCTCGCAAGGCGATATCTGGTGGGCTGATTTGCCCGCCCCTGCGGGGTCCGGTCCTGGTTTTCGTCGGCCGGTAGCCGTTGTTCAATGCGACGCGCTGAACCAGAGCCGCATCGCCACTGTGGTCTGCGTGCCCCTCACGAGCAACCTGAACTGGGCGCTGGCACCCGGAAACGTCAAGTTATCTGCAAGGGTTACTGGGCTGCCAAAGGATTCCGTTGCCAATGTGTCGCGAATCATCTCCCTCGACCGTTTCCCCTTGACTAAACGGGCGGGCAAGCTTCCGCGGACAAAGTTGGAATTGTTGTTTTCGGGAATCGATTTGGTGCTGGGAAAATAGATCCGAAGGTTGTGAGGTAGCTGTTGCTCGTCTTCAGCAGACCGGTTTCATCGGAGAGTGCTGTTCGCTCGGCCCAGAGCAAAATTGCTGTAAATGTTTTTCCTCAGTGAAAAGTTTTTCTGGGGCATGAACCCGATAGGCGCAAAGCATTGGAAACCGCCTATAGTGGGGACGGTTTAGGGAAGACCGCGGTTCGCCGCCAACTTTTGCTACACTTGGCGCGATCTTATGAAACCACTACTTGCGCTCCTCGCGGCTCTCGCGGCCATTCCGGCCGTCGTTGGGGCGCAGGCTGCGAGTTCCACCACCCTCGCCACTCCGCAGGAAAAGCATCTCCGCAATGTTCACCAGCTCACCTTCGGCGGCCAGAACGCTGAAGCGTATTTCTCCGCCGACGGCAGCAAGCTCATCTTTCAATCCGCAGGCGAGCAGCCCGCCCACGCCGACGTGAAGTGCGACCAGATTTTCACCATGAACGCCGACGGCAGCGACATGCACATGGTCTCCACCGGCAAAGGCCGCACTACGTGCAGCTACTTCTTCCCTGACGGCAACAAGATTCTGTATTCCTCCACCCACCTCGCCAGCGCCGCATGCCCGCCGCGCCCCGATTTTTCCAAAGGCTACGTCTGGGGCGTCTACGCCGGATACGACATCTTCACCGCCAAACCCGACGGCAGAGACCTAAAGCAACTCACCACCACTCCCGGCTATGACGCCGAAGCCACCATCTCGCTCGACGGAAAGAAGATCACCTTCACTTCCCTGCGCAACGGCGACCTCGACATCTACTCGATGGACGCCGACGGCACGCACGTGAAACAGCTCACTCACGAACTCGGCTACGACGGCGGACCGACGTTTTCACCCGATCGCAAATGGATCGTCTACCGCGCTTATCACCCGAAGACGGAAAAAGAAGTTGCCGACTACAAAGAACTGCTGGCGCAGAACCTCATTCGCCCCACGTCGCTCGAAATCTGGATCATGAAGGCCGACGGCAGCCATAAGCGGCAGATTACGACTCTCGGCGCAGCCAGCTTTGGCCCGGCTTTTACTGCGGACGGGAAGAAAATCATTTTTTCCTCAAATTACGATCCGGAGACCCACGCCAGCGGCGGCATGGGCAATTTTGAGTTGTGGTTGATTAATCCCGACGGCAGCGGATTGGAGCGCGTGACCTACAGCGACGGATTCGACGGCTTCCCCATGTTCAGCCTGGACGGGAAAAAGCTGGTCTGGGCCTCGAACCGCAATGCCAAAGCCCCACACGAGACGAACATCTTTATCGCCGACTGGATTCCTTAGCGAGAAAATCGATGAATCTGCCGGTTTCTTCGGCGGGAGCCTGAAGCGGATTGACCTTGCCCGTCTTCTGCTGCGCAAACCAAATCGCCACGGCAATCATTCCGCACCATCCGAGAAAGCGCACCACGCCGGCAATCGTAGTGTCGTATTCAAGAACGCCAAGATTGGTGAATATTGTGTTGAAGTCGTGTTTGGCAAACTCCGGGTCGGCGGTCGTCACCAGCGGCAAAACCATGGCACGGGCATCGGCCATGTAGGTCGCGGTATAAATCCAGTTTTCGAAGAAAAAGAACGAGCAGAAAACGAAGCCAGCTATCTCGCGCCGATAAAAGAAATGCAAAGCCAGGAGCAACGGCACCAGCCATTGCAACAACGTGCCGCCCCACAAACCCAGGGTGGGCCCGAACCATCCAAACAGATTGTGTCCGCCCTCGTGTACCACCAGATTTGCGGTATCAATGAAGAGGAATCCGCCGTGCTTAGAAAACGCG
>DATLKM010000439.1:0-11798 GCA_035538435.1 Binatia bacterium
GGAAGGGTGAGATAACCACAAGCAAACAATAGAAGAAAAACAACACAAATCAGCAGAGTGGCAATTCGACGCAGTGGCACGTTCCAACTCCCGCGGCAATTTCTTTCACCAGAACGGGCCCCCTGCACGTTTGGTGACCGCCACAATATAACGAAATACTTTAAGGGTCAATAGCATTTCCTGGGCAGCATTACTCTAACGTGAGAAGACAGCTGCAGAACCTTGCGCCGCAGACTCAGGAAACCCCTGTCGCTCCCAGCATCTAACTCCCAGTGCGTTGTTACCCTGGTGACCGCAGCGGTTCTGAGCGGTCTAATGTGGTGGTGGTATACTCTGTATATTCAGCGCGGTTCTCGCCGGCGAATATCCGGGCCGGGAATACAAGTAGCTGGGGTAAGGCAAAATCCCCGCCGAAGGACAATTGACGATGGCAAGTAGTTCTCGCCGCTCTCTCTTCCTGGTAGTTTTCTTTCTCATGGCTTGCGGCTTCCTGGGCATTTTGTTTGCCCAGCATACGGGCCAGCAGTCTTCATCGCTTTCGAGCGACTCCGACGTCAAGGACAGCCTGAAGCAGTTCACCGATGTCTACGCCGTCATCGAAGAGAACTACGCCGAGCCGGTCAACCCCGATAAAGCCATCTACAACGGGGCTATTCCCGGCATGTTGCACGCGCTCGACCCCCACTCCAACTTCTTCGATCCCAAGTCTTACGCGCTCATGCGCGAAGACCAGCGCGGCAAGTATTACGGCGTGGGCATGACCGTCGGTCCGCGGAACAATAAAGTCATTGTGATTTATCCGTTCACTGGAACACCCGCCTATAAGGCTGGCATTCACCCCGGTGATGTCATCATCGCGGTTGACGGAAAATCTACGGAAAATATGAGCACCGGCGATGTCGCCGATATGCTGAAGGGCCCCAAGGGTACGACGGTTCACATCAGCATTTCCCGCGAAGGCGTGGAAAAGCCCATGGAGTTCACGCTGGTTCGCGATGAGATTCCGCGGTACAGCGTCGACGTTCACTTTCTGATTCGCCCCGGCATTGGCTATCTCCACGTCACCGGATTCAACGAAACTACGGAAGAAGAAGTTTCCAAAGCGCTGGATGAATTCGGCGATTTGAAAGGCCTGATTCTCGACCTGCGCGGAAATCCCGGGGGCCTGTTGAGCGAGGGCGTCGGTGTTGCCGACAAGTTCCTGAAGAAAGGCCAGTTGATCGTTTCCCATCACGGCCGCGCCTCGACTGAGAAGCGTTACGTGGCCCAGCATGGCAATGGCGGCAAGGATTATCCGCTGGTTGTCCTGGTGAATCGGCTGACAGCATCGGCGGCTGAGATCGTTTCCGGCGCGATTCAGGACCATGATCGCGGGCTGATCGTGGGTGAAGTCACCTTCGGCAAAGGCCTGGTGCAGACGGTTTATCCGCTCAGTGAGAACACCGGTCTCGCTCTCACCACCGCGCACTATTACACCCCAAGCGGACGCCTGATCCAGCGCGATTACTCAAACATCTCCCTTTACGACTACTACTACAACCGCGAGGACAATCCCACCACGGTCAATCGCGAAGTAAAGCTCACCGACAGCGGGCGCACGGTTTACGGCGGTGGCGGCATCACGCCTGACGTCACCTATCCTCCCATCAAGAGCAATCATTTCCAGGACACGCTGTTGCAGCACTATGCATTCTTCAACTTCGCGAAGCGCTATGTCGTGACCCACCACCCGACCAAGAGCTTTGAGGTCGATGACGCGGTCATGCAGGAGTTCCGCAAGTCGCTGGACGAAGCGAGCGTCCCCTACACCCAAGCCGATCTGCTCGACAACAACGACTGGATCCGCTCCAACATCAAGGCGGAGATCTTTGTCGATGCCTTCGGCCAGGATGAAGGGTTGAAGGTTCGCGCGGAAACCGATCCTGAAGTCCTGAAAGGACTCGATCTGCTGCCGCAGGCGAAAGCGCTGGCGGATAACGCCAAACGAATTGTGGCGGAGCACAACGCGGCCGGGGCATTCAACCGCTAGGGGTTGACAGTAGCGCTCACTTTGAAAGCTGGGCGTAAGTACACCAGCGGCGTCAGCGTGGGCGCGGCCGTTTCCCGGGCGAAGCGGAGGATCTGCGTCCCCGGGTCTGAGATTCCTCGCCCCGCTGGCCAAAACGCAGGGCTTCGAACATGACGCCAACCGAAATTGCTGGATACAACCTGGGCCCCCGCCGGGCACGGGTTACATTGACTTCCCTCCATGGCTGTGCCAAAATCCGCCCCAGTAGGGCGAAATCGGGGCGAGTTTGAAAGCGATTATTCTCGGACTGGCGACGGCACTGGCGCTCATCGCCGGCTTGACCGACTGGCGCAGCCGCCGCATCCCGAACTGGCTCACGGTTCCCGCGTTTGTGATCGGAGTTGTCGTCAACACCATGGCCGGCGGCTGGCCCGGACTTAAGTCTTCCCTGCTGGGCGCGGGGCTGGCTTTGGGGATTTTGCTTCCGTTTGTTTTCATGCGCAGCCTGGGTGGCGGAGACTGGAAAATGGCGGGTGCGATGGGTGCGATTGTCGGCTTGCGCGAGATACCCGGCCTGCTGATTGGCTCGGTGTTCGTGGCGGGGATTATGGCCCTGGCCCTGGTGATCTACAAACGGAGATTCTGGCAGACGCTCGGCAATATCTGGGGAATGGTGCGGTCGATGTTCACGCTGCATATGCCGAGCCCTGAGATTTCCCTGGATAATCCCCAGTCGCTCAAGGTTCCCTACGGCGTTGCTCTGGCTCTGACGACTTTGCTTTTCACTGCGGGAAAAGTGTGGGGTACGCGCTCATGAAAATTCGTCCGGCAAAAGCAGCTCTGCGGAGCCTGGCCGCCGAAACGCGCGCGGCGGAAATCGCCGAAACCGCTATGATTCTGCCCCTGTTGTTCATGATCGTGCTGGCCATTTTCTGGATGGGGCAGGCCTTCCGCATTTATGGAACGATCACCCACGCGGCGCGCCAGGGCGCCCGCGCGGCCGTGACCCCGGTCTGCGCCACGTGCGCTTCGGGAAATTCGGCGGCGACAAACGCCAGCAACGCCGTCGCTGCCGCAATGAGTGCGGCCAGCCTGAGCACGGCGCAGATCTCCAAACCAGCCACTGCACCCACGCTTTATACCTGCGGCACGCCGCCGGCTATCTGCGGCGCGGTGCAAGCGTGCGACGGAACCGTACTTAACATGTGTGTGCAAACCAACGTGCAGCTGTCCTCTTGCACCCAGACCTCGCCAGGCGAGGCCACCTGCGGCACTTCAGTCAGCTTTGTCTACCAGAATTCTTTCCACTTCACCATCCCCTTCACCAATCTTGACCTGGGAAATATGAGCCTGCCCGCCCAGGCGCAGATGCGGGGGGAAAACCAGTGAAGCGCGGCATCTTCCAATCCGCGAGTTTCAGAGCCTTCCTGGCTCGCCTGCGCGACGACAGCGGTCCGCAGATCGCCGAATTTGCGCTTTCGCTTCCCCTGCTGGTTGTGTTTGTCGTGGGCATTTTCGATTTCAGCAGCGCGCTCACTCTCAAGCAAAAGCTCACCAACGCCGCGCTGGTCGGTGCGCGCGTGGCCGCCGCCGACCCGTTCAACGACGTCGGCAGCGCCTCGCTTCCGATTTCCGTCCAGGACGCGTTTTATGTCGTGGACAATTATCTCGTCGATGCCAATGTGAATGACTGCGGCCTCAGCACCGCCATGCCGAATCAGAACCCGGGGACGCTCACTTGGGTTTCGACCACGCCCACCTGTATCGGCGCCTCGACCAACTCCTTGACGCTTACCATTAACCGCGGATTCATGACTCAGCAGACGGTTGGGGAAGATGTGATCGGAACTCAGGTCCATATCCAGTATCCCTACAAGTGGCGATTCAACAGCGTGATTTCCGTCCTGATTCCGGGCGCTTCGTACGCCAGCGTTTCGTACATCACAACATCGGCCACAGCCTTTAACGAGAACTGACGATTTCAAATGCGCAAACCTTTCATCCAGCGGCCGGGAAGAAGCGCCAGTCGTCGCGAGCGGGAGCGCGGCGTCACGATCGCGCTGATCGCGCTGGCGATTTTCAGCATCATTGCCATGGCCGGCCTGTCGATTGACGTGGGCACGCTGTATCAGGCCAGCGCTGAGGCGCAGCGCTCAGCCGACGCCGCCGCCCTGGCGGCGGCGAGAGAACTTTCGATCTCGGGAATTACCGGCGACCCCGCCGGAACCGCTTCCTGGACGCCCATCTGCGGAGGATCAAGCAGCCTGGCCAGTTCCATCGCCATTTCAGTCGCCAACCAGAATCTGGTGGGTGGCGCCGCCCCGAGCAGCGTGAAGGTAGGATATTCGGCGGGCAAGAGTGCGGCTTCGGCTACCGCTTCCGATTGCACCGGACTGGGCGGGGCGGGATCGGCATTTGGAGTGAATCCGGTCGTGACCGTTCAGGTGACGCAGGCCAGCTTGTCCACATATTTTTCGCGTATCTGGGGCAGCGCGACCACCAGCGTCAGTGCGTCCGCTTCAGCCGAGGTTTTCAATCCCTCGGGTTCGGATGCATATACTTCGAATACTGAAGTCCTGCCGGTTCAACCGCGGTGTGTAAAACCGATTTTCATGCCGAATTTGGACCCCGTTCACGCTCCTGGCTGCACGGGAAACGGATGTTTGAATTTCGTAAGCCTGGCGGATGGCGCCATTCAAAGTCCGGGATTGGTCACTGCCAACGGTCTTATCGGCGAGCGTTTCTGGATGATCCCCGACTGTGCTGCTCCCGGTTCCACCTGCTCGGTAACCAATCCCATTCCTCAGCCGAATGTCGTCAACCCCAACGTCAACACGCCTAACATCCAGTATGTTCCCGGTCAGTGGCCACCCATGGTTGCGGCCATGCCCAGCGGCGGAGCATGCGCATCTGTCGGCGACGAGTTTTCCAGCGCCATCGCCGGCTGCGATCAATCGACCCAATACCAGTGTGGCAAAACCGGGCTCAATACCGTCAACACTACCGTTAACCCAGGGTCGGGGACGGGAGATGCAACCAACGCAATCGAGTGCCTGATCCACGCCTCGTCGGCGGCAACCGCCTCAGGCCAGGATTGGTTATCGCCTTTCCAAATTAACCCCAACGCCACGCCCGATTATCCTTTTCAGATTCAAGCTGGATCGGGCAATCCTTTGCTCATGTCCAATGTACGGCTGAACGATGTCATCACCAGCAGTACGTCCCTGATCACTGTGCCGATTTTCGACAACTCAACGGTCGCCTCAATCGGGAGCAATACCACAACCCCCGTCACCGTCGTGGGATTTCTGCAACTGTTTGTCTATGCGGTGGATCCGTTCGGAGACATGTATGTGGCCGTGATGAACGTTTCCGGCTGCGGCAACGCTGTGACCAATCCCAGTTATCTGACTGGCACGTCGCCGGTTCCGGTGCGGCTGATCACCCCGCCGTAGATTAATCCGGCACTTCGTTGTTGGTGGGTGGTTTCAGCTCGGGTGAGCTGGCTGGCGGTTGGTCGCCCGGGTTTGCATTCTCCACGTTCGGCTGGGCGGTCCGCGGAGGCGGTTCAATCCGGGGCGGCGCTTCTTCTTCCTGCGCGGCAACTTGCGGCTGCGGCCTGGGCGGCGGCATCGGCCCTTCCGGCCGCGAACTGAGAATCACACGATCCAGAACTTGCGGGTCGTCCGCAGAGCTTAAGATCAAGAAATTGAATTTCGATCCGTTCAGCAGCCTCGCCAGAACCTGCGGCGCCGGCGCGGGCCCCAGATTCACTACTACCTTTTCCTGCTCCGCCCCTGCCGGAATCGCAATCTCCGCTCCTGTGCGCTGGTGCACGGCAAACAGGACTTCGGAAAGATTGGCCTTCTCCGCATCGATGCTCAACATGCCATCGTGAAACGCCACCTGTAGTGGAGGCTTCACCGGTTGGGGTGGTTCTGGCATCGCGATCGGCGCCGGTGAGCTCGCAGCAAAATTCGCATTGACCAGCATTGGCCCGGGACTATGAGGTACAGCCGCGGCCTGCGCGCCTGCCCCGCCGATTTTCACAATTACAGTCCTGCCAGAAGGAAAAACCTGATATGCCTGTGGACCATTCAAATCCACCACCAGCCGCGTGACCGGCGGATCGGCGGAAAACAAACCGACGCGCAGCGACTTTGCATCGGCGCGATTGATCTTGATATTGCGCAGCGAAGGCCCGGGAACGGCGTTCACGAAATCCACCACCAGCCGGTCGGGGTTCGCGATTAAATGCGTCTGCGGGACTATTCGCGCGCTTGTCTGAATTTCGATCTGAATCTGGTTGGGATTGCTCAGCAGCCTGGCCTGCTGAATCGACGGCGCCTGAGCATGCGCCGGAACCCGCGCCAGAAGCGCGCCTCCAACCAACAGCAAACCAGCTCGAGAACAGCGGTGCATGAACGACCTTGGCGTTGAAATCAAAACGTGAGCGGCGCGCTACATTGATTCTAAAGCCAGCGTGAGGCGGTCAGGGATTACGTAGGTATTACAACCTTGGTCCCGGTCGGCGGATTTTTGACGGCAAGCAAGTCCACGTAGGCGCCGCCAATCAGATCGTTCGTTTGAATTCCTAAAGTAAAGATCAAACTTTCGGCAACCGCGCGCCCATCTTCTTCCGGCTGCTCCACGCGCATCACAACTTCTAATTCGAGGAAATCACCCAACCCCTCGACGCGATCGAAATGGACACGAGTTTGCCCGATCAAATATAAAGTTCGTTCTTTTTTCACTACGCCCGATAAGCCGAGTGTCTTGGTCAGGATTTCAAGCAGAGTCCGCGGATCGGGAGTGCGGGCAATCAGATACTGCGAAGTGCGCATCCCGCTCCCATCCGGCCGGTTGTATCGGATCAACTCGCCTGACCCTTCGCCCAGGACCCGCAGTTTCAACCGCGCGTCCGCGCACGGAAAGAAAAAATCTTCCTGTTGAATCAGCTGCGGTCCACGATCGGCGAGTTTGGCGGCCAGGGCTTCCACGCGAGGACGATCCCGCAGGATCGCCTTGATCTCAACATTGGAGGGCATGAAGGAAGGGCTAACCGCGCACGAGCTTGCGCCGCGCCTGCCAGTAGATGGCGGCCAATCCCGAGGCAAACAAGAGCCAGGTGGAAGGTTCCGGAATCACGCCCCCGGATCCGCCGCACGCCCCGGTTTTTTTCTTTTTGCCCACGCCGTCGGCTTCGATTTCGATTTCCCCCGTGCCTTTCTTTTTCGCCGGGGCGCAAAGCTCGCTTGGAATCGGCAGGGGCGGGGCGGCAATGGGAGTCCAGCCTCCACCCACAAACGGATCATACAAACTCAGCGGCCGCGCCGCATCGAGCCCGGGAATTTGCGGCCGGGTCAGCAGCGCCGATTCAAACGGCACCGGCGGAGCCTGCATCGCCGTGCCCTCCCCGTTGCGCACCGGCTCATCGAATTTCTGCGGCGGAGGTTCGACCGGCGCCGCCGCTTCCTGCTGCGGAGTTTCTTCCACGCGGTTGGCGCAGCGGGTGCGCGCTGTCATTCTTCCGTCGGTAATCAGCTTCTCGCCTTTGCGCAAAGCCAGGCGATGATGGGTCCAGTAAATTCGGCTCCCGATGCGGTAGGAAACGTAGGCCGTACGCGCCAGGGTCAGTCGAACGACTTGCGCGTGGGCATAATCGAATCCCGCATAGTGCGCGGCGACCACCGGGTCGTGCTCCGCCACCCACTTGAGTTCCTTAACGTCTTCCACCCCTCCCGGCACAACCGAGTAGGGATAAACCGGCCGCGCCGCGCGCGGCGAAGCCGTAGATTCGGCTTTCAGTTGGTCCAGCGTAGATTCCGGCACCTCCACCTTCACATGCTTCGCCTGTGGCCGGAAAAAAGAAGGGCTGAGGTAATTCAAAGCCAGGGAGGAAAGCGCAACCACAGAAACAACCAGAAGGATGCCCGCGCAGCAGCGCCGAACCATGCGATTGCGGCGGTGGCGCCGCGTGGGCTTGCGCCGCCTTACGATGACCTGATCGCTTCCGTTCTCGGATCCATTCGCGGGCCGGTTCTCGGCATCGGACACAGCCAACTCCTACCGTTGCAAGATACCTGGGCTCTGGGTCGAAGGCACTCTACGCCGCAACGATTACGTGCATTTTGGGTGCCGAAACCCAAGTCGGCGAACTCCTGAAAGCAAAGAAGTTGCGCCTTCTATCTGGCGGACATGGTAGCAGAGGGCGCAAGCGTTTGCACAATAAATCGCCTGTGGATTTCCCGGAAAAGAAATATATGGTCTTCAACCTCCTATTCAATCTTCCACCGCAAGCTCCACCCCGGAACGAAGGTAACGCCACGGGTGGGCCATTCTCAGCCGGAACAAACATTGGTACTCTGACCCTGCGTTACCGGAGTCAGTTGTTCCCGCTAACGCCAATTAGCCGCCCTTCGCGGCGCCAACGGCTTCCAGCAAATTTCTCTCCCACCTGCTGGCCGCTCCCCAATCGAAGGATTGCAGCCACGCTGTCGCGCACGAAACTGTCAGCGTCGCCCGTTTGCTTGGAGGCAAACTCATGCGCTTTAGCCGTATTCACATCCTGCTCTCGTTCGTAGTTTTCTCGCTTCTTCTGGCCAGCCCGGCTTTCGCCAACACCGTCACCATGAAGTATGAAGGCCACAATGGCGCGCAGCCGCAGAACGGTTCGCCCTATGTCGGCTATCCCTATTATTTCTCGATCAACGGCAGCTCGCAGTTCACGCCGCTCATGTGCGATTCCTACGACAACAACGTCTATCCCGGCGAAACCTGGCAGGCCACGGCGATGCCCTTCCTGCAAGGCATTGCCAAAAGCATGTTCGGCCCTTCGATGACGCTCGACTACAAAGCCGCGGGGCTTATGTTTAAGAGCGTGCTGGCCGGCACCCTGAACAGCAATACCGCGCAGTGGGCCATCTGGGGATTGTTCTCGCAGAATGCCGCGTCCAGTTCCTACTTCCTGAGTAATCCGCTCTTCGCCCAGACCGAAGCGACCTACTTGACACTGGCCGCTGGCGCCTCCAATTCGGCCTTCAACGGGCTGATTCTCTACACGCCGCTCAACGGTGGCCCCGGCTACGGCCCGCAGGAATACATCGGCTTCAACCCGGTTCCCGAACCGACCAGCCTGATGCTGATGGGCACCGGCCTCATCGGTCTGGCGGGAACCATGCGCCGAAAACTTTTCAAGGCTTAACGCTCCAGGCTTAACCCTTCGTTCGTTGCTGCACCTCTGGGATGTACAGACCTCGCCTTCGTGGCGGGGTCTTTTTTTCGTTAACGCTCTTATCCGGAATTTCAGCGCCGCGGAATTTCGCTTTTTTCAAGGAAATCCCGCGGCGAACTTTGTTACGAAATCCGAACAAGCCGTTGTGACGCAAAAAGCCGTGGACGCGCCACGTGGGATTGTGCTAACTTTTGCGCGTTAGTCCCCGCATTCTTTCTGCCGCAAAAGGAATCACGCGATGACCCGAATCACCCCGTTCCTACTGGCTAGCCGTTTGTATCCACTCTGCCTCCTCTGCCTGCTTTTCACGCGCGGCGCGCTGGCACAGTTCGAGGCGAGAGGCCAGCCCCTGGTGGAATCGTCCCCGTGGTGGGTGTCTGTGGCAGATTTCAATAATGATGGCAGGGCGGATCTCGCAGTCGCTGGAACCTGTTGCCCGTGGGGAGCAGTTTCGATCTTGTTGGGCAATGGCGACGGAACGTTCGGCCAGGAGGTAAATTACATAGCTGGCGAGGCGCCCCTGTCGATCGCCGTTGCGGATTTCAACCTCGACGGCAACCTGGATCTTGCAGTCGCCTCCTACAGCGAGTACATCGCCATACTTTTGGGCAACGGCGACGGAACATTCCAGCCTGAGGCACAGACCGCTCCGGTTCCGGGGATCGAAACATTCATTGGCGTCGCCGACTTCAATAACGACCGAAAGCTGGATCTTGTTGCGCTGGGTCCGAACAGCACCATCAGCGTTTTGCTGGGCAACGGCGACGGAACATTCCAGAATGCCATCACCACGCAGCCCTCATTCGCCGTGCAGGCGCTGGGCATCGGCGATTTCAATGGCGACGGGAAGCTGGACCTGGTGACCGCGGGGCAGTTCGGCGCTAGCAGCTACGTTTACATCCTGCTCGGCAACGGCGACGGGACATTCCACGTGGGTGAAAGCTACATGGCGGAAAACTCGCCATCCTCGATCACGGTCGCCGATTTCAATGGCGACCACAAGCTTGACTTCGCCGTGGCGAACTTTGAAGGCGTGGGTACAGGGAATGTCGGCGTGTGGATCGCCAACGGCGATGGAACTTTTCAGCAAGGGGTAAACTACCCGACGGAATTCCCCCAATCCGTGACCTCCGCGCGGCTTAGCGGCAACGGCAATCTGGATCTGATTGTGGCCAACTACGGCACGCCCGGGGCTGGCGCCAGCGTGCTCACGGGCAACGGCGACGGCACATTCCAGCCGGCAGTTTTCTACCCGGCCGGATTCGAGAGCCGGCATGCGGCTGTGGGCGATTTCAACGGCGATAAAAAGCCGGACATTGTGGTCGCCGATACGCGCACCGATTACGCGATTGTGTTGCTCAACACCGGCGTGGTCAGCTTCGCCCCCACTACGGCGCTGAATTTCAAGAGCCAGGCGGTCGGCACAACCAGTCCGCCGCAGACCGTTACCCTTACCAACAACGGCACAAGCGAGTTGAAAATCGCTTCGATAAAACCCAGCGCCGGATTCAGCGTGACCTCAACCTGCGGCAAAACCGTGACCGCCGGAGCCGATTGCACAATCACCGCGACGTTCTCGCCCTCAAGAAAAGGAGCGATCCAAGGCACGATCACGATTGTCGACAGCGCATCGACCAAGCCGCAGGCGATCGAGTTGCTGGGAACCGGGACGTAGGACTGGGGCTGAAGACCGGCGTGCGTAACTTTCCCACCCTGCCGCAAAAAGCGCTACAGGGTGGGGACACCGCTCTCGAGCTATTTAAGATTGAGGATGAGCGGCGGCAGCGAAATTCCTTCCACCTCAAATCGCCATTCGTCGCCAGTTGAGGCCAAGTGCCCCGCGGTCAATGTCCCTGTACTGACCAGTTCTCCGGGGGCCAGCGGTTCTTCCGGAAAGCGTTTCCGGATGGCCGAGTTCAACTCGGCCAGGCACAGCGCCGGACTCTTCAACGAATTCTTCCCCGACCCTTCTTCCATCAATTCCCCCGACTTCAGCGCCCGGGCCTTGAAGCTGGCCAATTGCTCAACCAGGGCCGGAATCAGATCAGCCGTGACCTGAACTTTTTCTCCCACAACCAACGCCGCATGAAGCCCGAATGACGCCACGAAATCGCCGGGATGAAACTTCCAATCGGGATAAGGGCAGTCAATGATCTCAAATCCCAGCGCCAGCCAGTCCACCGCCGCAAGCGCAGCCGCGGCGTCGGCTCCATCTTCCAGTGGCCGCTTCATTCCGAAAACGATTTCCGGCTCCACTTTCAGGCTGCGCGCGTGCGGCACCCGCACTTCCCCCGCCCCACCCGAAGTGTAATGAACACTGTCGTCATACATGTGCGCCCAAACCAGCGTCTCCAGCTTGAACACGCGCCAAACTGCTTTGTTCGCGTAGCCGACCTTGCGCCCGACGGACCGGTGCCCCTGGGCCTCGCGCATCTGTTTCAGCCGCAGTTCCACTTCATACGCCGCGTTCAAATCGAACCCGGGCCGCAGGGAAGGCGGTTGCGCTACAAACGCACCGTTCTCGTAAGCGTCAAACAATTCCTGAGCAATGGCTAC
>DATLKM010000440.1:0-19575 GCA_035538435.1 Binatia bacterium
TACAGGAGGCGCTTTACCCCGGCGCGCCAACATCAGGAATCGATCGCGTCCAAGATCCGGTCACGGTTGGCATTCCCTTGCCCGATGACGCCGGAATTCGCAGCGCGTCACAATTGGGCCTCGAAAACGCATCTGTCGCGCAATTCCGCGTCCTAGGCCGCTGGCCCTCCGGCAATATCGAATGGCTCTTGGTGGATACTCAAGCCGATCTCAAGGCCGGCATGAAGAATACGCAAATTGCTCTTACGCTCGGCAAAACTGGCAACTTCGGCGGGCCCGATCTCGCCACCGACGACGGCCCAACCATCTCCGTAAACACCGGAACGGCCCTGTTCGTCATTCGCAAAGGCAACTTCAGTGTTTTCGAAAAAGTAATTGTCGCAGGACGGCTGCTGGTTGCTCCCGGAGCCAGCGAAGGACTGTCCCTCATGGGGCCGGAAAACCACGAAACGTCGTGTCATCCCGCCACTTGCACAACGCAATATCTTTCGCGCTACGACAACACTTCGACGGCGGTTATTGAAGAAAATGGCCCGGCCCGCGCGGTGATCAAAGCGGAAGGCACACATCGCGATTCGAGCGGTCATGGGTACATGCGCTTCACCGTACGCATGCACTTCTACAAGAACAAAACCTTCGTAAAGCTGGCGACAATTCTGCGCAATGCGGATGAGGGATCCTCGAATTCGTTCGATTCCGCAGCCAAAGCATTCACCTCTTACGAACTCCGAATCGCCCCGAATTTGGCTGGACACGAATCCTTTGCGTTCGGCACAGACAACGGCACCCTCTCCGGCAACTTTTCTGGCGTCGAGAATGCGTATCTCTATCAGGCTTACTCCAACAGCATGGAACATGCGCACTGGAACGGCGTCACATGCCCCTACGGTGTCAGAGTTCCGCGCTGCATCGCTTCTTTCATCACCCGAAAAGGAGCAACTCCGCCTTACAGCTACGCTCAAAATGGCTTCCAGATCGTGCATGGCGGCCAGGTACCCGCCGGCGGAGACCACTCGCATTACCCCGCAGGCTGGGCCGATTTAAGGGACAAAACCGGCGCGGGGGTTGAGATTGGCGTGTATCAAATAGCGGCGTCCTGGCCCAAGTCTCTCGAGTTCCGCAAAGGCGGCGCAGAAGTTCGCATCGGCATTTGGCCCGATCAATCGTTGTCGCCAACTAATCCGACCGCCGCCATTCCCTATTACCAGGCTTGGCCACAGTACAGCATGTGCGACGTTTACATCAATTTTCACGCGGCGCCATTGCCTTCGCCGGAAGCGGATTTTCTGGCATTTCAGCATCGCCTGCTTGCCCGAGCGCCCGTTGAGCAGTACAACCGCGCGCAAGTCTTTGCTTACCCACTCTTGAGCCCACTCGAAGAAGACAACTATTGGCAACGTCTGAGTTCGATCTACGGTTTTCGCTGGTTCGGTAATTCTCCGGTCGTCAAAGACGCTTCGCCTAAAACGTTCCGCGTCTACGCGTGGCCGTCTGCCGGAGGATCGAATCAATCGGAGCTACGCTGGGGATACATCGAGCAGTGGCTCACCCGCGGGCTCGCTGGACGCTACCTCACCGCAGCCAATTTCTACCGCTATCAGGCTGAGCAAGCGTTTCCTCGCTCAGACTTCGGCGGGGAAGGAAAAGTGGACTTCGACTGGCGATTGCATTCGCCCAAGACCGATCTCGACAACTACGGCTTCCCTGCCAACATTGAGTCGGCGAACTCCGCATACGTAAACCGCACCTGGGTCGATCAGGAGCACGCCCACTGGTATGGCATGGGCGATTTCTATTTCTTGACGGGTGACGAATCGATCAAAGACGCAATGCTGGACGGGGTCGCGGATCGCTTCTTGAATTCTTCGACCCGGCTCAATCAGGGATATCTCTGGAACACCCGCGCCATCGGGGCGCAATTGATCGGAATCGCCCGCTACCGCCGCTTCCTGCAAGCTATTGGCAGGGATTCTGACATGGCCGTTCTCGATGCAGCCGCAGATGCGACCCTGCGGGCTTCCGTTTTTCCCGAGCTTTGCCTTTCCCGCTATCCACCAGGGTGTGATCCGACCAAGCCGGCCCCGCGCGGAGTAAGCCGCACGCGCGGCATTGCCGACGGCGGCAATGACGTGGGCAGCGACAATAATTGTTCCGTGGGACACGGCATCAACATTCGCTGTGCAAAACCGTGGATGATGGCGATTGAAGAACAGGGCCTATGGGAGATTGCGCAAGCCCGCGGCCCATCGTGGCCAAACAATCAAACCGGCGTTTCAAATCCGTACCAGCTCTGCCTTGACCTTGCCTACGGCATGGCGAATTGGACCACGCACGAAGATTTTGTCCAGGGGCACAGTTACGGCGACTCCGGACTGAAATACGATCTGGCAATGGACTACGCTAACTCCATGGCTCCGCCGAAGCCCGGCACCGATGTGCTCGAACAGTTCGAATTCAACTACTTCATCCTCGCGCAATACAACGGCGATCTGACGGAAGAACAGCGCAGCCAATTCGAATTGACTTATCTGCATATGGCGGCCGCGATGAGCTTCAACGCCAGCGGCATTGACGATCACGACATGTATCTTTCGTCTGCGGTGATCGCAGCGGTTCTTCATCGGTCGAAACGGCTGATCGACGTTCCGGTGGACGTTGAGAGGCACGAGCAATACTACAAATTGAGTTGGACCGTCCCGCCGGGCGCGCAGGCATATCGGATCAAACGATCGGACCGTCGCATCGTGGATTGGATCGGCTTCGATCCGAAGCGTGACGCTTTCACCGGCGACCCCGCCTCAACCGTGAATTGGTTCGCCGCGACCGAAGTCGTTTCTGGCAACGGCAGTACGTGTCCGCCGGCACCAGCCGCGACCGGCTCGGTCCAGAGCTGCACGATTCCCCTTCTCGATCCCAACGGGGAGGGGCATTTCGCTTTGAAAGCAATTGTGTCCATCGACTCTAGAGCTTCTTCACCGCTCGCCGAACCACACCCTGGTTCGCCGCCACAGTTTTCTCCTGCTACTACAATCTCAGTTCCGCTCGGGCCGGTTGCGCTCTTGCCGAACAAAAGGACTGGCCGCACATTGGCCGCTGCTACTCAATGATCACGATTGTCTCTGGAATTCCCCGCTCCGGTACCTCATTAATGATGCAGATGATTTCGGCCGGAGGAATGCCGGTCCTCACCGATGGCCAGCGCTCCGCCGACGCCAACAATCCCCGCGGATACTATGAGCTCGAATCGGTGAAATCGCTGGCGCGCAATCCCGAAGTGATTTCGCAGGCGGAAGGAAAAGTCGTCAAGGTCATCTCTTCCTTGCTGACATTCCTTCCCGTTCAACATGAATATCGCGTCGTGTTCATGCGCCGCCCGCTCGAAGAGGTCATGAAATCACAGGACCGCATGATGGGGCGGCTCGGCAAAGATATTCCCGCCGCGGCCAACGAGTCGGTAGCCGCTGCCTTCGAGAAGCACCTGAAGCAGATTGATCAATGGATGTCGCAGCAGCCCAATATCGGCGTGTTGTACGTCGACTATGCGAGTGTTCTTGATGACGCGCAACGCGAAGCCGCCAGAATCAAGGATTTTCTCGAGTACCCCCTGGATGTGCCGTCGATGCTGCGCCAGGTCGAACATTCCCTGCACAGAGAAAAGAGCGCCGCGGTGAAGGCTTAACGCCTAGCCTTCGGATCATCGAGCGCGGCGCCTTTTAGCTCCCAGGTTTGCAGCGCGTAGGGCAAGGCCAGTTCGGTGGCCACGAACATGTCGTTCTTCGAATCGTAATCGAGCGAGAGCCTGCCATGCGCAACCCCGCCGCTTGGAACCGGCCCCCCTGGGATGACGCGCAACTCCCAGGTGTCCGCCTCGGGATCGTATAAATAAAGATGATCAGGCCCTTCATAAAGCACGATCTTGTGGCGGCTTGAATCATAGGCCATAGCCGGGCGGCGAAAGCTGGCGGGTAAATTTCCCTTGGCGTGTGCCTTCTTCCACGTTCTCGTGGCGGGGGCATAAATCCAGGTCTCGTCAGGATCTCGTGGCGTGCCATTCACACCGCCAAACAACACAACCACGTGATGATAGGAGTCATAGACGATGCTGTGCGCAAACCGCGGATCGGGCGAACTCAAGGCATTGACCGGAACCCAATCCGGATAAGCCCGCCCGGTGGGGCAACCTACGCTCTGTCCGCTGACTTGTGGATCGGCAGCGAAACACAACAGCCACGTGCGCGATGTGGGGTTTCCATTGGCTTGACCCCCGTAAACGATCATCACGTCGTCATCGGAATCGTAAGTCATCGCGCTGTCGGCCCCCGCAGGAGCGGGCGTGCTGGTAAACAACCGCTTCCACACCAACACATCGTCTTTCGCACAGAAACTGCCTTCGCCGACACACAGATACCATGTGTCGCTTTTCTTGTTGATTTCGATAATGCCGCCCGCCTGAAAGAGTTGATGCCGCCGCGAGTCGTAGGCAGAAGACAAAAAAGGATGGCGGTCTGGAAGATGATCGCGCACTCCTACCAGGGAGCCGTGTAAGCGACTCTGCGGATTCGGCGCTCCGGCATTGACCAAAGCTCCGCGATCGTGGCCTGCGGGAGTCGTACCGCGCACTCCGCGCGTAACTGAGGTAAAGGTGTCATTCGATACTTTGTCCGCAGAGTACGCGATTTCTTCATCATCTACGATCAAAATGCCGCCATGCGCCGCATCGAGATGGAAGCTGTGCGCTTCGCCGCTGCCCACCGCAATGGCGGTGTCTGTTGCGCCGATGGCAGACTTTAAGAACCCCTTGCTATTGTCGGTGATAACGGTCTGGCGTGTTCCGCTGGTCGTCTCTTCCTGCCACGGATTGTCTTTTGCTACATGCCCCAGCACGCCGTACGACCACCACGAATTGGAAAACGTGACGATTCCATCCGAGCTGTAAATGAAGAAGCGGCCGAGATCGGGAATGTAATTCAGCTTGTTCCAGGCCGAAGAGCCGAATGGCGGCGTTACCCGTCCCACCATCGCGCCCTGTACCGGAAAGGTCTGGCACCAACCGGGTCCGCAAGTTTGGGCCGCTGCGCGTGATGACCAAAGCGCACAAAAAGCTATCCAGATGGCGGTTCTCACGCGGCCTTCTCCAGCACCACCAGCAGACTGGGCTGTAAAGCGCTCCAACCCAGTCGCGCGAGGAGCCAGTCGTACACAATACCCGCGCGAAATAAACTCCGCGAGAAGAGAAAATTCGCCGGATAGTGCCTCAGTCCAACGACTTTCCTCATCTTCCATCCGTTCTTCTCTTTCGCCAGACGCTTAAAATATCCGGGCGTGTTCGCGCGATACAGAGTCGGAAAGGTGTCATAAGTATGGGGGCCGTACACGCGCCCCACAAACCATCGATGAAACCACTGCGGCGTAAGGCTGGCGATCACGGAGGAATAATCGTACCGGTTGGGAGTTAAGATCACGCAAATTCCGCCCGGCTTGAGCGTACGGTTGATCTCTGCCATCACTTCGTCCGGTTCAACCAAATGTTCGAAGACGGAGCGCGAAAACACCAGTGAAAACGTTTCGCTCGTAAACGGCAGTTGCCCAAGGTCCCCGCACACGGTCGATAAATCGCGAGGCAGCCCGCGGCAAAGATCGATCCCGGTAATTTTCGTTTCCGAACTGAACTTCCTCGTAAACGGGGCATCCTCTCCGCACCCCGCGTCTAATAGCCGGTATCCGTTTCCCGGCAGGAACTCGCGAATCGTCGATTCCAACGCTCGCTGCCCAATCAGCAGCGAGCCGTAATGTTTCTCGATCAGGTCGTCAACTTTGCTCATGTTCGCACCACGGGCGCACCGCACCCGCCAAGGCTCGTTTAGGAATGTGCAATCTAAGCGAGAACGGCGGTTTCTTCCGCCGGCTCCGGCGATGTCTCTTCCGGTTCCCACACAGGCTCGCGTGCCAGCACTTTCAGAAGAATCACCGTCGCCACCAGTTGATAAAACAAATCGAAATACGCGCGTCCCAGGAACGCCCCGCTGATTAAAAAAGTAACCAGGCTCAACTGGATCATCTCGGCATAAGCGGCCAGACGGAAGTCCTGTTGCTCGGCAAAAACGCGGCGGAGTCGGCGGCAACTGAATAAGCAGGCGCCAATGAGGGCGAAGAAAATCAATATGCCCGGCAGCCCGTGCTCTGCCAGAATTTGGAAATAGATGCTGTGCGGCCCCTGAACCTGGTCGCGCAGCATGTTGTATTGCGCGTAAAGCGGGGCGGTGAAAGTTTGAAATCCACCGCCCGTAATCGGGTGATCGCGAAATAGTTTGAAGGCAAAAGTCCAGGAATGAAAGCGGGCCATCGCCGACTGGTCTTTCGTGGGCGACTCCAGCATGGTGTGCATGCGTTCCACCCACTTTTCCGGAGCCGCAACGAACACTCCCGCTACCGCAAACGCAGTCGCGCATGCCGCCAGCCATCTACGCCTTGACCGCCATGCCAAAATCGACAGGACCACTGCCAAGCCGAGCAGCGCGCCACGGGAATAGGTCAGGACCACAGCCGCCATCCCCATGGGGAGCGCCGCCCAAAAACACCAACGCACCGCGCGCGAAGGCTCTGTTCTGGCCATCGCCACGAACATCGGCAGCGCCATATTCATGGCCAGGCCAAAATCATTGTTGTCATAAATCATCGAATTCTTTGGACCATACACCTTGTCCAAGCCGGTTGTCAGCACGCCGAACACCGCGCTTTTCAGCGCAAAAACCGCGAAGCTGCCGGCAGTCACCAAATACCACAACCGCAAACGCCGCGCATCGGTCACCAGCATCAACGAAACGAACACCATCAGCAGCGTCTTGCTCACCGCCCATAGAAACATCGCACTATCGGCCGAATGGTGACTGAACGCTGGCGAGAGAAAGGTGTTTGCCGTTGTAATTCCAAACCACAGCCACAACAAGGCCAGCAATACGGTCTCAGTTGTAAGGGGAGGAAACCTGCGGTCCTTGGTAATGACCAGCCCTGAGAGCGTGGCGATGGCGACCAGGAACGCGATCGGAACGCTGCTGGCAGCGCCCCAGGTAAACTCCTGCGGATTGAAATATCCAACCCAGGTCCAGAACAGCACGCCGGTGAAGGGATTAATAAACGAGAGCGGCACTGCGATCGCTTCAACAATAATCAGGATTACATCCCGAAAACCCACGCGCTTGCCCCCGGCGGTCCAAAGTGGATTTTCAGTCTCGCATATCTTGACAGGCCGGACAACGATTCTGGGCACGTTCTCGAAGAATTTTCAGCGTGCGTTAACACGATGTTCACACTCTGTTCACACATTGTCGCCGCCGCCAGCCCTATAATCGCGAATCCTGTCCTTCGGCAGGAAACTTCCATCGACCCGAATGCAGGGCCTTGAACCGGCATGTCGGGGAATTCATAACTCATCAGCCTAAGCCAAACGACTGAGGTGCGACCCTTGAACCCCGCTGATAAAAAGGCCTTCATCATTAGTCTCGACGGCGCTACGTTCGACATTCTCTTGCCTTTCATGGAACAGGGCTATCTTCCGAATCTGAAGCGGCTGATGAATGAAAGTCTTTCCGCTCAGCTCGAGTCGGTCATTCCCGCCGTGACCGCGCCGGCATGGACTTCATTCATGACCGGCAAGAATCCCAGCAAGCACGGCTTGTTCGGCTTCACGCAGTTCGATCCGGCCGACAATCGCGTTAAGCTCACCAATGCCCGCGACATCCGCAGCAAAACCATCTGGCAGATCCTCAGCGACAAAGGCAAGCGTTGCATCACGGTAAACCTTCCCTACACCACGCCCCCATATCCCATCAACGGCATTATGGTGGCAGGCTGGGATTCGCCTCCGCGCAATTTCACTTATCCTGACTCCCTCACGGAGCAGATCCTTCAGCGGTTCCCCGACTACCGCGACAACCTGAACATGTGGCTCTTCGACTACATGCCGGGCAAATCTGAGGGTAACTTCGACAAGCTCATCGACACTTTGATCCGCGGTTGCCAGCAGGGCTCGCAACTGGCGCAGCAATTTCTCGATCGTGAACCGTGGGATGTCTTCATGGTCCACTTCCAGCAGACTGACTGGATTCAGCACAAAGTGTGGGGACTAATCGAGGAAGGCGCGCGCAACCCGGCCAACAAAGACGCTCGCGTCGAACGCGTTCGCCAATGCTACGAGGCTTTCGACGAACAGGTCGGCATTCTGCTGCGAAAAGTCGAGCGATATTCGCCCTTCACGATTGTTCTCTCCGATCACGGCTTCGGCGATTACAAAGGCGAGCTTTATCCGAACTACTACCTGAGCAAGTGGGGATACTACTACGAATCCCAGGCTGCCGAGAAAGACACAGCCAAGCCGGTACGCGACCTGTTCGCGAAAAGCAAAATGCTCAGCAATGTCTACCGCGGCATGGCTGGCATCAAACATCGCGTCGACAATATTTTGGAGTTCAAGCGCTACCGCGCCTTCAATTCCTGGGTTGATTTCGCCGGAGGAACATTCGGCGGCCGCACTCTACCGGTCGATTGGAGCCGCACCAAAGTAGCGACCGTCGGCGCTTACGAGTGCGCGTTTCTCTACGTTAATATGATCGGCCGAAACTCGACCGGAATTGTCCGCCCCGAGGAATACGAAACGATCGTATCCGATCTCATCGAGCGCTTCAGCGAAGTACGGCATCCGGGCACGGGAAAACGAGTGTACAAACAAGCCGCCCGGGGTTCGGAGATTTATCCGGTGCGCGGTGCAGACATCCTTCTGCCCGATGTCATCCTTCTGCCGGAAGACGGTTACGGTCTGTCCTCCAAGATTTCCGATGCCCTGCCGGAAGCCACGCCGGAAGGTGTTCATCGCCACAACGGAGTCGTGTTCCTGCGCAGCACTGGGATCAAGAAGTCGCTTCCAAACTTCTCGCCCTTCCTGATCGACATGGCTCCCACGCTCCTGCACGCCCTTGATATGCCGGTACCCAGCGATATGGACGGCCGCGTGCTCCAGGAGATTTTCGTCTCTCCGCGAAATGTTCAGTACGAGCAGGTCGACAATTCTGTATCGCATGAAAAAGTGCAGTATCTGGAAGCGGAAGCGGAAATGATTGAGCAACGGCTCAAAGCTCTGGGATATGTCGAGTAACGTCGCCCAAGCACTGGTGGAATCTCCCGGCGAAGTGACCGCTGAAGAAGCGCCACCCCACCCCTCTATGCTGGACGAATTGAAAAAGTTGCTCAAGCATGGTTCGGTCTACGGCCTGGGCAACATTCTCAACAAAGCCGTCGGCTTTCTGCTCATCCCCTTCTACACTCATTACCTCACCACTTCTGATTACGGCACTCTCGAACTGCTCGACCTGAGCGTGGCGCTGATTGGCTTGCTGCTCAACATGTGGATGAACGCGTCCCTCGTCCGCCACTACTACGACTACGATGACGACCAGAACAGGAACGAGGTAATCGGCACGGCGCTTATCTCCGCCAGCGCGGTCGCGCTGTTGGTTTCGGCAGCCGGCATGTTCTGGGCCCGGTCGATCTCCGTTCTTATTTTGAAATCGCCGGCATACTACAAATTCGTCTGGGTGATTTCCTGCAATCTGTTCCTTACCTGCGTCAACAGTGTCTCCTTCAGCTATCTTCGCGCGCGCCAGAAATCGTCGTTTATCGTAACGATGAACAGCGTTTCGCTCATCGGGGCGCTGAGCCTGAACATCTACTTCCTTGCCGTTTTGAAAACCGGCGTAATCGGCATTCTCTACAGCGGGTTGATCGCCAATGCGCTGGTCACGGCGGCGTTAACCGTTCTGACGATCCGAGACACTGGCTTGCATTTTGAGTTCGAGAAACTGAAGGCTCTTGCGTCCTTCGGCCTGCCGCTCGTTCTGACCAGTTTTTCGGCGTTCGAACTGAATTTTGCCGACCGATTCTTCCTCCAGCATTACAGCGATGTTTCCACCGTCGGAATCTACGCGCTCGGTTACAAATTCGGCTTCATGCTTAGCTTCCTGATCATTCAACCGTTCATGATGATCTGGGGCGCGCGCATGTACGAAATCGCCAGGCGACCGGACTCCGGCTTCGTCTTCTCGCGCGTGGCCGGCTACTTCACACTTCTCATTACAACCGTCGCGCTGGCCATGTCGCTGGTTATCAAAGAGGTGATCTCTGTCGTCTCCCCGGCGCAATTTCATTCCGCTTACCGCGTCGTACCCATCGTCGCTTTGTCGTACGTGTTCTACGGCATGAGCTACTACTTTCAAACCGGCGTATATGTCAGTAAGAAGACGGTCTACCTCGGGTTAATGGGGGCAATCTGTGCGAGCGCAAACATAGCACTGAATTTCCTCCTGATTCCGCGCTACGCAGCCATGGGAGCGGCGTCGGCCACAGCACTGAGCTTTTTGCTGATGGCAATTCTCGCCTATGTTTTTTCCCAGCGCGTATATCGGATTCCCTTCGCTGTGGCGAAGCTTGTGGCGCCCGTCTGTATCGCGGCCATAGTTTATTTCGCCTCGACGCGCATTCAAACGTCTTCCGTGTTCTCTACTCTTGCGCTGAAGCTGCTTCTGCTCCCAGCGTTCCTAAGCATCGTCTTCTTTTCCCGATTTTTCTCCGTGGCGGAAAAGCTCAAGCTCCGGGACACCCTGCGCTTTGTTTTCGCTCGCGGCGGCGCGCGGCTGGCGAGCGCGCCACGATAGCGAGCCATCATGCCCTATTCCGCCAGGATCACCGCGCTTATTCCCACTTACAACTGCGAGCGCTACATCTGCGAGACGGTGGAGAGCGTTCTCGCTCAAACTTTGCCCGCCCATGAAGTGATCGTGGTCGATGACGGCTCGACCGATGATACGCAGCAGGCTCTCGCCCGCTACGGAACCCGGATTCGTTACGTGCGCCAGGCCAACGCCGGCCCGCCCGCAGCCCGCAACAACGGTATTGCACTCGCCACCGGTGATCTGATCGCTCTTCTCGATTCCGATGATCTCTGGCTGCCGAACAAACTCGAGCGGCAGATGCGGTACCTCGACCAGCATCCCCGTTGCGGACTCGTTTATTCGGACATGAAAACCTTCGACGAAACCGGCGTCATTGAAGAGAGCGTCAAAGTATCGCGTAATCTTACGCTGCCGAGCGGACATATCTTCCCGCAGATGTTCGCCGAAACGCTCTTCCAGACCAGCGCCGTACTGTTGCGCAAGACCTGCATCGACCACGTCGGCGGTTTCGATACCAGCCTGCGCATGGGCGACGACTACGAATTCTTCCTGCGCATTTCCCGACACTATGAATTGGGCTACATCGACGAACCGCTGGTTCTATATCGGCAGCATCCCCAGCAGGGCACGCGAACATGGGGCAAGGAATTGCAGCAGGGTGCCCCGTGGGAATTTCTGGTTTTGAAGAGGATTGTCGATTTATATCCCGAGATTTACGGCGAGTTGGGCAAAGCGAAAGTCAATCACCGCCTGGCCAAGCCCTATGCGGCACTGGCATACGCTTGCCTGAATGAAGGCGACCCGAAGGATGTTCGCGCTCTGCTTCGTCGGGCCCTCCGCTACTGGCCGGGAAATTTGTCCTACTGGCGTTACTATCTGCTGAGTTTCCTCGATCACAGCGCGGTGACAAAAATTCAGGGGCGCCAGCGCAAACGGAAATCACTAGCCTTCGACCGCTGCGAATCTACGCCACCCGAGCGGCACCAGGCGTCCGCGAAATAATCCGGCGAAAGTCCGCTTCTTATCGCCCCTTGGCACTTTTCGGCTTGCCTACCGAAGCCAGCGCCACAGCGGACTCGGACGTCAGGTAGAGGAAAGTAAACGTCTCCTGCAAATAAAGACGGACCTGCTTATCGGTGTGACTTAAATATCCGATCGAGGCATCCTGACCGATCTCAAGATCAAGGTCGCCGCCGCGCGTCGTCACGACAAACGCGCCGTCAATCGCGGGTGCCCAGATAATTTTTCCTTCCACCAGGCGTTTTACGTGCTCCAGCACCGGGTAGCCGTAATCGCTGGTTTCGGCCAGTTCGGTGTAAGCATCGGCACTGAGCAGAATGGAATACGGCCCGTTCACCCCAACCAACCGCAACTGGCTCAACGCCTGCGCGAATGCTTCAGGATATTTGCGCACATCGGCGGGAAGCGCCATTTGTGGATTGCTGGTTCCCTGGCGCACGCCCACAATGCCAGCGCCGGAGTAGCCCTCGAAGATCGCGCGGTCTTCCGCGAAGGCCAGTTTTTTCGCCGCATCTTTGGCAGGCTGCCAGTCAGAATCGTTGGCGCCGCGCTCCACGTCGTCAATCATCTGACGCTCGAGATCAAATGGAACGCGCAACTCGACCAGCGGTTTCACTTCGCGTTGTCGCGCCATCACGCCGTCTCCGGGCGAGGCTATGTTAGCCAGATGCCCCGTGCCCACGGCGGAAAAAGCAGATCCCGCCGGTCCATGAACGTCCACCACGCGACGGCCGGCCAGATACCGCTTGATGGTACGTGACGTTTCTTCTTCGATTTGGGCCCAGGCAGCATCCGAAATCGGAGCTAGCTCGCGATGCAGGTTATTCACAGGAATCTTCTCCTTTAAGGGAACCTATGCCGAGGGAACCATCCTTGGATGGCGCGGCAGAAGCGGAAGTTTCAACAAGCGGCGTGGCCGGCCTCTCGTCTGCCGAAGACGCCGCGGGCACTGGATCATCGGGCGAAACGCCGTCCAGAAAAGTCGCCGTTGGAATAAAAAACAAAGACCCGGTGACTGCGGTGCTGAAGTCGAGAATGCGATCGTAATTGCCCGGCGGCTTTCCTATAAACATATTTTCCAGCATCTGTTCGATCGTGCGCGGCGAACGGCTGTACCCGATGAAATAAGTCCCGAACTCGCCCTGTCCGGGGCGGCCGAACGGCATATTGTCGCGAAGAATTTTTATTTCCCGGCCGTTTTCCTCAATCACCGTAAGGGCATTGTGCGCGGAAGTCGGCTTGACCGCATCATCGAGTTCGATGTCGGAAAGCTTCGCCCGCCCTATGATTTTTTCCTGTTCTTCAGTCGAGAGCTTGTTCCAGGCGTCGAGATTGTGCAGGTACTTCTGTACGATTACGTAGCTTCCGCCGGCGAATGCGGCGTCTTCATCCCCGATAAAGACCGCATAATCGGCGGCGCTGCCCGTGGGGTTTTCCGTTCCATCCACAAAACCGAGAAGATCGCGTTCGTCGAAGTAACGGAATCCCTGAACTTCGTCGGCAGTAGTCACAGCGCCTTCAAGGCGCGAGAGGATTTGCGCGGCCAGCTCGAAGCAAAGATCCATGCGCGTGGCGCGGATGTGAAATACCAGGTCGCCGGGCGTCGAGACGGCGTAGCGCGAGCCGGACCGAAATTCACGAAAGGGATGAAGCTCGGCAGGACGCGGCGCTCCGAAAAGCCGGTCCCACGCATCCGACCCGAAACCCATAATGCAGGAAAGACTGCCTTCAAGAGCGCGAAAACCGACAGCCCGCACCAGCGCCGAAAGATCCGCGCAGAGAGACCGCACAGTCGCGCGATTTTCATCGCCCGGATTGATCGTAACCACAAGAAAGATTGCGCTCCGGGAGAGCGGAGCGGAAACTACCTGTGAGATGCCCGAAACGGCCGGCGATGCCTGAACGCTGATGGAGTCCCATGCCATTTGAGGATTTTCTGTCCCGGACTGAGGGGAAATCAACGCGGCAATTGTAATGCACTAATAGACTTCCGCAAAGAATGGCGGAGAGGGAGGGATTCGAACCCCCGATACCCGTTAAGGTATGTCCGCTTTCGAGGCGGATCGTTTCAACCGCTCACGCACCTCTCCGTGCAAAACAGTCGTGCAGCCTTCAGCCGATAGCAAAAGCTCAAACTTCTGTCGTTCCGAACCGATCCGAAAGATCGATGAGGAACCCGCTTTTGCCTCGGCCAACCACCGACGACTAACGACGGCTTTTAAAGAACGTTTGCAGCATTTCCGCACAACGGCCCGCGAGTATGCCGCTGCTGACCGCCACTTGATGGTTCAGCCGGGGATGATTAAGCGCCTGCATAACCGACTTCACGGCCCCGGCCTTGGGATCATCGGCACCGTAAATCAGCCGCCGGATACGCGCATGTACCAGTGCTCCGGCGCACATGCTGCACGGTTCAATTGTAGCAAACAGATCGCAGTCGGCCAGACGGTAGTTACCGACGTTTGTGCCGGCCTCGCGCAGGGCAACAATCTCTGCGTGGGCCGTGGGATCGGAATCGATGATGCTGCGGTTCCAGCCGCGGCCGACAATGACCCCTTCGCGGACCACCACCGCGCCAACCGGAACGTCGCCGGACTCCAGCGCCCGTTGCGCCGCCCGCAGCGCTTCTTCCATCCAGAGTTCGTCGTTCGGGGAAACGTTCAAAGAAATTTGTCCTCGCGGACGAGCTTGGCCCGGACAGCAGGGTAACATCACCCCCTCCGGCCGTTAAATCAGGCTGAGCACCGAGCGCACCACGTCGGGAACCACAGCATTGAAAATCGCCGGCAGGATAACCATGACAACACAATACCCAAGCGCGAGTGCGGGAATCGCCAGCAGCATCAGAGTTCGGGGGGCGAGATTGGTAAGGTAGGCTCGCATAACATCCTCGTGGTGGAAGATACGAAACGCAGGCACAATATGTTCCTGCGCGCCTGGCAGGATGTGATGAAATGAACGCACCCTACTGAGCGGAGCAGAATCGCCCCTCTCGGCGAATTTCTGCGAAGAACCCTGCCTTTCCAAAAGGCCTACTTACCGAACACCTCCTTCTCCAGCGCTTCGCTCGTGCCCGCATCGAGGCTCTCTATAATCAACACTTTGTCCATGTTTTCCTCGATAATTACTTCGCCTTCCTCTGACGACCATTCATGTCGCCCTTTTAGACATTCTTGTCGCCGCTCAGGGTCAGCGTCGGGTGATTGGGTGGGCCCGGCGCGGGCAGGATCCTTCGCCGATAACTTGGTGTATCGCTTCTGTAAAGCATCCGCATAAATCGCCGCGAACTCGCATGCCCTTTCCGCGTTCGACCACCGTGAGACGTAGAGCAAACCCAGCGGCGCGCTGGCATCATTTTTCGGCCTGGCGGCATAGTAGTAGCCGCCTCGCCACGCGGGATAAATCTCTTTCGCCACCTTCTTTCCCGCGTATTGCTCCACCAGCAGCGCCACGTCAAATTCGCCCATGGCTCCAATATCGAACTTCACATAATTCTTGAAGTCGCGGGAAAAAGACACAACCGGCATGGGCTCGATCTTCTCTCCCGAAAGATAAGTTTCCGGCTGCATGATTTGCCGCGTGGTATGCGGCGGATTGGCCAGCACATCGGCATAAGCTTTCTGTTTGCCGCCCGTCTCAATCATCTTGACCACGAAATCCATGCCATAGGTGTAGGGAAATGTCAGCGACTCCTTCATGAAAATGGGAGCACTGTTGAACACCTTCGTGCTCGGGGTCTCCGTCATCGTCTCTTCTTCCATCTGCCTGACAAGTTCTGGAGAGCTGGCAATCGAGTGCCCCGTCGGGGCCAGCGCGTATTCGAACATCATCGCCTGCGCCTGGCCTTCGAGCACAGCCTCGCGCGCATCATCCATCTCATCGTTTTCAATGTCCTGCGGTGTCGGGTCTTTCTTCATTTCTCCCAGATCCCGATCGCCTTTTTTCATCCACTTGTCCAGGTTCACGTCCTGATCCTGCAGGGCATGCGTCAGTTCGTGCGCCATCACCGGTTCCTGCTCTTCCATCGGCACCCAATCCAGTAAATTTACGGTCTTCGTTTTAGGGTCGTAGTAGCCGGCAATTTCTTCGCGCAGCAGCTCGAGCAAAAGCTTTTCCATGTCGTAGTCGCGCGGTAGAAGCCCGAATTTCTTCAACACCAACGCCGAGCGTTCCAGCCGCTTCACGTCTTCATCTTTCATGTGCTTGGTCAGGTAGGCGACCACTTCATCGCGGCTGGTCAGGCGTCGCTTCACCTCCTTCTTAATCGGCAAGCCGGTGTGCTTGCTGTCGAAAGCCATGATCTCATCGACGGAGTGAAACAATTCCTCAGCTTCTCGGGGGGTGATTTTGACCTCTTTTTCCCCTTGCTGATCTTTTCCTGCTTGGTCTTGCGGCGCATTTCCACCCGGTTGGGCGGTCTGAGCGTCCGCGGGCGGTGGTGTTTGCTTTTCCGGCTGAGGCTGGGATTCCGGCGCGGGCGGCGTATCCTGCGCGCAAATTGCTTCGACTTGAAGCAGCGTCAAGCCCATACACAAACAGGTCGCGATGATGTAGTGCCGCCATGCCATCCGCATGAAATTGAGTCTACCGCGCCGGTGGCTTGGGCGTGCAAGTGGCAAAGTTCATTCCTGCTCCTGGCTCGGCAATGGCGCAGAGGTGCGCCATTGCAACCGCTGGCGGCACGAACTACCATTTACCCATGCCCGTTGAAACCGCGGTTCAGGTCCCCACTTCCATTCGCGCCCCGCGCGGCAACTCCATCTCGTGCAAAGGCTGGCAACAGGAAGCTGCCATGCGCATGTTGATGAACAATCTGGACAATGAAGTCGCCGAGCGCCCGCAGGACCTCGTCGTCTACGGTGGGACCGGCCGCGCCGCCCGGAACTGGGAGTCCTATCACGCCATCGTAAACGCATTAAAATCGCTGGCCGATGATGAAACTCTGCTCGTCCAGTCGGGCAAGCCGGTGAGCATTTTCAAGACGCACGATCACGCGCCCCGCGTGCTGCTTGCCAATTCGAATCTGGTGGGCCACTGGTCGAACTGGGAAAAGTTCAATGAACTCGAACGTGCCGGCCTGATGATGTACGGCCAGATGACCGCCGGATCGTGGATTTACATTGGCTCCCAGGGAATCGTGCAGGGGACTTTCGAAACATTTTCTGCCGCCGGAGAAAAACATTTCGATGGCGATCTGGCCGGCAAGCTGATCGTCAGCGGCGGCATGGGCGGCATGGGCGGCGCCCAGCCTCTGGCCGCAACCATGGCGGGCGCGGCCTTTCTCGGAATTGATGTCGATCCCGAGCGCATCAAAAAGCGCCTGCGCACCGGCTACTGTGACTTCATGGTCACCACGCTCGATGAAGCGCTACGCATTTTAAAGAACGCCGTTCGCAAGAAAGAAAACGTTTCGGTTGGGCTAGTGGGAAATTGCGCCGACGTCATTCCGCAACTCGCTGAACGCGGCGTTGTACCCGACATTTTGACCGATCAGACCTCCGCCCACGATCCCCTCAACGGATATGTGCCCAACGGCATGAGCCTGACCGAAGCCTTGGAATTGCGCCGGCGTGATCCGAAGGCCTATCAGGAAAAATCCCTGGATGCGATCGCATGCCACGTAGAAGGCATGCTGGCCCTGCAAAAAATGGGCTCGGTGACGTTCGACTACGGCAACAACATTCGCACCTTCGCCTTTCAGCGCGGAGTGAAGAACGCCTACGACTTTCCCGGCTTCGTTCCGGCATATATCCGTCCGCTGTTTTGTGAGGGGCGTGGCCCGTTTCGCTGGGTCGCGCTTTCCGGCGAGGCTTCCGACATTCACATCACCGATGACCTGGTCCTCGAACTATTCCCCGATAACCGCATTCTCCGCCGCTGGATCGATCTGGCGCGCAAGCGGATCAAGTTTCAGGGTCTGCCTGCGCGCATCTGCTGGCTGGGATACGGCGAGCGCGCACAGTTCGGCCTTGCCATGAATGAACTGGTGAAGAAAGGCAAGATCAAAGCTCCAATCGTGATTGGCCGTGACCATCTCGACTGCGGCTCGGTCGCGTCGCCCTTCCGCGAAACCGAAAGCATGAAAGACGGTTCCGATGCCGTCGCCGACTGGCCCTTACTGAATGCGCTGGTGAATACCGCGGCTGGCGCATCATGGGTTTCGATTCACAACGGCGGGGGCGTGGGTATTGGCTATTCACTGCACGCCGGGCAAGTCACTGTAGCCGATGGCTCGGAAATGATGGCGAAGCGCATCGAGCGGGTCCTGACCACCGACCCCGGCATGGGAGTCATTCGCCATGTCGATGCCGGTTACGGTGAAGCTCAGGAGTTTGCCAGAAAGAAAGGTGTCAGAATCCCCATGCAGGAGGAGGGCGGCAATGAAGGCGGTTAAACAAGGCAGTCTGGAATTGTTGCAGCATCCCGCCTCGCAGGAACTTCTGCACTCGAAAATTCCGGCGCGACTGGCGTACGTTTGGACCGACGGATCGCCGCGCGTCGTACCCATCTGGTTTCACTGGAACGGCCGCGAAATTGTTATGGCAAGCCCACCCAAGGCGCCCAAATTGAAGGCTTTGAAGCACAATCCCAAAGTCTCGCTTACCATCGACGACAATACCTTCCCGCATAAAGTTTTGCTTGTGCGTGGGAGCGCGCGGCTGGAGGATGTCAACGGAATCGTTCCCGAATACGAGAAGGCGGCAACCCGCTATTTCGATGCGGCCACCGCCAATGCCTGGCTGACGCAATTGCGCGGAGCGATCTCACACATGGTGCGCATTACCATCAACCCCGAATGGGTTGGCCTGCTCGATTTTGAAACCCGTTTTCCCAGCGCGTTATCGAGCTAGCTCACAACAGGCGAATCGCATGACATCAAACATTCGCCAGCCCGCAGTCGCCGGAAGATTTTATCCCGGCGATCCGCACGTTCTGCGCAATGAGGTCCGCACTTACCTGTCCGCGGCGCAAAAGCCAGGGCCTAAGATTCATGCCCTCGCCTGCATTGCGCCTCACGCCGGCTACATGTATTCCGGGCCTGTGGCAGGCGCAGTATTTGCCCGAGTCGAGGTTCCACCACTTTGCCTCATTCTCTGCCCGAATCACACCGGGATGGGGCGCCCCCTTTCGATCATGAGCGAGGGCGCCTGGCAAACTCCTCTGGGCGCAGTGCCGATCGAAAGCAAACTGGCAACGAATCTCAAAAACGCGTTTCCTATTTTGCAGGAAGACGCTCTGGCGCACAGGAGCGAACACGCCATCGAAGTTGAACTTCCGTTTTTGAAGGTGATTCAACCCGATCTTTCATTCGTGCCCGTTGCTCTAGGCACGAATAAGTTCGATGTCCTCGAATTATTCGGCAACGTGATCGCCGACGTGGTTGCCGCTCGCGGCCAACCCGTGCTGATCATCGCGTCGAGTGACATGAATCACTATGAATCTGACGCCGTCACCCGCGTGAAAGACGAGAGCGCGATTAACGCGATTCGAGAGCTGGACGCCCGCGCCCTCTACGAAGTAGTCACCCAAAAGCATGTCAGCATGTGCGGCTATGGACCAGCGATCGCCGTGATGACCGCCGCAAAAAAACTCGGCGCGCAGCGCGCCGAGTTGGTCAAATACGCGACTTCGGGAGAAGTCTCCGGCGACCACGAAATGGTCGTCGGCTACGCGGGAATTATTGTTCCCGCGCCCTAGTCGTGGTGCTCGTGCTCTTCATGCTCTTCATGGGCGTGGCGCCACTTCCAGTAGGCACGCTGCTCGCTGGCGCGCAGACTTGCATAGTCACGATAGGTTTCGTGCCTGACCTCTTCGATCCAGCGGTGATAGGCAC
>DATLKM010000441.1:0-5693 GCA_035538435.1 Binatia bacterium
TCATGATCTTCATATCCCGGCCACTTGCGTTCGAAATCGAGCACTTCCGTATAGAAACGCACCGATCTCTTCAGATCGCCGCTCTTGGTCACAGGGACAATCTTCATCACGGCCTCCCACTCTCCCCCGCATCGTCTTCCCATTCCGCCCCGCACGCATGACATCTCCACGCCGGCCGCTGCACCGGCATGGGCACACGCAGAAATGCGCTCATGTACGCAATCGGGCGATCGAGCTCCTGAAAGTTCACATCCAGCGACCGGCATCGCGGACACCGCGGCTGCTCGTACAACCCCACGCCCTGCACATAAAGTCCTTCCAGAATCGGCTCGTCCAGCAGCTTGCGCGCATTCGCCTCGTCCGCCGGACGCACATTCAGCTTCACCCCGCCGATAAAATTCGAAATAAACCAATCCATGCGCACAATGTTTTCGTCGGCCAGAAAACATTCGATCCCCGCCGACTCCAGGCTTCCCTTCGCCAGCAGCGCCTCCGGCAAATCGCGAAACTGCCGGATTGTCACCAGTTCGCTCAACTCCAGTCTGTCCCGCCCCGCTTCCGGCGCATCCTCTGGAATTTCCAGATGACGCCGCTCCATCTCGTCCTCCAGCGCGTCCCACGCCGCCTCGGTCAGCGACTCCGAATGCCGCGCCAGTCGCAGCAATTCGCCGTCGGTCATGGCCGCGTAAGTCTCCGCCAGCCGCCGCCGCTCGCGCTGCTCATCCAGATACGATTCGTCCGAATACGCCACCCGCCCAGCATACTTCCACTCCGGCAAATTCACCAAAACCACAAGCGCAGGTCGAACAGCGCCGCTTCAGCAATGTGACAACAGTGGCCCTCCCAGCCTCTGTCATTCCGACCAGAGTCGGAGCGCCGGCAACAATAGGTGGAGGAACCTGCTTTTTTCCGCGGCCCCACAAACCCCGTCGACACCCGACCCTCCCGCATCCAATCACCCATGCCTGCCAGGAAGAAGAAAGCCGACCGCGTGACCGAAGGCGCTATCCCCGCACAAGCCCTGGCTCAGGACTTCTCCCCGATCCGCCTCCCCATTCACCCGCCCTTTCCTCCCGAAGAAGCCAAATCCGTCGCCGAAATTCCCGCCGGCGAAGGCTGGCTCTACGAGCCCAAATGGGACGGCTTCCGCTGCCTCGCCTTTCGCCACGGCAACAACATCCAGCTGCAATCGAAAGCCGGCCAGCCCCTGCATCGCTATTTCCCCGAAATGGTCGAGGCTCTCGCCCACCTTTCCCACTCCGAGTTCGTCCTCGACGGCGAAATCGTCATCTTCCAGGGCAAGCGCCTCTCCTTCGACAGTCTGCTCCTGCGCATTCACCCTGCCGCTTCCCGCATTCGCAAACTTTCGCAGGAAACTCCAGCCACATACATGTGCTTCGACTTGCTGGTGAACGAAAAAGGCGGGAGCCTGATCGATGAGCCTCTGGCCGCCCGTCGCGCTCAATTGCAAAAGTTTTTCCAGGGAATTTCAGAAGACGGAAGCGTGCGCGTCTCGCCCGCCTCCCGTGATCGCTCCGAAGCCGAAAAATGGATGCGCGGGCTAAGCACCGTCGGCTTCGACGGCGTTGTGGCCAAACGCCTCGACGAACCCTACCACTCCGGCGAGCGTCGCGGCATGGTCAAAATCAAACGCATCCGCACCGCCGACACCGTCGTCGGCGGCTTCCGCTACGCCGAAAAAGGCGGCGGCATCGGCTCTCTGCTGTTAGGTCTGTACAACGACGAAGGCATGCTCGATCACATCGGCTTCACTTCGAGCTTCACTCGCGAGCAGCGCAAGGAATTAGAAAAAATTCTCAAACCGCAGATCGGTGGCCCCGGCTTTACCGGCAAAGCTCCCGGCGGCCCCAGCCGCTGGAGCACCAAACGCTCCACCGAATGGACTGCCCTCAAACCCCGCCTGGTCGCCGAAGTTCAATACGACCACTTCTCCGGAGGCCGCTTCCGCCACGGAACCAAATTCCTGCGTTGGCGCCCAGAGAAAAAACCCTCCTCCTGCACTTTCGAACAACTGAGATGATCCAGGATTCGGCTTGCTGATGGGAAGAAGATCGAACGGCCTTACGGGAGCATCCATCTGACGCCGCCCGCAAACTGATCGACCCCGCGTGAGCAGCCGCTTGCCCCTGTGTTCCCCCGTGCCCTCTGTGTTTAAAGCCTTTGAACTCCGAGAAGTCCACGGCACCTGAGCGCAGCAAAGTACCTCACGCTATACCGCGTGAGCAGCCGCTTGCCCTGTGGTCCCCCGTGTCCTCTGTGTTTAAAGCTTTTGAACTCCGAGAAGTCCACGCCACCTGAGCGCAGCCAACGACCTCACACGACACGAAACTCTGGTGACGACTGGTGCCATCGAAGGGACTCGAACCCCCACACCGTTGCCGGTACATGGACCTGAACCATGCGCGTCTGCCAATTCCGCCACGATGGCACTCAACACAGCGGCGGCCCGGGCGGCCGCCGTCGCAACAACTCCAGCGTTATTCTTACAAAATTATTCACTCCGCACAAGCATGAGGAACTGCGCTAGGTTCACTCCAGCCTCGCCGTCATCGAAATCTGCGCGTTCAGCACCTTCGACACCGGGCATCCCTTCTCTGCCGCTTCGGCGCATTTCTGGAACGTCGCCGCGTCCGCTCCCGGCACCTTGCCCACCACATCAAGATGGCTCTTCGTGATCGTCCATCCCGAATCCAGCTTCTCCATCGTCAGCGTCACGTTCGTGCTGATGCTCTCCGGCGTCAGGTTCGCGCCGCCCAGTTGCGCCGACAGCGCCATGGAAAAGCACGCCGCATGTGCCGCCGCAATCAGTTCCTCCGGATTCGTCCCCGGCCCGTTCTCAAACCGCGAAACAAATGAATATTGCGTGTCCTTCAATACTCCGCCCGGCGCCGAAATCGCGCCCTTGCCGTCCTTCAGTCCGCCCTTCCACACTGCGCTTGCCTTGCGTTCCATCGCTTCTCCTGGATTTTTGATCCAAAAAGATTCTTGATCAAAAGGATTTTTGATTAGAAAGATTTTCCACGAATTCAGAAATATAGGGTAAGCCTTGTTGCCTAAAAACTTGTCGCCTAAGAATGACCGGGGCGCTCAATAAAAATCCGAGCAGCTCAAATAAAATCCGCACTTGGGACAACTCAACTTGCAGCGGCTCTCCTTCAACTCCGTCGAGCAGTTCGGGCAAAAGCGCCCCGGATCGCGATTCTGATTTTTCCCGCCGCCGACGTTTTTCTCTTTCTCGTTTTCCGCAACGGTTCCCATTCGCGCAAAATACGCCGTCACCATCAGGCTCCGCAAGTCAAATCATACAGGAGCACCCTGCGGCCGGAAATGCGCTTCGTGCGCATCAAGCACTCCCCGCGTCTCACGCTGGAACGCGGATGATCGTCTTTCCCTTGATCCGTTCGGTTCGGTTGAATGCGGCCGCAGCATCGTCGAGACCAGCCACTTTGCCGATGTTTGTCCGCAGTCGCCCATCCCGGGCCCGCTGGACGACCGCACTCAATTGGGCGCGATCGGGAATGACGACGAAGTCGATAGTTAACCCGTCGGCGGGCCGCGCCTCGGTCGGGCCGGTGACGGTCACCAGCGTTCCTCCGGCGCGAATCACGCCCGCAGACCGCTTCGCGATATCGCCGCCGAGCACATCGAAAACCAGATCGACCTCGCCGCCGTCTTCCAGGGAGTCGTTGTCGAGGTCGACGAATTCCTGTGCGCCGAAGTCGAGCGCCGTCTGACGGTTGAAGGTGTCCGGTCACGGCCGGCGCGATCAGTCCACGTCGAGGGCCACGTCAGCTCATCCCCGGTGAATCCCGACGCGCGCATCTGAACCACGACGTCGTTTATCGCTGCCTTCGGTTCGGGCCGCTCCACCAGCTTCACCCCAGAGGTTCCCGCAGCTTTATCCGTCACCACAATCGCCTTCATCGGTCACCTCCCTCTGCCGATCTCTCTTCGTGACAATGTTCGATTTCCTCGCCCAGTTGAGATGACTCGAGGGGAATGACGGGAACGTCCAAAATCGTCGTGCTGACCACATTTTTCTCAGAAACCGGGGGCGCGGCCGCGTACTTGAATTTTCCAGAAGGCAATCCCGGAAATTTCACTCCCCATTCACATTTCCCGTTTACTTCCACAGCTGCTTTTGCGCTAGAATGCAGATGACTGAGCGGCAGCCAACTGGCCGTGGGTTCCGCTTTGGCCTTCCCCCAGGAGGTAGTAGATGTATCGGCCCTATTCGAGTTCTCAGGCGGACTCGCGCCCGTTTTTGGACGCGCAGTCGCTGATCCAGAACCTCGCCCAGGATTTCGTCACCAATTTCAATACCGGGAACTACGATCAGGTGGCCGCCCTGTTCGCCCAGGATGGCGTCCTTATGGCGCCCCATCACGAACCTGCCCACGGCCCTAAGGCCGTCGAGCGCCTGCTGCTCGAGTTCGGTGAAGCCGGCTATCAGGATCTGCGCGTGGAAACCGTGCGCGTGGAATCCTCCGGCGACATGGCCATGGAAATCGGCCGCTACACCGTCACCATCCGTCAACCCGACGGAACCATGCACACCGACCGCGGCAAGTACGTGAAGGCTTGGCGTCGTCTGGGAGCCTGGCGCATTATCGCCGACTGCTGGAGTTCCAACCTTCCCGCCGCCCAGATCGCCCAACCCTCAGCCAACGCCGCCTAAACGAATTCAGCTTGGCCGCGTAAACGGCTTCGGCTTGGCCGCGTTAAGAGCTTCAACTTGTCGGAGAAGAGATCGGAAAGGCGCGGCTTAGGCACGGCTCCTCTCGCCGTTTACGCTGTCATTCCGAACTCGCGCGCAGCGCCGGTGAGAGCCTGCCCTGAGCTTGTCGAAGGGAACCTGCTTTCCGCCTGATCTCGCTTCCCTGCACCTTCGTAACCCTCAGCTCACGAAAATCGGCCCGCCCTTCCCCAACCGATTCCTATAATCACTACGAAGGAGTCCCTATGCGCCGACTCGCCCTCACCGCGGTCCTGCTTTTCGCCGGCCTCTGCCACGCCCAATCGCTGGCCGATGCCGCCCGCGAAAACCGCAAGCAGAAACCCAACGACGGATCCTCCTCCAAAGTCATCGACACCGACGATCTCTCCGCCCCCGGCGACCTCACGATTCGCCTGCTGCCCGGCGCAGGCTCCAACGGCTCCGGCGCTGTCACCGCCCCCGGACGCGGCAAGCACAGCTACGTCGTCACTCATCTCGACGCCACCCGCTTCCCCAACGGCGGCACACTGCACATCACGATCTCTCTGGGCAGCGGCGCATCCGAAGCTTCCTTCGATCTCTTCCCCCAGGGCGCATCCCTGCCCACCGAAGGATTTCCCCACGCCCTGGCCAGCGCCCACAACATGCTGAGCGGCGCCACCGCAAAAATCGACTACCACTTCGATCGCGGCAGCGTCTTTCAACTCGCCGCCGAAGGCAGTTGGAACTCTAAAGCCGGCGACACCAACACCTACAGCTTCACCGTGGAAGTTGCAGCCCAGTAGCCCGGCCGCAGCCAAGTTACACTCAGAAAAATCCTCGCGCCCCGTGAACCCGGCAGCCGCTACTTCTTCGGATGAAACGGCATCCCCGGCCGCCCCGCGCTCGCCGGCTCCGGAGTCTCCAGCGGCAAATTCACCACGATCGGCTCGCGCCCGTTGCGCACCACCACCGC
>DATLKM010000442.1:0-4082 GCA_035538435.1 Binatia bacterium
CGGATTCAAGCTGGAAACATCGGCCGATCTCAATATCGCTATGTCGGGGCCGAAGACAATTACCAGCGGATCGAACATCACTTACGCCATCACCACCGGCAACACCGGGCCGGACGGAGCTTCCGTCGTCAGCATCACCGATTCGGTTCCGGCCGGACTCACCTACGTAAGTTCCACCATCAGCCCCACCGGTTCGTGCTCCCTCGTCATTGTGTTAGGCCACCCCTCAGTAGTGACCTGCACCGCCGGATATCAGGCGTTGGGCACAAAGCTGCGGGCCTCGGTGGTGTTCAAAGTGACCGCGACCAGCGGAACCATCAGCAACATCGCGGCCGTGGCCAGCGCCAACAGTACAAATGCGCCGCAGGTGACGGTAGATACGACCGTGAATTAAGCGAAAAATGCCCCATTTCCCGTGTAAGAGCACGCGAGAAATGGGGCGCACGCTTGCATCAAAAGCCGCTGGCTAGGTCCCGTCTCCCTGTAACGACACCTGCTGCGGGCTCGAGCTGGAGTCGTTATCGTTCACGTTCAAATAGGCTTCGCGCGTGCCTTGCGTTGTCGGCTTGAAGGTCACGTTGATGGTGCAGGACGCTTGCGAGGCCAGCTGCGTTCCGCAATTGTTGGTCTGCGAGAAATCTCCCGGATTCGGCCCGGTGAAATTGATGCTGCTGATTATCAGCGTTCCGTTGCCTTCGTTGGTCAGGGTAACCGGCTCGCTCGTACTGCTGCCGCCGACCGCGATCTGGCCGAAGCTGAGCTGGTTGGGCGAAATGACCGCGTAGGGTTGCACGCCTACGCCGGTCAGGCTGATCAACTGCGGCCCGCCCGCATTGTCGGCGATGGTCAGGTTCGCGCTGAACTGCCCGCCCGTTTGCGGATCGAACGTCACGCCAATCGTGCAGCTCGCGTTCACCGCCAGTGACGCCGGGCAGTTGTTGCTGCTGATGGAAAATTGCGCGGCATTCGCCCCCGTAATCGAAATCCCGCTGATTGCAACGGCAATATTCCCGGCGTTGGCCACTGTCACATTTTGGGCGGCCGTCGCAATGCCAATATTCTGCCTGCCATAAGCCAGGTAGCCGGGATTCACCACCACCGACGGCCCATTCCCCGTACCCAGAACGCGGATATTGTGCGGGCTGCCGGCGGCGTTGTCGGTAATAGAAACGTAGGCAATCTCCGGCACGCCCAGCGTCGGGGCGAACGTCACCGAAATTTCGCAGCTCTTTCCCGCCAAAAGCGTAATGCCGCATTTATTCGTCAGCCGGAAGTCCCCGGCATTGGGGCCGCTCATCTTCATGCTGGTGATGCTGAGCGAAGCCGTACCGCTGTTGGTGACGGTGAAAGTGTGCGGCGCGGATTTTGTGTCCACGTCAACCGCATCAGTCCAGGTGTAGCACGGCGTCGGAATCGAAACCCACGGCTGGGTCGGCGGCTGGCCCGAAAGCAGGCCGTAGACATCCAGTTGCGTCTGCGTGCCGACATACACGCGCCCGTTGGCGATGGTCGGCACCTCGAATTTGTTGCCGCAACCGCCCTGGTCGCGGTTGTTGCCCGCTTCCGCGCTGTTATAGAGCATGGTGGCAACATTGGTTGCGTCGTAGGCCCAGAGCACCGCCGGAGTGTCACCCGGCTGTTGATCGAGCGAATCCACGCGCTCGATCGCCCACACAATTCCATTCGTCGTGCCGTTCGATGAAACCGATGGCGTCGCGCCCTGCTCGAAAAGATTGGAAGTAGCCACCGGGGAAGTGGAAAGCTTCGCTGTCGCGCTCCCAGTCACCCCGTTAATGTTGTATTGATCGAGCGGCGCGCCGCCGTTGAAACCAATCAGCGCGCTCGTTCCGGCCATATAAACGTAACTGGTGCCGCTGGTGCCGCTCGCGTTCTCCGTCCCCTGCCAGAAGGCCGCACTGCTCCAGAATCCCTGGGGCTGAAGGTTCAGGTCTGGGGGATCGGTCAGTTCCTGGATCACATTGTCCGTTCCGCCCGTGCCGGTTTCATATTTCCCCATTCCCTGCGGGCCGTTCAGATTCAGCAAATAGACATCCGCCGTATCGCAACTGCTTCCCGTACTGCCGAAGCCGCTCTTGCCGATGACCAGCAATTCATCCGGTGCAGCCCCTCCTTGCGTGGGCAGCAGAAGCGGCCCCGCCGAACCGAGGTCCAAATCATTGTCCTTATCGCCCTGCGTATCGCCGCCACGGCAGGCCTGGTCCATGGGCGTGAAATAGTCCAGCACGTCCAGCGTAGGGCTGAATTTGAGGACGGTGTCACCGTAGTCATTGCTGTACGAGCCGTTGTCGGCCACGCTCGACGCGTCAAAAATCGTGTCGCCGACCGAAACATAAAGATTGCCGGAACTATCAGCCACCAACCCGTTGCCGGTCTGCCAGATGCCGCCCAGCGTGTAGTTGGGGGCGCTGTTGAATACGGCAACCTGCTGCAACGTGGTCGCGTTGTAGGCCATGATCCAGCCGTGCGCCGCGCCCGCCCACGCAATGTAAACGTTGCCGTTCGCCAGCGTGATCGCGGCGCGCTGAATATCGGCCAGCGGATCGTAGCTGACGTTGGTCCCGTCGCTGCCCGCGCCAATTCCAGGAAAGCTCCCCGAAACCACCACCGGGCTTCCGCTTATCTCGTTGCCGGTGCTGATATCCACCGCGTGCAGCCGCTGGTAATAAACCGGCAGGCCGTTGGCCGGAGTCTCCTGCGTGCGAACGATGAAGTACATGGTTCCCGCCGCGGGGCTCGACGCGGTCAAATTAATAACCGGCGTCCCCGTAATTCCGTAATAAGGGAAAATGTTGCAGCTGATGTCGGTCGTGCTGCCGTCGGTGCCGCAGGGCACAGGCACAACCGACAGACTCGAAGTCGAATTCAGATAATTTACCTGCCACAACGGCGCGCTCTGCTTGCCGTCGGCGTCGAAGGCGTAAACGCTGTCGTTCTCCGTGGCCACATAAACCACGTTGTGCGAAACGCCCTTGATTGTGACATTGGGCACGTACAGCGGCTGGGCGTAGATTTGACCATCCACGGAGTAGGAAAAAACTTTCCCGAACTGGGTGGAGTTGACGTTCGAGGGCGTCAGCGTGGTTTCCGTCAGATATTGGCCGGTGCGGGAAAGGTCGTTATGCTGGGTCAGCACCGGAGTAATGGCGGGCGAAGGAGTCTGCTGCCGCGGGGCCCCGATATGCCGGGCTGTCCGCGCCAGATCGTCGTGCGGCAACCCGAATGGCGCCTGGAATCTCGGATCGGCCTCGCCCCGCACGGGTTGCTGAACCGGCTCAGCCTGCGGCTGATCGGCCTGGTTCTGACCCGCTCCAGACCCCTCGGGCGCAGATTGTTGCTGCGCCTGGCGGGCTTCAATTTGCTGTGCTGCAATACGCGCCAGGTCCGCGGGCGGCAAGGCCTCGGGTTCCTGCGCTGCGGCAAGAAGTGACAGAAGTGTGCAGGTCGCGATCAGGGCGGCGGAGATTCTCTGCTTCATACGGGTTCCTTCATGAATTCGCGATCCGGCTGCGAAATGATCTGGGGGAGGAGGGTGTTGTCATTCTAATACATCAGGCAAGCAGGCCAAACGGAATTCCAGACGGCCTGACCTCACCTTATCTGCATAAATTATTCGGTCTTGAACGGTAACTGGCACCTAATACGGGCAAGCTAATAACTCCACACAGCAGCGCGAGCGCAACACCTTACTTTCTGGTCCGTTCAGTTCCTGCCGGCGCACTTGCGGCCGGAATTCCGGTCAGGGATCCCAAAGGCGCCAAGGCCCCTGCAAATACGCTATCGCTATCGTTTTCCAGCCAGAACAACTCTCCGCTACTCCCCGGATACAACACCACGCTGAAAGGAGTATCGTCCCCGGCGCTCACCGTCAGCGATGTCGAAAGCGGCATCGTATACCGGCCGGGATGGCTCAGATCGGCCACGGCGGTTCCGGAGAATGAAACGTTGGAATCGGTTGTCCCACCCTTAAAAAACGCCCACGGATCACTGACGAATCCCGTCCCTCCGAACACAAGGTTGGTGATGCTCCCGGCGCCTGCAAAATCGAACTCGCCGCCGTTGAT
>DATLKM010000443.1:0-29902 GCA_035538435.1 Binatia bacterium
GTCCCACGGGCAGGCTGGCTTCCCAGGGCTCATCCACTCCCATCAAGGCCAGCGCGCCGCCGGCCAGGGCCAGGTTCTTCAGCAGGTGAACCATTTCATTCGCGCGCTGCGCCGGATCTTCCTTGCGCCAGAAGTCGTGCACCAACGGAGAAGCCCCGGCAAGAAAGCCGAGGATGGCCATGGCTCCCAGCTTCGGCTTTACGCCGAGCAACATGCTCGCGCCGCCCAGGATCAAGGGCACGCTCGATAATCTCACGGCGAGTTCACCCTTAGGAATGCCCTTCGACTCCAGATAGGGTCCCATCTCGCGGGCTTTCCGCAGATTAGTGATGCCGCTATGAAGAAAGAATCCGCCAAACAATAATCTGCCTAGAACAAAAGGAGCTTTCATAGTCGTCTTCCCGCTTCCCCCTGAAATTTCGTTAAGTCTTCCGACCGCTGTTGCCTTCCGTAGAAAGGCGGCCCGGCCTTTCCTCAGTGGGCGTTCTTGCTGGTGAACAAGCGCAGGAAAGTCAGAGTGATGATCTGGAGGTCGAAGGTCAAGCTCCAGTTGCGCAGGTAATAGAGATCGAATTCCACGCGCTTGGCGATCGATGTGTCTCCGCGCCAGCCGTTCACCTGCGCCCAGCCGGTGATTCCCGCTTTAAGAAAATGCCGCGAATTGTATTTCTCGAATTCAGTGAGGAAGCGTTCCACGAAAAAAGGGCGTTCGGGCCGTGGACCGACCACGCTCATGTCGCCCTTCAGAACATTCAGGAACTGCGGCAATTCATCGAGGTTGGTGCGCCGCAGGAACGCGCCCACGTAGGTGCGTCGCGGATCCTGCGGTTCCGTCCAGCGCGTATCGGATTCGTCCTCCGATCCCATCTTCATGGTGCGGAATTTAAGAATGCGAAAGACCCGGCCGTTCAGCCCAACCCGGTCCTGCGAGAACAGCACCGGACCCTCGCTTTCGAATTTGATGGCCAGGGCGATGATCAGCATGAGCGGCCAGGTCACGGACAGAACCAGCAGGGAAAGAATCACGTCGAAGCTGCGCTTTAAGACCAGGTACGACCCCGACTCGGCCAGCGTGGGACGCAAGTCAAGCATGTTGATTCCGCCCAGATCGATCAGCCGGTCCGAGAAGCCGACGCCGGGCGCAAAATCGATGGCCAGGCGCGTAGGAACGCAAAGCCGCTCCAGCATGGGAAGAACCAGCCGAATTTCATCCAGGCGCTCGTGGGGCAGGGCGATCACTACGTCATTGATCGTGTCGCCGTTGGAAAAAACCGGGACGTGGTCCAGTTCATAGACCGGCGCGCCATCCACTTCAATGGGATGATCGGGCAGCCGCACGTATCCGGCAATTTTTCCCGGCAGCACCTGCCCATGGGTAAGCGCGCTGGCCACCTGGCTGGCGTAGGCTCCGGTTCCCACCATCAGGATTTTGATTTCGCTTCTCCCGGAAACGCGGGCCCATTCCAGGCACACCCGAAAAATAATGCGCAACGCCGTGGCCAGAAGAAAAAGCACAATCGCGCTCAACGCGACCACCGCGCGGGAATAGCTCACCTGCCGGTAAAGAAACGCGCCCACCATGACGATGGCATAGGTAAACGCCAGCGCTTCGATCAGCCGCCGTGATTTCCCGCCGGTGACGTAGAGTTCCTCGATGTTCCAAAGTCCCGATTCTTCGGCGACAATGGCCCACGCGATGGTAGTGAGCAGAACAATTCCCCAGTACGAAGGCACGCCGAGGTTATTGTGGCGCTCCAACAGGAGATTCATTCCGAAGCGGATTCTTACGGCGATGAAATAGGCGAGGACAGGCAATACCAGAGTGAGTATTCTCAGGTAAAACCGGGCGTAACTTAAGCGACTGCGAATCATACTGACTTACACTTCCTAAGCAGCGCAGATAATTCGGCCTTTGAACGCTAACTTGCCGCCGCCTTTTCGTAGATCTGGTGAGCGCTTAGATGCCTTTTCAGGGAAAGAGGTAAATAACGTTCGTTAAGGCCAAGGATGAAGCCTAATGATTTGGCTGCATCCTGCCAGATCCGGCCCGGCGCGGGACCGGCAGTTCCTCCAGACGAAAGCTTTCGTTTCAACAGCTTGCCAGCGTCGCGCAGCATCGACGGGCCCACCCCCGGGGAATCCCAGATTTTCAGCCGCTGGAGCGTGAACCCGATGTCAAAATATCGTTTGAACAATCCGAGCGTGGAATGATAGTGAGAATGGAAAACCGCGGCGTTGGGCTCGTAAACAATTTTCCAGCCCGCGTCAAGGATTCGTTTGGCGATTCCGATGTCCTCAAAGACCGCAAGGTCTTCGGGAAACCGTGTCGCCTCCCAGACGCTTCGCCGAATGGCGGAATTGGCGTCGGAGAAATGAAAGAAGCGGTAGCCCAGTTGATTGCCCAAGGCCGGATCTTTCACTAGTCGTTGCTCGCCGTAAATGGTGTCGAATACGTCGCGGCGTTCGGCCGATGAATTCTGCCGGGCGATCTGCCTTCCGTAGACCGCGCCCACCCGGGGATCGGAAAAAGTTTCCAGCAGCGCTGTCAGCCACATGTTCGACGCGGGAATCGCATCCTGGGAGAGGAATACCAGCACGTCGCTGTTGACCAGCGATCCGGCGAAATTGCGGGTGCGGGCGTGATGAAAATCCCGGGCGGGAATTTTCTCGACGCGCACGGGAAACTCCGCCGCCACCGTCAGGGTGTCATCGGTCGAACCGGAATCGATGAGAATTACTTCGTGCATGCCGATACCGACTTGCGCAAATAGCGCGCCGAGCAATTCTTCTACGTACAGGCCGCCATTTTTAGTCAAGACAACAATCGCCGCCGAAACCATCAACTTTCCTCACCAATATAGGATCGCAAACAACTGGGAATATGTTTTTTAGTAGCCATTGAAGCTGATTTGGCTGCTAAGAATCGGGTGTCGACGAAATCGCCTGGTGCTTGGGGGTTGCAATCTCCAACGGCCGCAAAACTGTTCGACCGCTAACGGATGTAAGAACGGCGGAGACTTTTCCCGCCGTTGTTTTCCAACTGAATCGCGCGGCGCGCGCGACCCCTCGCTCTCGAAGTGTCTGCTGGAGAACTTTGTCTTCCACTAACGATCTGATCGCGTGGGCGATGTCGTCTACGCGGAGCGGATCGACCAGCCATGCCGCATCGCCGACAACTTCCGGAATGGCGCACACATTCGACGTGATTACCGGAGTTGCGCAGGCCATGGCTTCCAGGGGTGGCAGTCCGAATCCCTCGTACAGGGAAGGAAAAACCACCGCCACCGCTCCCCGATACGCAGCCGCGAGGCTGTCGTCATCCGGCAACTCGGCGAATGCAACCCGGCCCGCGAGACGGCAATCGTGAACCAGGGATGCGATTTCGCCGTCCGGCGAGCCCGAGAGCAAAAGCCGTATCTCGTTGTCGACTCCTGCTGCGGCAAAGGCCCGCAACAAGCGCGTCAGGTTTTTATGCGGCTTGCGGCTGCCAACGTAGAGGAGATACGGAAAGCCGGGGGAGAAGCGCGGCCCCACTTCCGAAAATGCAGGCCCAACTCCATTGCCGACGTTCACAATCCTCTGTTCATGGATGCCCGCCCAGCGGGCAATTTCATCGCGGGAGTAGTCCGAGACCGTGAGCACGGCCTGCGCGCGATGGCACGCGGGACGAATAAAGTAGCGGTAATACGCTCTTTTCATCGCGCTCGAATTGTCCGGCACATGCAGGTGATGCAGATCATGCAACGTAAAAACGAACGGCCCCGGCCATCCCGCCGGCGAGTTGTAGCCGGGACTGAAAAACAGCCGCGGCTGCAATCGCCACAGGGCTGCTCCCAGTAAAACCGGATCGCAGGGATGCGACGGCCGCCGCGAAATGCGATACGGCGACATACCTGGAATCGCCCGCTGCATCTCGCCGGCAAAGCGCCCAATGCCGTGATTGCCGATCCATCGTGCGTCGTAAAGGATTTCCATTTTGCGATTCGTTTCTCGACTTAATCACCTGCCCGGTTCAAGTTGCCTGCAACGCCCAATAGCGTCGGCTCCAGTCTGCGACCGCGAACCCCGTTCCAGACCGCCAGGGCCCTCCCCCAGTCGCCCGCCAGAATTCGTTTGGCCAGGCGCAGGGTAACTCCTGTCCATAAGGTCACGCCGGGAAGGGAAGCATGCCGGGCAAAAAATCTGGCCGCCGAGGCGTTGAAGTAGTTGTCCAGGCGCGCACTCACTTTGCCGACCGACGCCGACTCCTTGTGCCAGACCTTCGATCTTTCCGCCACCGCCAGCTTCAAGCCCGCGCGCCGAAGGCCGAAGCAGTAATCCGCGTCTTCCCAGTACATGAAATAACCTTCATCGAGCAAACCGAACTTCTTGATGACCTTGCGCGGCAAAAGGAAACTCGCGCCGGTGATGAACTCCAGCTTTTCATCGGGGACCGGACCGACAAACGGCCGGGAGCGCCCCAGACGGAAACTGACGTACCCGCCGCCCCAGCACTGCACCCGCTCCGGTTCATCGGCGCAATAAAGCACCGAACCCACCACGCCAATTTGCGGGTTTGCCTCCGCTTTCTCGATCAGGGCAGCCAACGCGCCCGGGTCGGCGACCGTATCGTTGTTGAGCAGCCACACATACTCGGAGCCCCGCGACAGCGCATGTACCGCGCCGAGATTGCAGCCCGCGGCGAATCCCAGGTTCTTGCCCGCTTCGATCAAATCCACGTCAGGAAATGTTTCCCGAATGCGCGCCACGGAATCGTCGGTCGATCCGTTGTCCACAACGATGACGTCGAAATTCGGGTAACGCAGCTGCCGCAGCGATTCGAGGCAGGCCACGGTGTCCCGCCAGCCATTCCAATTCAGCAGCACGATCGACACTTTGGCTTGCAACATATCGCTTTCTTCGGTCCTCGGTCAGGCCCCAGTCTCATGACCGTCCCGCCTCGAACTCAAATACTTAAGTCCGGCGTCCGCGCGCGGACGCCCAGCTTTCCCGCCCGGCCGTCGATCCATCCTTCATGCATGGCCCGCAAACAGGCGAGTTTTTCTTTTCCGAAAATCAGGATTCCGGCGGCATGCCGCGCCAAGCGCAGCGTTGTGGCGCTTCTGGCCCGCCACTGCGGGTAATAGTTCCAGACCGTGAAGATGTGGTTGCGCGTCATGTAGTATTCGCGCCAAGGCGCATGGTCTGTCCAGAATTTGGTCCAGCCGAAAATATTGAATTTTGCCGAGTCACCCAGCGCATGATGCAGGATCGCGCGGTTAACAACTCCAATCCGGAACCCTTTTCGCCGCAAACGCAGGCAGTGTTCATGGTCCACAAAGTCCATGAAAAAATCGCTGCGCGGCAGTCCCGCCTCGAGGATCGCGTCCCGCCGGATCAAACTGCCGGAGGAGATCACCGAGTCGACGAAAGTGATCGGTTTGCCGGGGTCCGTCCTCTCCGGCAGCAGCCGTCCGCCCCGCCATGACACTCCCGTATAAGTCATTCCGTTTTTGGGGTGAACACAAACAGGCGCAAGGACTGCTATCGACGAAGGCTCAGGATCACTGGTAAGCGCTTCTTGAAGCTGTTCGAGGCAGTCGCTCGCAGGCCGGCTGTCCTGATCGAACAGCCAGATCCAGTCATGTTTCTGCGCTGCGTACTCGATTCCCGCCGCGAATCCACCCCCAACCCCGGTATTTTCGCCAAGCCGCAGTAATTTCACTCCCGGATAATTGGAGGAAAGCATGGCGACGGTGCCGTCCTGCGAGGCATTGTCGACCACCACGATTTCATCGAGCGACAAGGTTTGCCGCCGCAATGCATCGAGATGCCCGGGCAACTGCGCTGCGCCGTTGAAGGCGACAGTTACGCTGGCGACGGAAAAGGGTTTCGAATTTAAAGTCGCAGCCACAAATCCCACTACTTTCCAGATGTCCCGTTGCGGCGGCGCTGTGACGACAGCGTGTGCCGCGCGGAGTTAAAAACTTCCATGGCGAGCGCTTTGCCAGGATCATTCGTGCTCGTGTTCCGCCACTTCTCGCGCCCCTGAATCCATAGCACGGCGAGTCCCAGCGTCAACAACTCTCCCAGACCGACGAAAAGAATTCTCGGGGGGAAAGATCTCTTCTCGGGGATGTTCGCTGGATCGAGCACCTTCACGCTCAGAGTTTCCTTCGCTTCTTCCAGTTTGGCCAGTTCATATTGCTTGGTCAGTGTTTCAAACACGGCTTCTTCCACTTTCACTCGCCGGTAGAGATCGGTGTAGGGAACACCCAGGGCGGGAAGTTGCCGTATCGCCGGGTAGTCGTCACTTTCATTGGCGACGGGTGCTGAGCTGCCCGCGGGTGGCGCGCTGCCGCCAAGTTTTTTCAGCTGCTTTCGCAGTTCCTCGATCCGGGCTTCGGTCTCCCGCACCCGCACATTGTTATCGGTATAAAGCGCGCGCAAGCCCTGCAACTCGGTCTGCGCGGCTATCAATTGCCCTTCCACGCTGGCTGCGGCTTGCAGCATGGCGTTGCCCTGCTCTTTGAGGTCGATGACCGTGTTCTTGCCGGCAAACTCGCTGAACTGCTGTTCCGACTTTTCCAGGTCCTGGTTCACTTCGGTCAGACGCTGCTCCAGGAACACACGTTCCTTGTGCGCCGAGGAATTGTTCAAGCTGGTTACGACTTTGTCCAGTTGCTCGACATACTCTTCTGTGATCGCCTGGGCCCGCGCAGGGTCCCGGTCTGACACAGCGATGGTGATAATGCCGCTCTTGCGTTCAGTGGAAAGGTCGGTGCGCTTTTCCAGTTCTTTGCGCGTGTCCTCCCATCGCTTCAGCGAATACTCTTTTCTCAAATCGAACTTGTTGATGATCGCGTCCTGGATGGTGCGGCTTTTCAATACGCCGATGAAAAGGTCGGCGGAAGTTTTCAAGCCGAGCAGATCGGGCAATACGCCAAGGTCGCCGCCTCCGCCTCCGCTTTTTCCGGAGAACGAAGCCAGCACCGCGGCCATTCCCGCTCCTGCGCCCTGGTCGGGCGGCATGAGGCGAGTGGTTGAGGCGTATCGGACCGGCAGAAGAAAGACCAGCACGACACACGCGACGAGGCCGGCCACCGCCCACCTTCGCAACTCCAGGCGATGCTGCCATAACAGCGTCAATCGGGCGATACGGCGTTGCCGGCGGACCCGAGGTTCTTCCGCCTGGAGAGTGAGCGCGCGCTCCAGATCGGCGTCGCTCAGCGGTTCCTCGCGGTTCGGGATGTGCCTGATCGCCATGATTTATTCGCTTCCGCGACGGTTCGTTTCCCGCGGTTTCGGCCAGATGGCCAACTGCACAGTCGTACTGACGTCGGTCTGATGCCCTGGGGCAATCACGGGAAAATTCCATACCTCGTATTGCACGGCCGCCGACACGCTGAAGATCGAGCGGGCCCAAAAGTCGGCGCGCACACTGCCATCCGTGATCGTTCCTCCGTCGGGCACAAACTGATAGCTCACTTTTTGATGGCGGTAGGAGAATTGCAGTTTGTTCCGCGGCGTGAACCAATACGTGCTCCACGCCTGCGCTCCCTGGCCTTCGCGACCCACCCAGTTGCCCATCAAATGCCCGGAATTCTGAAAGCCGGTGATCCACGTCGCATCCCAGTAGAAGGCCCCGAAAGCCACGTCGCCAAAGTTGTTAGGGGGGCTGGTATAGGTGCCCTCGGCGCGGAAATCCAGCTTGGGAACGCCCGGCAACCGGGGAATATAAAGGCCCGCGCTCCAGGCAGCTACGTCGGGCCCGAGAATCGGGCTAATCTCATCGTGCTGTGCCAGGCCATCCGCGTACAAAGTGGCGCCGTTGCGCAGTCCGGGAAGTTTATAGGAGAAATCCAGGCCCGCCCGCCGCGCTCCGGGTTTATTGGCCGCCCCCGGCAGGGTGTTGCCTGTGGAAAACAACGTGCGCCCAAAGTTATGCCATGTGAGCGGATAGCCTGGGCCGCCGTAATCCGTAGTCCGCGAAATTCCGATTTCCAGATTGTCGCTGGGCTTAAAACTCAGCCGTTCTCCGTGGATGGTCGGCTGCGGCCGCAGCGATTGCCCCCATGTCCCGACCAGTCCTTGAGGCGTGAACATGAATTCGTACCCCGAATACTGCCCGATAAAGAATTCCAGCCGCATCGGTCCCAATACTCCCATGAAACCCGGCAGACGGAAAGGAGTTACGCGGTTGACGCGAAACATATTGATGGGGTCGGCGTTGTCGCTGTACATCATGGGGCCACCCGCGCCCGGCCCCCACCAAAGACTCTGTTTTCCGTAGCTGAACTGCCAGTCGGAAAAAGTCATGGCCACGTAAGTATCAAGAAGGTGAGCCTGATCGACACCCGCAATGGCGGTGGCTGGCGGGGTGAGCGACGAAGGATTGATGCCGAAGCTTGCGTCCTCCTGAAAGTCTTCTGTGGCCATCGCTTGGCGAGCTGTTAACGGCAGCGGCCCAGCGGAAGGTGCATGCTGGTATTCCGCGCGAAAATATCCCACGAACGGCCCCGCCTCCGCCCAGGCTGAAGCCCCGCTTACATTGTTGAACCCTTGCTCATAAGGGCGGCCGTAATCGTTGAAGACCGTCTGCCCGAAGTGGTAGCCATCGGTGAGCGGCTTGCCCGAAATTTCAGTTGCGCGCGTATATGCCGATTCGATCTGAAAGTTCGCGTTGTTGCCTCCGCCAAGCAAATCCGCCTCCCAACCGAACTCCTTCTCAAGGGTGTGGTACAGATGGGTCGCTTCGTTTTCCGCCGGATCGTCCTCGTTGATCCGGTCCTGGGCCTCCATCATCAAGCGCGCACATTCCATGCGCGTCCACGGCCGCATATCTTCAAACCCGGTGTGAATGTAGCCCATGGCGATCAGCCGATCGAACGCCGGATAAACCCAACTGTCGAGGGGCATGTAGGGTGAACCCATGTTTTTCGCGGGCCAGTGGCCGGGGCGGTCGGGACGGACGGCCGGCACCGCCCAATCGCGCCCCTGCAAGGCCGGGTCATGGTGCTGGCGGTAAACGTATTCGCCCACCAGCCACCCGATCGCGCTGCCGACCAGCGCATCCGACGGGAAGTGCTGCTTCGCCATCACTCGCGTGGCGCTGACCGTGGTGGCGAGGCCGTAGCTGAGAAATCTAACGAATGGATTTGGATATTCGTGAGCGATCACACTGCCGATGGCCCATGCGGCTTCGGCATGTTCCGAGGGAAAGCTGTCGCCTCCATGCCAGAATTTTCCCCGAGCGTTGTCGACGTACGGGCGCTCGCGGCGTGCCGCGTATTTCAGCGCCTCCACCATGACCAGCCCATCCACGGCCGCTTCGCCGCTCAGAAAACCGGTTTCGCGCTCGTGATCGTTATGCGTCGCTAAGCCGAGGAAGAATGCGGCCCCGCCCACGCCTGCCATGGCCCCGACTCCGTAGTCGGAGATGTGCCGATAGCGGGTTAACGTATTCGGATCGTTGTTCAGGTCGCGCGAGGTCGCACTGTCTGTGGCCAACAGCGCCGCCGTCAAGCCGCCCAGGGGAACCAGCCAGGTGGCATCTGCCAGGCGAGCTTTTCGCGGACTCGTCCACAGGCCGGCTTGATCGTGCAGGAATTGTGACGGCAGGTCGCGAAGACGATTGTCCGGGGGCGCATCCGGTAGGTCCTTTGCCGCCCCATTATCGTTCGGAGCATCTTGCGCTTCGTCCCGCGCCGCAACTTCGCTGCCGGTCGAGGAACTCACTGGCGCAGATTGAGCCCACACTGCCGCGGAAGACAATAACAGCGCTATGCTGGCAACTATCCGATACACGTACTCTTCCTCAGAAGCTGGCAGCAATAAAGGCGCTGGCCGTAATGGAGCTGAGAATTTGCGCATTCTGAAACACAGTCTTCCAGGGCCGCGGCCCACCCAGTGCTTTTTCCGGCACCACTACCATGTCGCCCGGCTGCAACGTGGCGCTCAGTTGTTCGCTCCACATGTGCGAGTGCCCGCCGATCACCGTTCCATCTGCTCGGATGACAAAAATGGCACTCTTGTTCGCCAAATTCGTCGGACCACCGCCCCGCATCAGGTACCAGCGAGCGCTCTTGCCGGGATGATAGGCGATGGCTGCCGGCCCGTAAACCTGGCCCTGTACCAGCACAAAGCTCGGCCGCTTGGGTACGGTCAGCACGTCGCCCGCACGCAAAGTAATGTCGCGGGGAGTGTTCGCCCAATACCGCATATTGGTGGAAACCTGGATGGCCACTCGCCCGCTCGGGGGATTGTTGACCAGATTCTCCAGCGTGCTCTGCCATTGCACGTAAGCGGATTCGTCGGTCAGTTTCTCGCCGGGGTCTTCGGCTGCCGCCAATGAAAGCTTGACCGCCGTCTGTTGCTCGCGAATTCGCTGGATGGTCGCCGCATACGATTTCTCTTCGACTTGCCGCACTTCCAGCCGCGTCAGAACGGCCGCATAAGGATATGCGGCCGATGTAAACCCTCCCGCCCGCTCGATCACCGAACTTAGCCGTTCACCCGGCCTTAACCCGTAAGTGCCCGGGTGCAGCACCTCGCCGCGCAGTGTGATCGACGCTCCCAGCTCGTACCATCCTGTCCGTTCGCGGATGGTGAGAACATCGCCGTTGCTGAGCGTGGGGTTCGCTTCTTCGGACGGTCCTCCCGACAACGCCGCCGCCAGCTGGATTTTTTCCTGTTGCCCGGTGATCTGTTTGTTGCCATTCCATTCGTATCGGGTGAGGTCCGCGACCGTGGGGTCGGCGCTCTGCTGCAATCCCCCCGCAGCTTGGACAAGATCGGAGATTCGCATGTTGGCGGCCAGGGGATAGCGCCCTGGATGTGCCACATCGCCCTTCACGTAAACCGTGGGCGGATCGATAGCGGCGTTGCTCCGGTGCACGAGAATTCGATCGCGCGAGGTCAATTCAATGTTGTCTTCCCGGCTTCCGCCAAGAGCGCTGCTCAGTTTCACGCTAAAAATTTTCAGGCTGCTGTCCGGTTGATAACGGAATATCTGGGCGTCCTCCGCATCGGCGTCGGGAGCGAGACCGCCCGCAAGGTGGATAGCGTCGCTTAGCCGGATATCACCGTCCGTCTTGTAGTCCCCCGGTGAACGCACATCGCCCAGGACCGAAACCGTGGGTGGATTTTCAAAATCGTAGCGCCCGAAAATCACCACCGTGTCCAGCGGTTCGAGCGTGGGCGCATCGGCTGGATCGGATAAGGCCGCGGCCAAATTGAAGCTCTGCACCTGCGGCCGATAGTCGGGGCGGCTGAGCCGGATGATCTCCGCATATTTTGTGGCCGGCTCAGGTAGCAGGTCTTTGTACGATGGCACCAGATCCGTGATCTTCATGCCCTCGTGGTACGAATACTGGCCCGGCCGGATCACATGGCCTTCCAGATAAACGGCGTCCTGGTTATAAGGGGCGATCGGGAAGATTCTGACCTTGTCGCCATCCTGCACGGAAAACGAATCCAGCTGGGTCGTGATCTCGCTGCCTGTGTCTTTTGCCGGGACGCTGATGCTCAACATGGTCTGGCGCTCGTGAGCGACCACACGTTGCACCTCGATGTGCCGCAGAGTCGCCGTCGGCAGCAGTCCACCGGCAAGGTCTAAAACGTCGTCCAGATTTTTTTCGCCCTTCAATTCGTAGATGGCCGGCCGGCGCACCATGCCTTCTACCGTGATTTCCGGTCCGATGGGAGGGACCAGAATGGAGTCCCCGTTCTCCAGTCGCTGCATGTCGGCTCGTACGCCGTTCAACAGCAGATCGTATGTGTCCACTTCCTGCACCAACTGATCGCCGCGGTAATGTTTCAAAACACGCAGGGAACCGCGCGCCGTCGGTCCGCCCGCCGCGAACAGCGCATTCAAGGGCGTGGAAAGGGAACTGATGTCGTAGGCGCCGGGATTCGCTACATCGCCGACGACGTAAATGCGGACCGTGCGCAACCGCGAAAGCGAAACGTCAGCCGAGACGTTGCGGAATTGTTTGCGCAGCAGGGTTTGCAGATAATCCTGCACCTGAGCCAGAGTCTTGCCGGAAACCAGCACGGGCCCAACTTCCGGCAGGTCGACCCGGCCTTCGCGATCCACAACTTCATAAAAACGCCGCACCACCCCGCCCCACATGTCGATAGACAATCCATCTCCGGGGCCGACGACGTAATCGGGCCCCACCGGAAGATCCATGGGGATCTTGCTCAGGTCGCGGGTGCCGTTCTCAAAGACCTGCATGCCGAAGCGCTGCGGCGCGGCCGGTCGCGAAGATGCCTGCAAGTACATGTCGAACAGCGAGGGAATGCTTTCATACGGATTCGACCGCAGATAAAGGCGCTGACTGGACCCAGCGGATTCGTAGGGGCGCGAATAGGATGCACTCGCGCTCGGCGAGTAACTCGCCGCGTTTGGCGTTACTGACCCGAGGGTATTCGAAAAAGGATCGTACTCGACATTAGTTACACCCGGCGGCAGTCCGCCGCGATTGTTTTCATATTGCGGGCCGTAACTCTGGGCAGGCTGCGTATTCGAAATGGGCGCGATCGCCTGCTCATCCGGAGTAGCCCGCTGCGACCCCCTCACCGCATCTTCCGTGTCGGGACCGAAGGTGTTCTGCCGCCCGCCTGCATTCAGGTCCGGTTCGATGCTTGATCCGGAGGCCCCCCTCCCGCCAAATGCCGTCTGCGAAGGCACTGGCTCGCCGTTTGAGGCCAGGCCCTGCGGCGGAATGGAAGGCTGCGAGTTCGGGGGGATCACTCCCGGCTGCTGAATCACCTGAGGCGCTGGTCGGGGATTGGAGGGCGGCACGCAATTGGCATCCGTCGGCGCACAGTTCGCGCCGCCCTGGGTCCGCTGCTGGTTTGGTTGATTGCCCAGCGCATTTTGTTGTTCCACGTACTGCGCGCGAATCCTGGCGCGTTCCTGCATTTCGAGCGAGCGCTCTTTCGAAAGGGAAGACTCAGGATTCAATTCCGGCAGCAGGTAGCCATAACGCTGGACAAGTGATGTCGCCTCCGAGCGGAAGGCCACGTCATTATCCAGTCGCTCAAAAATGGCTTCGTCGGTCAGATCGGTATCGGAGACAACCTGGCCATGATTGCTGGCGTCGCGCGCAATCCAACGCTTCAACTCCACCAGCAGTCCGGGATCGCGGTAGAAAATCCCCACCAGCTGAGAAGTGCGCGCCGCCACGCGGGCCATGTTTTGCCGTTCGAGTTCGGATGCGGGAGCAGTTGGCGAAGGTTTGGTCTGCCCGAGGGCGCAGGCAGCGAACGCAAGCAAGACGGCGCAATTACGCAGCGGGTGCAGTATCGCGTGGCGCGTATAACTCGGGTACTTCATGGCAGAACCCTCGAATTATTTCGTCAAATGCCGAACGATTTGGAGTCAGTTGCCCCGCTTCGCCATCACGAAGCATAAGACAAGGCACGTCCGGAGCGCCGTCATGCCCCCACTCGGCAAGCAAAGTAGGATGCGAAGCCGGTCACATCAGTTGAGCGGAAACTGCAAAAAGCCGGATTTCCTTGTCTAAAAAACGTAGATGTGGATTCCTGGCAAAAGGTTTGCGTAAAACCCGTAGGAAGATGTGTATTTTAGTCGAATGTTTCCGCAGATTCTACTGTGTTTACCCGATTGCGGGACACCGCGAAGTCGGGATCCTGACCTTCCAGAATTACTACCAACCGCCTGGGCCCGTGCGCTCCCTGAACCAGAATTTTCTCAATGTCGGCAGTCCGGCTGGAACCGCTGATCAGCCCGATGTAAGACGCCTCCGGTACTTGGCGCTGCGCTAATGCTAATGCATCATCGATCTCCGGCACAATTTGTTCTGCCCGCCCGTAAACGATATGGCAGGGCGGAACGATCGAAGCGCCCCGCCCCCCGCACATTGACGAAGATAAAATCGAACCGCTCTGCGCCACGAACGCATGCGCCAAGGTGAGCGCCGCCTGCGAATTTTCCGCAATCGCGCCCTGCGACGACAGCCGCACCGGCCGCGATCGCTTCAGGTCAGCCAGAAAGCACGCCAGATCGGGGTGGTCCTGTACATAAATTTCTCCCGCCGGCAGCGAACGAAGCACGGACTCAAGTGCGGTCGCAGATTCGGACAAATCAGCGGTTTCAAAAACCTCCATCAGATTTCCGGCGCTCTCGTGCAGGAATCGCGCGCGCACGTCGTGGATAGGAGGAAAGATCGCTTGCGGAGGAATCTTGGCGGACGGCACACGCCGGCCGCGAGCATTGGCCCGGGTGATTCGCAACAAAATGCTTTCCCGTGCGATTGCGCTAGCGTTTGCCATTCGACCTCCACCAAGCGCGGAATGTCTGCCGGGGAAATTCGATGGGAGCGCGGTATTTTGTCCAGGCCCTCGTCGGATCGAAACTCGTTCCGCTCAATCCGATCGAGCGTACGGTCGATGCCACTTTGCCGCCCAGCCAGCCTATCCAGCGAAAGCGGCGCGCACTCGCCGTTGCCCAGCGAAACCCGGCAAACCCGGCGCGCTCGGCCGGTTTCACGTTTGCGGTTGCCACAAAATCGCGCCGTGCCAGCAGCAGTTGCTTTGGCAAGTCGATTTTTACGGGACAAACGCCTTTGCAGGCGTTGCACAACGAGCACGCGTAAGAGAGATGTCCCCACTCCCTCAAGCCCGCCGTACGCGGCGTGAAAATGCTGCCAATTGGCCCGGGATAGATCGCCCCATAGGTATGCCCGCCGACATGCCGGAAGATCGGGCAAATATTCAGGCATGCTCCGCAGCGGATGCACTTCAACACTTCCTGGGTTTCGGCATTTCCCAGGAGCCCGGTGCGTCCGTTATCCACCAGGACCACGTGAAATTCGCGTGGGCCGTCGTTTTCTTTTTTTGTGCGAGGCCCGCGGACCAGCGTGCTGTAGGTTGTGATTGGTTGCCCCGTGCCCGACGTCGCCAGCATCGGCCAAAACACCGCCAGATCGCTTAAGCGCGGAATCACTTTCTCAATGCCGGTGACGACAACGTGAATCGGAGGAATTGACGTGGTCAGGCGCCCGTTGCCTTCGTTGGTCGAAAGAGCCACCATGCCCGTGTCTGCCACCAAAAAGTTCGCGCCTGATATGCCCATCTCCGCAGAAAAAAAAGCTTTGCGCAAAGCCACCCGCGCGGCCGCCACCAATTTCGCGGGGTCGGCGTCCTCCACGTTTTCACCCAATTTCTCGCGGAAGAGTTCGGCGATTTGATAGCGGCTGAGGTGCATCGCAGGAGTGACAATGTGATACGGTCGCTCCTGCCGTAATTGCACAATGAACTCACCCAGGTCCGTCTCCCAGACGGTTACCCCGGCTTTCTCCAGCGCCGGGGCAAGATGAATTTCCTCGGTCACCATCGACTTCGACTTCACTACGGTCTTGACGCCACGCGCCCGCGCCAATTCAACGACGTAATCGTTGGCTTGCTCGGCCGTTTCCGCCCAGTGGACCTGCCCGCCCCGCTCCACAATTCGTTTCTCGAACTCAACCAGATTCTGCCCCAGGCTTGCGAGCGCCTCCTCTTTAATCTGCGACAAACGCGCGCGCGCCGCCTCCCAGTCCGCAAACCGCGCCCGGCCCTTGTCGAATGCGGACTCGTAGCTGGCCATGCCCCGCTGAATGAGCGCCCGGTGCTCCAGATCGGAGGCCTTGATCTCGGCCTGCTGAAGAAATTCCTGGGCCGCGGTGCTCATAGGCGCGCCTCGCTTGCTGCTGTTCCATCCATGCAAGCCAGAATGCTCGCCAGATAAATCGTTTTCAGCTTCCGCCTGGTGGCCCCGAAAATTCCGCCGAGGTGCATCAGGCAGCTGGGATCGATCGTGGTCACATATTCAGCTCCGGCCTTTTCCAGGCTGACAGCTTTTGCGTCGCCCATGGCCGCGGAAATCATTCCGAATTTCGTGGAGAACATTCCTCCAAATCCGCAGCATTCGCTCTCATTCGCTAACGGCCGGAGATCGATTCCGCGCACCGCTCTCAAGAGTTGCATGGGCTCGTCATAGATTCCTAACTCACGCGTGCCGTGGCATGAGGGGTGGTACGCGACCGCATGAGGAAAACTGGCTCCCACATCCGTGATGGCTGCGACTCGCACCAGAAATTCCGCGAATTCGAAAACGCGCTGCCCCAGGGCCACAGCATCTCCGCCTAGCGGGCTCGACGCCAACAATTCCGGATAATGTTTCCTCACCATGCTCGTGCAGGAACCGGACGGGCACACAATCGTGTCGTAAGGCGAGAACACGCGCACAAAATGTTCGGCGCAAGGTCGGGCCGCTTCCCAGTGCCCGGTGTTGAAGCCGGGCTGCCCGCAGCAGGTTTGGTCTTCAGGGAAAATTACGTCGCACCCGATTCGCCGCAGCACCGTGACCGTATCGATCGCCGCCTGAGGTGCAATCTGATCGACGAAGCAGGGAACGAAAATCGCTACTTTGCGGGTCATACGATCATTTTTCTGGTCAGAGCGCCGGGGCGACCGTTGGATTTCTACGCCAACACAATGCCCGCGGCTCCATTCGCGCGCGCAGCTAATCGAAGACTCAACGCACTACCAGTTGCGTAATCGGGTGCACATAGGCCAGCAGGCACACAAAAATTCCCACCAACGCCGCCAGCACAACGCTATGCAGGAAAACGTAGCGCAAAATGTCGCCCTCGTGTCCATACCATTGCGTCGCGGTCGAAGCTACGACAATGCTCTGCGCATCGATCATCTTGCCCATCACGCCGCCGGTCGTGTTTGCAGCCGACATCAGCACCGGCGAAACTCCCACCTGCTGGGCCGAAATTTTTTGCAGGCTGCCAAACAGAACGTTCGACGAAGTGTCCGATCCGGTCAGCGCTACGCCCAGCCAGCCCAGCATGGTTCCGAAGAAAGGATAGAAACTTCCCGTCCTCGCGAACGCCAGGCCCATGGTCGCATCCAGCCCGCTATAGCGTGTCAGCATCCCGATGGCCAGCATGGCTGCAATCGTCAGCAGCGAGAATCGCACCTTTACCATCGTCCTGCCATAGATGCCGAAAATTCGCTTTACAGGAACGCCCATGACCAGCCCCGCCAAAATCGCCGAAAGCAGAATCCCTGTTCCGGTGGCGCTAAGCCAGTTCAATCCGAACACGGCGCCTTCTTTCGTCGGCTTTACCACCACCGGCGGCATGCGTTCCACGCTGTTATTCAACCCCGGCACCGGGAACTGCGGATTGGTGATCGCACTGGGTTTCACGCTCCAATTGGCCGCCGCGGGAATGACCTTCTCAGGCGCGTTCATCCACGACTTGCCTGTCTGTGTGCCCCATGTAAATACGATCACGCTCAAGATGATCCACGGCACCCACGCGCGCGCGATCTCGCCGCGGCTGTAACCGTGCTCGGCCCGCGCGCCTTTTGCCGCTTCGCCTTCAAATGTCCAAATCTTCTTGGGATGCCAGATCAGCAGAAATCCAATCAAACAGGTCATGGAAACAACGGCCGAAATCACGTTCACCAGCCACGGGCCGTGCAGGCTGGAAACGATCAACTGCGGCACCGCGAATGAAACTCCCGCCACCAGAATGGCCGGCCATACTTCCAGCATTCCCCCGAAACCGGCGAATGCGCAGACCAGCCAGAACGGCACCAGAATGCAGAATGGAGTCAGAATGCGCCCCGCCATCGCCGCCAGCGTAACTTCGCTGAACCCGGTAACTTTGGCCAGCGCGATCACCGGCGTGCCCAGCGCTCCAAACGCCACCGGCGCCGTATTGGCGATCAGCGAAAGCCCGGAAGCTTGCAGCGGGCGAAATCCCAACCCGATCAGCAACGCTGCCGTGACCGCAACCGGCGTTCCGAATCCGGCTGCGCCCTCAAAGAATGCCCCAAAGCAGAACGCGATCAGCAGCAACTGGAGGCGCCTGTCCTGCGTGATCCCGGTCAAACTGTGTTGCAGGACCGTGAAGCGGCCGGATTCAACCGTCAGCTGATACATAAAGATGACGTTGAGCACGATCCAGCCGATGGGGAACAATCCATAACCAGCACCGTAGACCGCCGTGGTCAGCGCCAGCCTCGCCGGCATGTGGAACGCAACAATTGCCGTAAGCAGCGCGGCCGCCAGTCCGGCAAGTGCCGCGTAATGCGCCTTCACATGTCCCAGGGCCAGACTGCCGAGTAACACGACAACGGGCACTGCCGCCACCAAGGCTGACAGCAGCCAGTGACCAATGGGGTCGTAATTCTGCTGCCAGGCCGTCGCGATATGGTTGGTCCTGAGCAGCCACGCTGCCGTCGTCGCGGCAAAAGCCACCAGAACCGTCCCTGGAATCCAGCTTCCAGATTTTTTCTCCGCCATGATTTTTCGCGGCTCCGCCGGCTTAATAATGCGCGGATCTTGGGGTGGGGCAATCGTCGATGTGGACACGGTTCCTCCTCGCGTTTCCCAGCGGGAACTCGCCGACGGCTGTTCGCATTTGCTCTGCGTCGGGCCACAGCGCGGCTTGAAAGGAATTTACGGAACCGCTGGCCATCCCCAGCGAGGGAGTAAGTTCAAGGCACGTGTGGTGACCGCAACAACCATCACGCCCGTTAGCATCGCATCGAACGTAACCAGGCCACAGCGATATGGGTCACAGCGGTTTGTGAGCTGCGTCACGGGGCGGCGAAAGCCAGCGCCGCAGCCGGCAGAAAGAAGTTAACCTTGGAATACTCCGATTGGCTGCTCCGGAGCAAGAGCGGTTTTCCCGCTGCTCCGGCCGAAATGAACAGAATGGATGTGTGAGGAGAAGGATCGTGGGTGAGCCTTGGAAAATTCTTACTGCGATCTCGGCCGCAACCAGCCATCGATGTGCGGCCACGTCAACTTGTGCGCCGCGCTGCCTGCCATAATTCCAATATGGCCGCCGGGAACTCGAAAAACTTCTTTGTCGTTGCTGCCCACTCTGGAAAGTACCGCTTCGGATTGGCACGGGGGCGTGATATGGTCGCCTTCCGCGATTACGGTCAGCAGGTCCGCGCGCAGCCGGCTCAAATCGACTCGCTCGCCGCGAATCATCCATTCCCCGCGCATCAGCCGGTCATTGCGATATAAATCGACGACCAGCTGCCGGAAAGCGCCTCCGGCCAGCGGCACATTGTCCGTGACCCAGGTATTCATCGCCTTCCACGCTTCCACCACGTTCGGATTCTCCAGGTTGTCCCACAACTTCAGATAATTCAGAACGTAATTCTCCACCGGCTTCAGCGCCCGTGCTCCGTAGTCGATCATCTCGCCCGGCATGTTGCCTGTGGCGGCCAGGACCTTATCCACATCGAAGAATTTCTCGTCGACCCACTTGCCGAACGTGATGCCCTGCTTATTCGAAAAATCCAGCGGCGCAGTCAGAAGAATGAGATTGCGAAGGCCGTCATCGGGCCGTAACGATGAATACACCGTCGCCAGGATCGCCCCAATGCACCACCCCAGCATGCTGAATTCTTTCGATCCTGAAACCGCTTTCATCTTGCGGATGGCCCGCGGCATGTAGTCCAGCGTGTAGTCGTCAAATTTCAGGTTCTTGTCTTCCGGTCCGGGCGCGCCCCAGTCCAACAGATACAGGTCATAACCCTGCTGCACCATGAACTCCACAAAACTGTGTCCGGGGCGTAGATCGAGAATGTAAGGCCGGTTCATCAGCGCGAAGACTAGAAGAAGTGGAATCTTTTGGCGCTTTGCTTCAGGGACAACTGGGACATAGCGGTATAGCTTGGCCTTATTCAGCGTCCAGACGACTTCCTTCGGAGTTTGCGCAATGGGAACTTTGCTGGTGACCGCTTTATTAAAGGCCAGTATTTTCTCGGGCAATCCTGAGAGCTGATCGGCAAACACCCCCGCTTCCGCCATGGCTACTTCGCCCCTTTCCGTTTACCCCGCGCCGCAGTCCGCGTTTTCGGCCCAGCCGGCTTTGCCGCCGGCCTGGTTATTTCATCCAGCTTGGCATCCACGTCGTCAAGCTTCATTTCGATGTTTGTCATTCGTTCCGCAAGGCTGATAAAGTCAGCGCGCGAAGGCATACTCAACTGCTGCAACGCATGCAGCATCGCTTTCTCGAGCGTCTCGCGAAAAGGAGAAGAGGCGCTCAAGTAGGTGTCGAGCACGGCGCCGCTGGCCTTGGCATAAGCGTCGCTATTCACCGCCTCCACCATGGTCTTGGCCCACGCGTCCAGATAATTGTCGCGCGCTTCGCGAAACCCGCCCATGGGATCGAAGTCTTTGCCGTTGGGCGCTCGTTCGTCCGCCATTGCAATCCTCCCGAAAACCGGAGACAGCCACGGGGCAGACCCCGGGGCTAACCGTCACACTCCGGGCTGTCTACTCAACCATCGAAGTATACAACCGCCAAAACCGCTCTTTTACGCCGCCTGCGCGCGCTTCAGCGGCTTGGTCGCCAGGTCCAGCATCGTCTTCTGGGTCTCGACCAGAACGTCCAGTCCGCTCTGAAAAGCTTCCGCCGCCGGGTTCGCAAATTTGAACTTCTTCGCCGTCTCGCACACATTCTTGTACTGCTCGGAATAGTAGTCGAGCGCTTTCTTCTGCGCGGCCACGGTCTGCTGTACTCCCTGCTCGAACATCGCAGTCACGCCTTCGGACACTTTCCTGGCCGATGTGCCACGCTCCTTCGCCAGGTTCGCCACGGCCTTGCTCTGCTCGACCGCCACGTCGATGGCGCCCTTCTGGGTCTCGATCACGCGCTCAAACGTCTGGCCCAGCAGGTCGAAAAAGAACAGGCCCGGCGTCTCCGGCGCAAATTCGAATGCCTTCTTGCAGGCGCCGATGAATTCCGCGTTCTGCTCCGCCGCCGCTTCCAGCGACTTCTTTTGCAGTTCTGCAATCCGCTCCATATTCTTCGCGTACAACGGGATGAACTCCTCAAAGGCCGCGGCGTTCACGCCCGCGCTCTGGGTTGACTTCTTGGGGGTGCTCATGTTCTGCTCCTCTTAGGACGGTATATATGCTGCATCTTATGCTGCAATGCAGCATAAAATGATAATAGCGCATTCTTCCGGCCTGTCAAGCAAAAAATGCGTCCCTGCCGGGAAAAAATGGCATGATCCGTAAACCCATCGTTATCAAGAAGTACGAGAACCGGCGGCTCTACGACACCACCAACAGCCGCTACATTAATCAGGATGAGATTGCCCGCATGGTGCGCGAAGGGCATGAGATCCAGGTGCTGGATGCCGCCACCGGTGAAGATCTCACCCGCCTCGTGCTCACGCAGATCATCGTCGAAGACGCCAAAGAGCCCGACTCCACCTTTCCACTCGATATCCTGAGGCAGATGGTGATCGCCTCCGGCAAGGCTACCCAGGAAAACACCCTGAAATATATGAAGGCGGTTTTGGATATGTACCAGAATGCCTATCGCGCCTTCACTCCGCCCGTGAGTCCGTTCGAGTTCATCCCGCCCGTGCCACGACCGGCGCCGACCCCTGCAACTCCGCCTGATTCGTCACACGAACAGGAACTCCAGCGGCGTGTGGAGGAACTGGAGGCGATGGTGGCGAAGATGGCGGGGGGAAAGAAGCGCGTAAGAAGACCAAGGCCGAAGTCGCGACGCCCGGCGTAGCGCGAGACGGGTCACAAACATGTGTGACCGGGAACACACCACGATCGTTCCGGCCGGGGTTAGTCTAATCGCGAAAGAGCACCGCGATTGAACCCGCGTGCAAAGGTGAATTTCCGTGACATACGCTGATTTCCAAAACGCTCCCTCGAACCTCCCATCTTCCAAACTCCGCGTTTTGTCCTACGATCTGGGCATTGAATTCAGCGCCGAGCACTATCTTGACCTGCGGATCATGGTCGAAGATGCAGTCGAGATCGCCGCCTATGCCGAGCCTGTGGCAGAGTTCGAGGAAGTGGCTGCTTAAGAAATCCCCGGCGGGGTCAACCAACGAACGCCGCGCCAATTCTGCGCGTTCTCAAGCCGGCATAAGACCTGTGACTGTCCCTTCGCGCAGCGGTGGACGCAAGCCCGACGCCTAAAAGTGAAAGCCGCCGCCGCAAATCAGCACTTCGCCGGTTACGTAGTCCGAGAGCGGCGAACAGAAAAATAGCACCGCTCCCGCCGCTTCTTCCGGCGTCCCCAACCGTCCCAGCGGGCACGCCTTCTTCACCGAATCCAGCATCGCCTGCTGCACGCCAATCTGAACTTTGTGTCCTTGCATTTCAATCTCGGAATGGCCGGCATTCAGCGGTTGCACCAGTCGAGTCTCGATCAATCCAAAACCCACCGCGTTCACGTTGACGTTGTAGCGGCCCCATTCCTTGGCCAGAGTCTTGGTCAGCCCGATCACGCCTGCTTTGCCTGATCCATATCCCGCCTGGCCGGCATTGCCGTCCGTGCCCGCAATGGAAGTAATATTCACCACTTTGCGCATGACCCGCGTGCCGCTGACAATCTCGCGTTTCGCTGCCTCGCGAATGTAATTTGACGCGGCGCGCAGCACGCGGAAGGGAACCACAAGGTGAATATCCAGCATCGCCTGAAATTGCTCATCAGTCATTTTCTGGATGACGTTGTCCCAACTGTAGCCGGCGTTGTTAACGATGATATCGATCGATCCGAACGCCGAGAGCGTCGCGTCAATAAGTTTCTGAGGAAAATCCGGCTGCACCAGGTCGCCAACCACGCGCTCAACTTTGTATCCCGCTTTGGTCAGGGTGCAGCGGGTCTCGCAAAGCGCCGCGTCATCCAGGTCGTTGACCATGACCGCCGCTCCCGCCCCGGCCAGCCTGGTTGCGATGGCCCGTCCAATGCCGCGCCCCGAGCCAGTTACCAGGGCGGTCTTGCCTGCCAGCGAAAAAGCCATTTTCCATACCTCCGGTTGTTATTGCGGCGTATGCTGCATTGCGGCATACATTGCAGTATAGCGCCTGGCCTGCGCTTGTCAAGGAACCGGAAACCAGCCTGCGATGATGCTAATCACCGCGTATCAAGCAGGCTCCGCTTTATCCCTGGCGCAGAATTCTCCGTCCGAACGGAGTCCCGGCAAAAAAGCGCCGCCCTGAATTGACTCAGGCCGGCGCTGCGCAACTCCATTTGCTCTGCACAATCCAAACGCTACATGTGATAACCGCCGTTGATGTTCAATTCCTGCCCGGTAATGTAATCCCCCTCCGCGGCCAAGAAAGCCGCAGCCTTGGCAATCTCCTCCGGAGCGGCGAAACGCCCCAGTGGAATTTTCGCCTTAATCTGCGCCGAAATCTCTTCCGGAATCGCATCCACCATCTCGGTTGAAGTGAATCCCGGCGCAATCGAATTTGCGGTGATGTTGAACTTCGCCATTTCCAGCGCCAGCGTTTTGGTAAAGGCGATGATACCGCCCTTGCTGGCGGAGTAGTTGGCTTGTCCAAACGCTCCCATCTGCCCGACCACGGAAGAAATATTGATAATGCGGCCAAATCGCTGGTTGATCATGGCCGGCAAAGCCGCACTTGTGCAGTAGAACGTGCCGTTCAGGTTCACGTTGATGACCTGCGCCCAATCCTCGTCGGTCATCTTCCGCATGGTGCGGTCACGGGCGATGCCGGCGTTGTTCACCAGAATGTCGAGCCGCTGCCATTTGTCGAGCACTTCCTTCACCACGCGCTGCGCTTCTCCCTTTTTCGAAATATCACCCTGAATCAGAATGCATTCGGCGCCCAACTCGCGAATCTCCGCCGCCGCCGTTTCCGCATGGGCGCTGTCCGACCTGTAATCCAGCGCGATGTTCGCCCCGCGCCGCGCCAATTCGATGGCGATCGCCCGCCCAATGCCTCGCGATGCGCCCGTTATCAGGGCCACTTTCCCCTTCAGCGATCCCCATCCGTTGTGTCCATTGCCGCCATTGCCTGCCAGATTTGCCATAACCGTAATCTCCTGAGAATGAATGCTCACAATCGCCGGATCCACCCGCATCACCGCGTATCCGCCTACCGCGCCCGCTCCAAATCCCGGCGCAAACACCCGCATCGGCCGGTCGATCCGGCCGTCGCGCACCGCATCATGAACAGCCAGCAGGATGCTCGCGGAGGACGTATTTCCCACCCGTTCAATATTGAAGTAGAGCTTGTCCTCGCTCACGCCCGCGGCCTTCGAAAGGTCTGTCACCATGGTCTTGTTGGCCTGGTGCGGCACCACAATGTCGATCGCATCCATCAGGCACCGGTCGCCGCCTTCAGGATGCGGCAGCGTGGTCAGTTCGCTCATCATCTGCACCAGATAACGCTTGGCGAGCGACTTCACTTCCGGCCCATAAACCGTAATGTTGTTGTCGAACTCGGGGTTCGGCCAGATAATCGAATTCACCTCTGACCACGGTCCACTGGCGTAGGTCTGAACGATCTCAATGTCGCTGGCTGCGCCTTCGGGCGCGGGCCCAACGATCACGGCCGACGCGCCATCGCCAAAGATCATGCGCGAGGTCCGCACCGTTCCGATCTTGTCGGAAAATTTCTCCGCGCACACCACCAGCACCGGGCGCTCGATCTCCTGCAACAACCGGATCGCTTCCGCCAGACCATAGGGCAGGCCCGCGCAGGCGGCCACAATGTCCGAAGAGTTGTGCGTCTGTAACAGTCCCAGCTCGCCCGAAAGCCAGGTGGCGACCGAAGGGATCAGCCGCGTGCTCGTGCAGCTGCAAAACAGCACTGCCCCGATCTCCGCCGGCTTTCGCCCTGACTTGCACAGCGCCTCCCGCGCCGCCAGCAATGCCATGTATTCCAGCGAAAGCTCGCTATACCCGCGCTGCTCAATCCCCGTCTTCTCCGAAATTTCCTTCGCGGTCATTCGCGACCAGCAATATGCGTGGTTGCTGATGATGTCATGATTGGTGCAGGGAACTTCTCCCTCATAAACCGCGATCGCCTCAAGCCGCGGCAGCACCCGGTAAGTCTCGCTGACTTTGATCGGCGGATACGGTTTCACCGGCTCGCTGAGCGCCAGAGTTTCGGGCAGTTCGACGGCGAAGCGCGGGATGCGGATGGATTCCGGGTTCTTTTTCACCCGCTTGATAAACTGCAAAACTTCGTTGTTGCGCGGATGGTAGGCCACCACGTAATCGTCGTCTTTGAGTTCCCCGACTTCAATCCGGCTTGCCGAAGCCGGGTTCCACGGATACTGATTGTGCAGAATCATTCCCTGCCGCATCAGCGCCTCCAATTCAGGCACGGGATGAATGCAATCGATCACGTCGTCGTAGGTGTAGCGCAGGTAGTCGCGATCGTAGTTCACCAGCCGGTAGGTCAGGTTCGCCGGCTGGGCCAGGATTTCCTGCACCGTCGGCTTAATGGCACGCAGCTCTCCGCCTGCGCTCGGCTTATTGCGAAAGACATTCAGCAGGATTTCAAAAATCTTGTCTTCCTGCTCTTCGTCCCACATGGCGGGGAGAGCCTGGCAGCCGGCTTCGATCGACGCAGTGATGGCCGCGGCGTCGCGCGGCTTGAACATGGGCAGAAAAATGTCTTCGCGCTGGCGCGGCAGGTCTCCCCAGCGTACCGGCCGCTTTTCATACATGGTGAACATGTAGCGGTTTGCCCAAAAAAGGTTCAGGGCAAGGTCGCGGCATACCTCGAAGCGGTTCAGGTAATCGCCCGCGTGCAAGCGGCCCACAATCTCCGTTTCGGTCGGCGCCTTCTCGCCAAAATCGCGGCGGATCACAGCGGCAAACTGCTTCAGCGATTCGAACACGGAAAAATCAAGCTCAGGAAAAAAATTGCAGGGGAACACCAGGCGGCCGTGACGGTTGATGACGAAAGGTTTGAGTAACATCGGACTTCTTCTTTCCGCCGTTGCCGCCCCACCGTTCCCGGGGCGATTCAGCACATTTTCGAATCATGGAGTTCGGTCAGGGAACGCGGCCTGCAATCATCCGAAAGCCGCGGCCAGTGCGGCGGTCAGGGAGCGCTTACCGTCGCTGGCAAAAGCTTAGGCCAGCGCCGAACCGTTCTCAGTGATGAAAGTTACCGCGGGTTGTGACGCGAATCACAGGTCGCCGGGCAGCGGGTGTGCACGGCTATTCAAACTCAATCAGGATTTGCCCCGCCGCCACTGCGTCGCCGGGCTTTACCAGGATGGATTTCACTCTACCGTCAGCGGGGACGGCGATATTGTTCTCCATTTTCATGGCTTCGATGATGATCGCCACGTCGCCAACCCCAACGTTCTGTCCAGCTTTAACATTCAGTCGGGTAACAATTCCGGCCACCGGGCTGCGGCAAATCTTGGATTCGTCTTGAGTAGAAGTGGAAGTACCAGGATCGGGCGGTGTCGGCAGGACCAGCGACTGCACGCGGTCGTCAACCAATGTCGCATCCGGCGGAATATCTTCCGGCTTGTCGTACTCGACCTCGTAGGCCTTGCCGTCGATGAGGATGCGAACTTTCACGCCGATATCTCTGTGGATTCGCGAGCCATTCTAGCGCTTCGCCATCTGCCCGAGGCGCGAAACCATGGCCGCGTTCCGGCGATCGGCCACCCACGGCGCAGTCGGTTCGGAACCGCCCACCCGTCGCACCGATCGGATTTTACATTCCCTGCCGGCCATTGCGGCAATCGTAGCCCGTATCAGCATGAGGTTGTTACTCGAAATTCTCCCCAGCTCCGGGTCATCCGAATTCTCAGATTTGTGAAGCATACAAACTCTCTTTCCGGCCCCGGATCCTTGTAGCCTTTACGAGTTTCGTCCGCTTAGAAACCGCGGGTTAGAGCGGAATCAAACCATGTTTCTTCGGCGGCCGGAATTCATGCTTGGTATGCAACACATCCAGGCATTGGGCAATATAGCGCCGCGTTTCACCCGGTTCGATAACGTCATCGACCAACTGACGGCTCGCCGCAACGTAGGGATTAGCAAACGTATTGCGGTAGTTCTCGATCAACTCTGCACGCCGCGCAGCCTTGTCTTCCGCCGCGTCAATCTCGTGCCGGAACACGATTTCAACCGCGCCTTCCGCTCCCATCACCGCGATCTCCGCCGTCGGCCACGCCACCACACGATCGGCGCCAAGGTTTTTGCAGCACATGGCGATGTAAGCTCCGCCATAAGCCTTGCGCAGCACCACCGTGATCTTTGGCACCGTTGCCGCCGAGTATGCGAACAATATCTTCGCCCCGTGGCGAATGATTCCGCCGTACTCCTGCGCCACGCCCGGCAAAAATCCCGGCGTGTCAACCAAGGTCAGCAAAGGGATGTTGAAAACATTGCAGAACCGCACAAACCACGCGACTTTGTCTGAGGCATCAATGTCCAATACTCCTGCCAGATGGCAAGGCTGATTAGCCACGATTCCCACCGGCCTTCCTTGTACGCGGCCAAAGCCGATCACCACGTGTCTGGCGAACCCAGGTTGGATCTCGAAGAAATCCTGATAATCCGTCAGCCTTCGAATCACCGCGCGCACGTCATACGCAGTCTTGGGCTCAGCTGGAACCACGTCATTCAGTTCCGGGTCGTCTTCCATTGCCGAGTCATAGGGCAGTCGCGGCGGGTCCTCGCGATTGTTGGAAGGCAGAAAACTCAACACTCGCCGGCAAAGCGCCAGCGCGCCCGCATCGTCTTCCGCGATCAGATGAACCACTCCCGAACGGTTCATCTGCGCAGCCGGCCCGCCCAAATCCTCCGGGGTCACAACTTCCCCCGTTACCTGCCGGATGACCTGCGGCCCGGTAATAAACAGCTGTGCGCGTTTCGTCTGGATAATGAAATCGGTCAGCGCCGGGCTATAAGCAGCGCCTCCCGCGCAAGGCCCGCAGATCACCGAAATCTGCGGCACCACGCCGGACAACATCACGTTATTGAAGAAAACCCGTGCGTAGCCGGCCAGGCTGTCGATTCCTTCCTGCACCCGCGCTCCGCCCGAATCGTTGATAAAGACAAACGGGCTTCCCGTTTTCAGCGAGAGCTGCATCATCTCCACAATCTTGCTGCAATGCGCCTCGCCCGCCGCCCCACCAGCCACCGTAAAATCCTGACTGGCCAGATGCACCAGCCGTCCTCCGATGGTTGCGCAGCCGGTGACCACGCCGTCGGCGGCCAGGTCTTTTCCTGACATTCCGAAATAAGTGGCCCGATGTTTGGCGAATAACCCGACCTCCTGAAACGTGCCCTGGTCCACCAAACCCTCCACTCGCTCGCGCGCTCCCAACTTGCCAGAGGCGTGCTGCTTCTCCAGGCGCAGCAGCCCGCCGCCCATCTTGAGTTCTTTTTTCTTGGCCCGAAGTTCGGCGATTTTCTGCTGTGCGCCGGCCGGCTTGTTCGCGATCGTCAATTTGGGAACGCTGAGAGATTTTGTGGCCATGGCGGATTCCTTCAAGAAGACTTCCCGGCTCGTTCTCGACGGCGGACCGCCGCCATCTGGGAGTTGAATTCATCTTCCGCGTTCTCCTATGCCCCATCTGTGACTCAAGTCACTCGTGAATGTGACAACAGTTTTTCGGGCGATTCCGGAGCGTGCCTCCTTTGCTGAGAAAGAGCTACGAAAAAGACCGGTGCGCAGGCAAAACAGGAAAAGGTCAATTACTTTGGGTACGTGGAAAGCGTGGTCTCCCGCGGTTATATTCCGTTCCCAGTGAGACGGTCCGGCCTCACGCGGCCCGCTTCAATCCCATGAGCAATAAAATCATTCGGCCTGCGGTGCTGTTCAGCCTCTGCCTAACCCTGCACATGGGATGGTCGGGCTCCGCTACCGCGATCCCGGCTGTTCCACTGCCTACGGGCTGTGTGACGGCGAGCGCCGCAAACGGCGCCTGGACGCTCGCCAACTGCGCCGGAACCTATGAATCGGTTCAGTTCGCACAGCCTGCGTCACCCGCGATTGGATCGCCTGCAAATAGCGACGAAAAATTTCCCCTGTTCCCCAATCAAACCCACAGCGCCGGAGACTCACGCTACGGCTACAAAGCCTGGGCATGTACCGAGGGTCTTCCCATCGACCTCGATACCCGCGCGGCACCCACTTTCCGCTCCAGCCGAGTCGGTTGCAGCTAATTGCGCTTCGCAAGACCGATAGACAACGTCAGTGGTCAATTGCGTTGGCGTTGAGCACGACCAACACTGAAAACCAAAAAGGAGAAATCATGAAGAAGTACTCTCTCGCGCTCGTCATGTGGCTTGCCATGGTTGGCCTCGCGTACGCTGCCGTCCAGTTGTCGGTCAGCGGCATTGGCATCGGTTATGGTCCGGATCAGTCGACGGCTGACCAGGAAGCCGATCAAAACGCCCAGCAGACCATGCAGAACTCCTGCGTCGGCACCGTAATTTCGTCGCGCAAAACCAGCGACCAGTGCGGCAACCTGGGCAGCGACGATAATCCCAAGTACATGTGCACGGTAGGCTATGTTGGCGTCTGCCAGGTGGGAAGATAATCTGAAATTATTGGCCTAAACGCTCGACACCAGTTCGTCATCCCGAGGCCCGCGTTGGTTGCGGGCCGGATGGATCCCTGAATCGGCCCCCGGGTCCAACGGGCGTATTTCCATGCTGGCGATAGATTTCTGGCTAATAAACGGAAATTTCCGCCGCCTTCCGGATTGAGGATGAATCCGGCATTGGGTTCTGAGACGCTCTGATTGTGGCCAGCGCCGTCAGAGGCGGCGCCAGCCGGATCCTCTCGGAAGACTTAAATGCGGGACAGACGATCGCAGGTGTAAGGATTGAGAATCCGTTTGTAAGAGTCCCCTAGCGATTCCCACTTCGGAACTGAGCTAACTATTTTTCCCTGAAGAACACAGCCAAACCGTACTCGCCGTTGTACAGTTCTCCCTCAGGTTTCGCAATGCCGCTTCCTGGCCACGCTACGCGCCTGTTTCTTCACTGCTTCGACTGGCTCGCAGCCCACACGCTCGCTCCTCAGAAAATCGCGCCTCATCACCTCACCGGTCGCCGTGGCGAAGAAGCCGCCTACTTCTACCTGCGCAAACTC
>DATLKM010000444.1:0-1586 GCA_035538435.1 Binatia bacterium
ATATCCGTTATCGTCCCGAAGGCAAAAATAAAACCGAGTTCGTTCACACCCTCAACGGCAGCGGCCTGGCCGTGGGACGGACCTGGGTAGCCATCGTTGAGAACTATCAGCAAGCCGATGGCAGCGTGCTGATCCCCGAAGTCCTGCGCCCCTACATTGGCGCGGAACGGATTACGGCGAAGAAATTTTGAGTGCCTTGCGGCGGCCGACTCGCCATCGTTTTCGAGCCTCCTATGCGGCGTCATCCCGCAGGCACGCGTCTTCCCCAGCCGGCTGAGGGATCTCATGGCCCACAACTCGTCGGTGCGTGAGATTCCTCGCCTCGCTGGTAAAAGCGCGAGGCTTCGGAATGACGCACCTGGATTTAGGGGAATAGTACTTTCGCCCTGAGGTTTGTCTTCACCATTGCCAAGCCCGCACGCTCCCACTAGACTTGAACCAGTGGAACCGAACGCGGCCGTTGCGCCTTCCGAGTCGTCGAGCTCCGTGTGGGGCACCATTCGCAGCTACGTCCTGTGGCAGCATGAGCGCGGCACTCTGCATTACGACATCATGGTCACGCTCATTCTGATTTTTATTTTCTTCTCGCCGCGCGTCATTAACTTTAATGACAAACCTGCTCTGCGCGATTCGCATCCGAGTGACGTGGTTGTCTCCACGGATGAACAGGGCCTAGTGTATGAGATCCCCGCCGCCGATGTGAACGCCGGCGACGATAGTGCGGTGCGCGAGCAGTTGCTGCGCGCGATTCAGCCGATTTCGGGCGACGTGGCGATCGTTTCGTACCAGAAAGTTGCGGACGGCAGCACGCAGAGTTATCGAGTTCATGCGGTGAGGAAGTAAGGGCAGGTTCTCGACCGCGACGTTTTGCTTCACGCAAGATTCCTCGGCCCGCTGAAGAAAGCGCGGTCCTTCGGAATGACGCCGCTAGGAATGAGTTTCGAAAGCGCAAGTTCAGAATGATCCGATCTTCATCTTTCTCCCTCCGCCGATTCGCGATTCTCCTCGCAGCGAACCTAGTTTGTTCTCACGCGTGGGCGGCCGGGCCCGCGCCGGAAAGCTGCAATCTCGATTGCGTGCTCAAAAAGATGGACGCGACTGCGGCCAGCTTCCGCTCGCTACAGGCGGATTTCGTGTGGGACCAATATCAGAAAGTGGTTGACGAAACCGACACGCAGAAGGGAACGGTTTACTACCGGCGCAATGGCGGCGAGGTCGAGATGATGGCCGAGGTCAAGCATCCCGATCAGAAATCTGTGCTCTACAAAGAAGGCAAGCTACAGGTTTATCAGCCAAAGATTGAACAGGTCATGGAGTATTCCACCGCCGGCAACCGCGGCGAGATTGAAAGCTACCTGGTGCTGGGCTTCGGCGGAAGCGGCGAGGATCTGAAAAAATCATTCGACGTGAGCGAAAGCGGCGAAGAAAATATTGGCGGCGTGGCCACCGCGAAGTTGGAACTGGTGCCGAAAAGCGACAAGCTGCGCAACAATTTTTCCAGGATCACGTTGTGGATCGACCTGGGCCGGGGCATTTCGATCCAGCAGAGATTCGACCAGCCCAGCGGCGACTACCGGCTGGCAAAA
>DATLKM010000445.1:0-4496 GCA_035538435.1 Binatia bacterium
GCCGGTGATTCCGCGCTGCCTGGAATGCCACGGAACGTACTTCGAAACGAACGGCCCTCCGCCCAACCGGTACGTTAAGACCGGATTCGTTGTGGGAGTGACTTGCGAAAAGTGCCACGGGCCGGGAAAAGACCACGCACAGCGGGAGGCAGAGAAAACGACGAAGAGCGCGGGGGAAATTCTGAATCCGGCGGGTTTTTCGCGCGCGCGCCAGATGGACCTTTGCGCATGGTGTCATGCCGGCGTCGGAACTTCCTTGCGGCCGGAGTTTTCTTATGTTCCCGGCGAGCCGCTGCCGAATTATCTGAAACTGGCCGAACCCGACGCGGCGGCGGCGCTCGATGTGCACGGAAGCCAGGTTGAGTTGCTGGAGAGAAGCCGCTGTTTTCAAAAATCGGAAATGACCTGCCTGACCTGTCACGATGTGCACCGCGCGCAACGCGACCTGCAAGAGTTCTCGCAACGGTGCCTCGGCTGCCATAAACCGGAAACCGCGATGTTCCCCAGGCAAAATCATTCGGCCGCGAGCAACTGCGTGGACTGCCATATGCCCCTCGAAGAAACGAATCTGATTGTGTTCGACCAAAGCGGAAAGAAGGCCCGGCCCAAGGTCCGGAACCATTGGATCAAGGTGTACGAGGCGGCAGTCCAGGGCAAATGAAAAACACATCCGGCGCTACATAGTAACTTGCGCGGCCCCTCTGACTGTGCGACATAGAGTCATGCGACAATCCACGCTGTTCGTGTGCATCTGCATCGCATTGGGCTCGTTCCGGGCTGCTGGTCAGGACAAAGCCGATCCGGCCACCGCCGTGCGGGCACTGGAACTGAAGTGGACCGATTCCTACAAGAACCGGCAGGTCGACATCTTGTCCTCGCTGCTGGCTGAGGACTTCGTCATCACCATCGAAGACGGCAGCACCTACAGCAAGACGGGATACATCAGCCACAGCGCTGAGCCCTCGGTGCACGTGGATGTGGCCGAAATGTCTGACTTGAAAGTTCGCATGCATGGCAACACCGCGGTTGTGACCGGCGCCTATCATGAGCGCGGAAAGTCGAATGGCAGGCCCTACGATTATCGCGACCGATTCACTGACGTTTGGATGAAGACTGGAACGAAGTGGCAGGTAATCGCGTCGCATTACAGCACTCCGCTGAAATAGTTGCAGAAGCCGGACACTCTAGCCGCCGAAGCTTGCGCTTACCGCCAGGCGCCACTACGGATACAAACTCTTTTCTCCCGCGGGGCGCGTCTTCCAGCGGCGGTGTACCCACAGCCATTGCTCTGGGTACTTCCTCACATAATCTTCGATCACGGAAGTAAAGTTCTGCGTGTTGGCATGGATGTCAGCCTCAAGATCCCCGGTGCGCACCAGTTCGAGGGCGGGATCGAAGCGCAGCCGATATTTACCGAGCGCGGCGTCCCATATGGTGAAAGTCGGCACGACCGCCGCGTCGGTCCGCAGCGCAATCCGCGCCATCCCGCTCGCGGTGCAGGCGGGAATGCCGAAGAAATTCACGAAAATTCCCTGCGGCGGGGTCATGTTGGTGTCGATCAACATGCCGACGACTTCGCCCGCTTTCATGGCCGAGAGCAGGCCGCGGACAAAATCGTCTTTGTCCACGGCTTTGTTTCCGTGCATGGTGCGGAGGTGCTCGATGAGGCGGCCGAGGTATGCGTTGTCCATCCCGCGCATGATCACGTGCATCCAGTGGCCGCGCAGCGAAATGACGAAGGAGGAAAGCTCCCATCCGCCGAAATGTCCGGCGAATAGAAGCACACCCTTGCCGCGGGCCTTCGCCCGCTCGAAATTCTCGAAGCCCTCGAAGACGACGACTTCGTCCACATTTTCCAGCGTATACGCGGGAAAGTGACAGACCTCCGCAAGCTGGCGCCCCAGCGAGGCGAATTCGGCGCGCAGAATGCGTCGGCGCTCGTCCTCACTCTTCCCGGGGAATGCTAGCTGAAGATTGCGCATGCCCACCTGGCGAAGCCGCGTGTGGAGGAGATAAACCAGCTGCGACAGCCCAACACCCACAGCGCGAGCCAGCGGGCGCGGCAGAATCTCCAAAGCTTTGATGAACGGCCAGGCTGCCGCATACTCAAGACGCTGACGCATGACGGAAGTGGGACGGTAACATTTCGCGGGAATTGTTTGCAACTCGCGCGTCGCGGGAAGATTTCTGGCGCGAGATATGCCGGGACGAAATAGAACTCCGCCCCGGCAGTGATGTAAGGGCCCGATACCCCGTTGGAATGAAGTCGATTCCGCGGCTCCTAGAAGAGCTGGCCTCCTCGAAGCCTCGAACTGCTAGTACTTGAACTGTTGCAGCTCGCTCACCGTCCCACTCGGCCCATCGACGTAACCGGTCCGCGTGGAAGGGTTCAGATCGATGTGTGTGCCGATCACGACCGAAGCGTCGGAGAAATTGAACCCATTCAATGACTCAACCAGGTCCCCTTTGGATCATAGACCTGGATGCTGCTTCCCTGCCCCGTACTGGAGAATGACTGCGCCACGAAAAACAGTTTATTCACCGGATCGTATTCCACATCGGTCCCGCTCTGGAGCTGGCCGTTCGCGTTCGGCAGCACAACGGAAAAACCCGTCTGCGTGGCCAGATCGTAAAACTCCACGCGGAAGTCGAGTTCGGTGGTGGTGACGGCGATGCCGTCTTCGGCGTCGACCGCCAGACCGTTGATAAATCCCTGATGGAAGGGCGGCGGGCCGAGAATTCCGGTGAACTGCGTGACCGCACCCGTGGTCAGGTCAACCAGGGCGATCTGCGGCGCAGGTCCGCCGACGGTACCGTCGGAAGCCGCTACCACCGCCTGGTTTGTCGCGCTGTCATAGCCCACCTGCGGAGTGTTCGCAAACTGAAAAGTCGGGTCCGTGAGCGTGACCATGGGGCCGAAGGTGTTGGCGGCAACGTCGGTGCCGAACACGAATGTCGTAAACGTATTGTTGTTGTCGAAGGCGAGCACGGCGGTGGTGGGCGTGCTCTGGGTGCGGCTGACTCCAATGATGATCTGGTCGGCGGCCAGCGGCGCTTTCCACGTGCCGGTGAATTTGTTGCTGCTGAGTGGATTCAGCTCTTCGTAAATGCGCTTGGTCACATAAATTCCGGTGACATGTTCACGCTCGACCAGTCCCACGCTGGTGCCGACCACTCCGAGCGTCAGGAAGTCGTCCTGCCCCAGGAGTTGCCCTTCGGTGGTCAGAATCTTACCGCTGGCCTGGTTAAAGGTTTCGACGGCCGCGAGAACTTCACCATTAGGCTCCGTCACAGCTTCGCTGAGCAGGCCTTCGGTACCGTTCTGGTCGATGTCGTGGCCGAAAATCTGGCCGCCGAATTTGCTGTGAACCAGAACTCCGGTGGGGCCGACCGGGCGCGCTGGGGACTGCGTCCCCTGTCCCGCGGCCCCAATGGAAAAAAATAAAAGATTGAGCGCGGCCAGAGCGACCAGGCCGGGCAGCTGGTTATTTTTGCGATTCATCAAGTTTCTCCTGGGCGACAACGTTTAGTCTCGGCCGTCCACCGAGCAGAAGCAGCCTACCTCGTTGCCGGGCGCGGAATGTCAGGGGCTTGTAAAATGTTCGTCTTGGCGGGCCGCTTCGCTCCGCCGGAAAAACAGCCAAGCTCAGAATCACGCCAGCAACGCCATAAGATAGGTGAGTATGAAACAAATAACGCTCCTAGTGGCACTCGCAACTTTATTCATCCCACGCCTCAGCTCCGCGCAAGACATTCGCAGCGGCGAAGATCTGTTGCGCGCCATGCACGACCGCTACACCAAAACCTGGTACGACACGGTGACGTTCACTCAGAAGAGCACCACCTACAATCCCGACGGCACCACCAAGGTCGAGACATGGTACGAGGCGCTGTGGGCGCCCGGCAGGCTGCGCATTGATATTGGCGCTCCCGCCGAGAGCAACGGACCTCTGCTGATCGACGGCAAGCTCACTGTATTCAAAGCGGGCAAACAGACTGGCGAGCGCCCCTATGTCAATATGCTGCTGGTGCTCGGCTTCGACGTCTACAAGCAGGCGCCGGAGACCACCGCCCAGGTGGCCAGGAGCGAAGGCTACGATCTTTCGAAAATTCACGAAGATACCTGGGAGGGCCAGCCGGTTTATGTAGTCGGCGCGGAGAAGGGCGATTTGAAGACAAAGCAATTCTGGGTGGAAAAGGACCGGCTGCTGTTCGTCCGCATATTCGAAGTGGGGCGGCAGGATCCCACCAAGATTCAGGACGTTCGCTTTGAAGATTACCGCGAGGTGAAAGGCGGCTGGCTGTCGGAGAAGGTGGCTGTAATCAACGAAGGCAAGCAGGTTTTCGGCGAGGAATATTCCGACATTCAGATCAACCCGAAGCTGAATCCGGCGGTGTTCGATCCGGCGCAGTATGGGACGGTGAGGTGGGAGAAGTAGGAGGGCTGTGAACGAGGTGCGCCTGCCCTACGTTCCGGTGCCAAGCAACTCGATCAC
>DATLKM010000446.1:0-4128 GCA_035538435.1 Binatia bacterium
ACGGAGCCAACTTCAGTAACGGGAACAAGAATAGCGCCGCCCAGCAGCATGCAGACCGCAGTGGCGAGCCCCACGCAAAGCACTGCCGTGCCCGGCGTCCGATGAATTGGTTGCACACGGCCCACGCGTTCGTCGACCAGGCCGCGACGGCCGAGGGCAAACAGCAACCGGCTGGCTGCGACAAAATTCCCGTTGAAGCACTTGACCAGCGAAAGCAAGGCCGCAGCCAGAATTACGTTTACGATCCAGCGTGAACCGGCGGCGCGCTGAAACGCGACCGCGGTCATGAATTTTTCCCCGATCAAATCGTGCCAGGGGGCAACGAAGGCGACAGAGGCGATAATTGCCGTGTAGAAAAATATTCCGATCAGGATGGCAAGAGAAATTGCCTTCAGGAACGCCCGCGATCCAACCTCCGGCGCCGATTCCTCCGCCGCTTTGCCCACGGATTCAAAACCCGTCATGAAGTAGGGAACAATCTGCAACGTCAACAGAAACGAAACCGCCGGGCCGCGCGTAAACAAGGGGGGAAAGTTTTGCCGCGATCCATGCACTACCCCAAGCGCAACGAACACCAGAAAAAGGCCGAGCGTGCCAAAAGCGGTCCAGTTTTGAAAAGTTGCGCTCAGGCGGACACCGCGATAGTTCAAAAACGTAAGCAACGCGGTCAGCGCAAGGCCAACCAGCAAGTGCGGAAGATAAACCGGCCGTCCGGCAATGCGATACAGTTCCACCGAATCGAGCGCCGGAAAAATGTAGCTGGCGATGCGCCCGATGGCGACGGCTTCCCAGGGGCAGACAATAAAGTAAGAGAGCACCATCATCCAGCCCGTCAAAAAACTGACTGGGCCGGAGAACGCCGCCGCGGTGTAGGCGATCTCCCCCGCTGCATCGGGCATGGCGGCAACCAGTTGGCCATAGACCCAGCCAATGGGAAGAAGCAACGCCCCGCCGATGGCGAACCCCAGCAGAGCCCCGAGAGCGCCGCCGCGCGTGAGCCAGTCGTCCATGACGACCAGCCAGCCGACGCCGACCATCGTGCCCCAGCCCAACGTGAAGTAATCGGTGAGGCGGAGCTTGCGCGCGAGTTGTGACATGGACGGCGATTAATGTATCAGGAATTCCTATTGCGCGGAGGAACCCAGCACAACGGCGGAGCCGGAAGCGCCGGCGTCGTCATCCGCATCGTCGTCGTCATTAGAATTCTCGCCACGGCCGTTTGCAGCTTTCAGATACTGCCGCAGGCAGCGAGAACAGGGCGCATAGCCCTCGCGAATGGCTTCTTTCGCGGTCAGCGTCCGTTCGGATTTCGGATCGCGGATAAACTTGCATCCCGGCACATGAAAGAGTCTCGAATCGTCGGAGACGACCACGACCATATCGGCTGGAATGCTGTTGCCGGGAAGCGCCAGTGGCGATTTCACCGGATGAGTAAAAGAAAAATCATTGGCCAGCCTTACTCCGCCCACGATGAGAGCCATGGCTGCTACCGGCGCCAGCCAGGTTTCCCAGCTTGGCCATCGCAGGCGCGCCATCGGGCGCACCGCCAGCCGGTTTTGCAGGCGGCGGCTGAATCCCGCCGGCACTTCCAACATGCGTTCGTCGCCGTAGAGCACAACCACATTGCGAACTCCCGCCAACACCGAAGCACAGCGCGGACAGGTCTTGATATGCTCCTCCATGTCCAAACGCAAAGCGGCGTCGAGATCCCCATCCACGTAATTCGACACCTCGCGCCAGACCTGTTCGCATTGGATTACCATGGCTTGCTTCCCTTCTCGAAGGGCAGGCGGCTGAACCAGCCCTGCTGCCATCCGGCCGCCAGCAGATCGCGCAGCATCAGGCGCGCCCGCAACAGCCGCGTCTTCACCGAAGCAACGGAAATCCCCAGAGCCTCCGCCGTTTCCTGAATGTTCAAGTGCTCCACATCGCGCAACACAAAAACCTCGCGGTATTTCCGGTCGAGCGAATCGAGCGCCCTGGCCAGATGCTGCCTGGCTTCTTTGCGTTCCAACGCCTCGGAGGGAATTTCGCGCCAGTCAGCGAAATCTCGTGGAGCGTATTCGGCTTCGCTGTCGCGATGATCGTCCAGCCCTTCCATAACCACGGTTCGCTCCCTTCTCCTGCGCATCAGGGCTTCATTCACCGTGATCTGGATGAGCCAGGTGCTGAAGCGCGCCTCCGCGCGGAACTGGCCGATGTGCGCGAAAGCTTTGAGCATGGCTTCCTGCACCGCGTCTTCCGCGTCCTGCTGGTTGCGGAGAATGGCGACGGCAGCGGCGTAGACGCGCTTTTCGTAGGGTCGAACCAGTTCGTAAAAAAGCTCCCGCTGACCGCCTTGCACCGCGCGAATGAGCTGCTGCTCCCGCGTCGTCGCCGCTGCCGGTGGGGAATTCGGGAGCACCGTGGGTTCGGGCATTGTAGCTCTCGTGCGAAGCAAACTTTATTCAGGCACTGAAGGCGCACCAGGATTCTGAAAGCGGGAATCGCCGCGCCTCTAGTATTCGGGATCTTTCTTCCACCCCGTCAGCATGGAGACGAAGTTGTTCCAACCGTGCAAAACCACCATGACCAGGTGTCCCAGCACAAAAAACAGGATCGCCCACATGGTCGCGAAGTGCCAGATGCGGGCGTAGTGAAATCCTCCCATGAACCATCCCAGCCAGGAAAATTGCGCCGGTTTCCAGACCACAAATCCGGTCGCGACGGAAACAACGCCCAGCAGAATCGCCGTCGTGTAAGCCAGCTTCTGTAAAGGATTGTAGGCCTCGCGCACGGGCGGCTTCTCTCCAAAAAAGAAATAATGCCTGACCATCGGCCAGACGCCGGAAACATCGCGCGGCACGAAGAGCACCTGGCGGTAGTTGCCGCTGAAAATCTGATAGGCGAGATACAGCACACCGGTGCCGATGTAAATCCACATGAAAGTCAGGTGCCATTGCAGCCCGCCTCCCAGCCACCCGCCGATGGCGAAACTCCGGGGCCAGTTGAGCAGATCTTTTTCCGGAATCTTGGCTCCGAAGCTGGGAAAGGCGCGGAAGATTTGCAGCCCGCTGCCCACCATCACAAAAAGAGAAACCGTGTTCAGCCAATGGCAAAGGCGCACGATGTAAGGATGTTCATAGACGGCGCGGCTGAGCACGACCGGTTCTTCGTCTTTCGCCTGTGGCCGGATGATTTCGATCGCCGGATTGCCCATTTCCCGCTCCGCAATAAAATTTGGCCGCGTTACATGCCGTAGAACCACGAGTAGCCTTGATCTTCCCAGTAGCCGACCCGCTCAAGTACGTGCGTGACCTTCAGATCGGTTAAATACTTGGCCTGCTTGTATCCGACTTTCGTGGGAATTTGCAGCCGCAGCGGTGCGCCGTGCCCGCGCGAAAGTGGCTGCTCATACATTTCATAGCAAAGCAAAGTTTGCGGGTGCAGGGCCGTGGCCATGTCGAGCGACTCGTAGTAATCGTCGGCGCAATTGACGGTGATGAAACGCGCCGACGGATCGGCGCCAATCATTTGCAGGAAATCGGAAAGCCGCGCCCCCCCGAAGCGCCCGATCACGTCCCAGCCTTCGACACAGACGTGGCGGGTGTTCTGCCGGAATCGCGGCAGCGCCTTCACTTGCTCGAGCGTGTAGTCACCCGGCTTCTTTACCGCGCCGGAAACAGTCAGCGTCCAATTTTCCAGGATCACGCCCGGATCATCCACGTCGTAGTCGTTGAGCGGAAATTTTTCGAAGGGGGTGAGTTCGGAATTCTCGAACGTCGGCGCCAGATGCCCGCGGCGGAAGAGCTTTTCCGAAGCCCAGTCACTGAAGCCGAGACCTTTGTTCAGCAGCCCCTGCTGGAGTTTGGGGATGGCAAACGCCCCCAGCGCTAGTACGGGCGCGAGTTTGATCAATTCGCGGCGGCTGATGCCGCGGAATCGTTTCTGATCGATTTGGCGGTCGCGGTTTCTCATACCAGATTGCCGGCAAGTAAATAAACGCGCATATGGGATTCGCCGCCTTGGGGGAAGTTACGGAGTTTGTTTTTCCAGCCATCATACAACTTGCGCAATTTTCGGCGCGATATCGGTTTCGCGCAGCCTCGCCACTGTTGGCGACACCGAAGGCAGCCTCCGGCAAGAGGC
>DATLKM010000447.1:0-4219 GCA_035538435.1 Binatia bacterium
TGGTGTCGAAGCTTTTCGACGCGTCGACCCACTTCCCGTCGATCAACAACTGCCCGGGATCCAACGTCACCTTCGTAGCTGACAACATACGTACGTCCTCGATTTATCGTTCTCGACCTTTACGTCACGACGCCAACGCAATATGACCGGGATGTCATGCCTCACCGATCCGAAGGATCGGTGAGGAACCTGCTTTTCTCATACGCCTCAAATCGGGCGGAGATCTTCCGCCCCACTCCCGACTACTTCGCTTTGAACGCGGCCGGACGCTTCTCCACGTACGCCGCCAGGCCTTCCTTCGCGTCTTCGCTCTGGAACAGCAACTGCTGGTTCTCGCGTTCCACGGCCAGCGCCGACTCCATCGGAATCTCCCATCCCGTCTGTACCGCGCGCTTGATGCGTCCCACGGCCTTCGCCGCTTTGTTCGGCGGACAGAACTGCTTCGCGTACTCCATCACGTTCTCCATGAAGTTCTCGCGTTCGTAAATGTCGTTCACAATGCCCAGTTCCTGCGCCTCTTCAAAAGAAAAAGTGTTGCCCGTGACCATCAGTTCGATCGCCTTGCTCTTGCCCACCAGGCGCGACAGCCGCTGCGTTCCGCCGGTTCCGGGCAGAACCCCCAGGTTCACTTCGGGCAGCCCAATCTTTCCCGCGTCCTTGCGCGCGACGCGAATATCCGCCGCCATGGCGATTTCCAGTCCGCCGCCCACGCAGTGTCCGTTGATCGCCGCAATCACCAGCTTGGGTGTGTGCTCCAGCCGCAGCAGCATCTCGTTGGCGTGCAGGCAGAAATAGTACTTGAACGTCGGATCGACGCTCGACAGCATCTTGATGTTGGCGCCGGCCGAGAAAAACTTGTCGCCCGCCCCCGTGAGAACAATCACATAAACATCGTTCTCCATGCGCGCGCGCAGGATCGCCTCGTCGAGCTGCCGGTTCATTTCGTAGGTGTAGGTGTTGGCCGGCGGATCGCACATCTCGATAATCGCTACCCCGCCGTCAGTGCGGTAGTTCACAAGCTGCTTGGTGGTTTCGCCGGACTTTTCCCCAACCGGCTGCATCGTGGTCGCCATGTTCTTAGCTCCTTATGTCGTATCTCAAAATGTCGTATCTCAAAATTGCCTTAAATTAAAACACTGCGTGATGTCATTCCGAGCTGATATCTCTCGTGATGTCATTCCGAACCGGTGCGAAGCGGCGGTGAGGAACCCGCTTTTCTGCCCGCACGCACCCCACTCATCACGCCGCGCAAGAAAATATCGCCCATCTCCCGCGCCAACTGCTCCGCGTCCGCATCCACCCGCGGATTATGCCAGGTGTAAATCCAGTTCATCATGCCAAACAAACTGAGCACGGCAATGCGCGTGGAAAACTGCAATCCCCGCTCCCGCTTCAACTCATCCAGCAGCCCCACGCAAATCCGGTAATACTCGCGCTTAATCGCCGCTACTTCCGCCCCGAAACCGTTTTTCAGAGCACCGGCTTCGTGCGACAGCACCTTCATGCTGGCGGGATTGGCCAGAAAATATTCCAGATGATTCAACACAAAAATGCGCACCCGCTGCTCGGGATCATCGACCCCTTCCAGCCGCGCCTTCAGCCGCTGAACAATTGTGCTGAAGGTATGCTTCTGGATCAGGAACAGCAACCGCTCTTTCGACTCGAAATAGTAGTAAAGCCCGGCCAGCGACATACCGCTGGCGCGCGACAGGTCGCGCATGGAAGCGCCTTCGTATCCCTTCTTGCAGAACACGTCGGTAGCGTGGGAGAGAATTTCCGAAAGCCTTTGATCGAACCGCGTAACCGGCGGGCGCCCGGCGCGATGCCGCCGCACAGAAACCCGCGCTGCTGTCGAGGGGCTGGCCATGAAAATAAAGCGGAGAGTTAATTCGAACGTTCGTTCGAACTCAGTATATGAAACCCCGGGCCTTCATGCAAGGCCCTACCCTGTGTGATCCCCTGTGCTCAGTGTGTTAAAAGGTTTTTGCCAGAGCACTCGATGCTCCCGTCAGTTACGCACGTCGGCCAGCAAGCGTTCGACTTCTTCTTTCACCGCCCCGGTTAGCGGCAGAAACGGCAACCGCGCCGGCCCGCCAAAATAGCCGTTGAAGTCCATCCCGTACTTGACTCCAGGAACGCCCAGCTCGCCCACCACCCGCTGCGCCGCCGCGGCAATGCGCTCCTGCTTCAACTTTGCCAGGCCGGTGTCGCCTTCTTTCCACGCTGCATAAATTTCATAGCACGCCGTCGGGGCCACGCAGGCAAAAGCCAGTATGGCTCCCGCTGCGCCGGCCTCGAGCGAAGGATGAAGCTTGTTCGCCGCCCCCACCAGCACCTGAAATCCCACTTCCTTCTGCCGCATTTTCAAGCCGCCGACTACCGATACCGCGGTGGATGATGGCTTACCGCTCGGGTTTGCCAACGCGCCGATTGAAACGAGCTCTCCTCCGCCATTTTCCGCCGACGCACTTGCGGCCATCATGCGAGGGGTCACGGCGTCGAAAGTTTCCGTCACCGTCGCGCTGCGCCGAATATGCCGCGTGCCTTCCACTGTGCGCCGCACTTTCTCCACATCTCCGCTCGACTCTTTAATCCCAATCACATTGCGATGCTCGGCCAGTTCCATCACGATTTCGACGGGAATATCGTATCCGGTTGCCTGGGGAAAGTTGTAAATCATCACCGGCAGCGGCGACCGATCAGCCACCGTGCGGTAGAACGCCAGAATATTCGCCGGCTGCATCTGTTTTTTGTAGTAATGCGGCGTGCGCACCATGGCAATGTCATACCCGAGTTCAGCAGCGTATTCGGTGAGACGCAACGTCTCAATCGCAGATTCAACTCCCGTTCCCGCCACCAGCACTTTGTTCGGCGCAGCCGCCTCGCGCGCCGTCTTCAACACCTCGCGCCGCTCGTGATCCGAAAGCATGATCGCCTCTCCCGTCGATCCCAGCACGACAATGCCGGCCACCGGCGTCCGCGAGTAGCGCTCAACGTTGTGTTCCAGTTTCTTGTAGTAGACGTTGCCGTCGGGATAAAACGGCGTCGTAATGGGAGGGAAAATGCCCTGTAGCAGCATGATTCAGCGTATCACTTTCGGCTCTTCGGAGGGCACAGCAGCGGAATCGCTTCGCGCTTGTTGCGGCGATACACGCGGAAGTCGTCTTCATCAACCGTGACGACTGTATGCTTCGGATGCAGTTCGCTCATGCGGATGAGACAGATGTCGGCCAAGTCTGGATGGCGGTCGGCGTACCGGCTGGCAAGATCGAGAAGATGGGCGAGTTCGCGGGAGAAATCGAACGAGATCTCCAGCAACCCGTCGGATACCAGTTGCAGGGTCGGTTCGCTGGATCCGATATGAAATGCGGTCTCCGAGAGGACTGATTCGCAGGTCAGAGCCGGCCAGTCGATTTGCCCGGCGGCGGCGACCGCCCAGGTGTGATGCGAATCCCGAGCTTCCATCAGTGCAACCAGAAAGCCGGTGTCCACGATCGCGTTCACTTGCGCGAATACCCCTTTCGCGTGGAAAGGTCCGGCGGGCCGTCTTTGAATATGCCCGCGTACTTCCTCCACGCCTGTTTCTTGGGGTCGGGGGAGTCTTCCGACAATCCGTTCTCCACAAACCTCTGGACCATCCGGCCCATGGGAAGTCCCGTCCTGCGAGATTTCTCCCGCAGCCGGTCCAGCAATTCCGGTGAAAAGCGAATCGTCAGTGTGTTACTCATATGGAGATACTGTAACACATCGTCATGGAATCTCTTGAAGCCTCATCTCCCTGGGTGCGCGGCGGCAGTTTGGTTCCAACGGCCCCCACGCAACTTCTTCTCCCCTCCCCCGATCTGTATACAATAGAAACGTCCCCATGTCAGACCCACCTCGAGCCGGAATCACCCCGGAGCGGCCCGCTATCGCCGCGCCCCCTCCGACCAACGACTCGGGCGCCGCCGTACGCCTCCGCCCCGCTCTGGGCGTCTGGCTGCGCGATTTGTTTCTCTCGCTGGCCATCTCCGCCTTCATCATTGTCTTTATCTATCAGCCGGTAAAGGTCGAGGGCACCAGCATGATGCCCTCGCTCGAAGATCAGGAACGCATCTTCGTCAACAAATTCGTCTACCGCCTTGAGCCTATTTCCCGCGGTGACATCGTCGTCTTCCGTTATCCCCGCGACCCTTCGAAGAGCTACATCAAGCGCGTCATCGGCGCTGCCGGGGACCGC
>DATLKM010000448.1:0-14468 GCA_035538435.1 Binatia bacterium
ATAAAACGTCTTTTTCGAATTCCCAAACATACAGCAAGTATAGCGCGAGGGCCCTGGGGACAGGGGATTCGGCGCTGATTCCTACTTGGGGCGCAACGTTTGTTTCCGCACCGTGAGCTTCTCGATCAGATCCTCTTTCACGTCGTAGCCGATACCCGGCTTATCGTTGACGGCAATTATTCCCTCCCGAGAAACCTTCACTTCGGGATCGATAATGTCCTCTTTCCAATAGCGGGCGGAGGCCGAGACGTCACCGGGGAGGGAGAAATTCTCCAGCGTAGAGAGAGCAATATTGTGGGCGCGGCCGATACCCGATTCGAGCATCCCGCCGCACCAGACAGGAACTTTGCTCTCATGGCAGATGTCGTGGATTTTTTTTGCCTCGGTGAAGCCGCCGACCCTGCCCACTTTTATGTTGATGATCCGGCAGGCGCCGCTCTCCACTGCAAAGGCAGCCGCCCGACTGTGAACAATGGATTCATCCAGGCAAATGGCCGTGCGCAATTGCTTCTGCAAGCGGGCGTGATAAGAGATATCGTCGTCCCACAGGGGTTGCTCGATCATCAGCAAATTGAACTGATCGAAATCGCGCAGATGCTCAACCTGATCGAGTGTGTAGGCGGAATTGGCGTCACAACTCAGCGTGATCTCGGACCAGCGGGAGCGAATTTTTTCTAGCACCCGAATGTCCCAGCCCGGCTTTACTTTAACTTTGATCCGCCGGTAACCCGCAGTCAGTTCGATCTGAATCTTTTCCAGCAGTTGCTCGATGGAGTCCTGGATGCCGATGGAAACGCCACAGGCTATTTCGCGGCGAGTGCCGCCGAGCAACTTCCCCAATGGAACCTTCTTCTGTTTGGCCTCGGCGTCCCACAGGGCGTTTTCCAGCGCGGCCTTGGCCATGCGATGCCCGCGCACCCGCGAGAACAACGACGGGCTCTCGCGGGCGCTGTCGATTTCATGGCCTAATATGGCGGGCGACAAATAGTGAACCAGTGTCAGCCAGGCGCTCTCGGTCCACTCGCTGCTGTAGAACGGATCTTCGCCGGCCACGCACTCGCCCCAGCCCTGGACCCCATCGCAGTGAACCGTCGTCAATAAAATCCGGCGCCCATAAGTTCGCCCAAAGCTCGTTTCAAAAAAGTGGACGAGCGGCATGTTGATTTCTCGCAGCGTGATCGCTTCAATTTTCATAGTGTGGATCGGTCATTTCCCCGACGCATACGACCAATCCTCATCCCATTCTCCCAGAATAAATTTTCCGTTACCTTCGGCATCGCGTTCATACCCCAGAACGGATAAGCCGTCGGCAAAGGCGCGCAAAAATTCCTCGCGGTTCCGCTCCTGTACCTGCCTCGCCTGATCTCGGGTTTCCGCGGCGCCCTTCCACTCGTAAATCTGCGCGGGCACGTCGATCGCTGTTTCGCGATCAAATGAAGGATTTTTTCCACCCGCCAGAACGGTTTCGACGCGCTCCGATTTCAGCCACCACTCGGCAATCAGCCGATCGCTGGGCAGCCCGCCTTGCAGCGGTGACGAAGTGATGCCGTACTGATTCATGTTGTAGCGCCGCGCAACCGCACCGAGTTTCTCGATATTGAGATAGGCGTTCTTGATTTCCAGCGGATCGAATGTCCACTCGATCAGCTCAATTCCTCGCCGCAAGGCATCTTCTCGCTGCAACAACTTCAAGCGCCGGCCTAAGCCGGAATTCCGATGCTCTTTTCTCACTGCCAGCATGTGCGAATGCAGGTACACGTGGCCCGACCTGGTTCCTGGAACGGAGAGCGCGAAACCAACCATTTCCCCGCCATCGAACGCGCCCATCACCTGCCCGCCAACTTTTTCGGCCACCACAAACATCCGTAGGGGGACCAACTCGGCGTCCGAAAAATTCCAGACCTCTTTTTGCAAGGCCACGCAGGCGCGCAGTTCCTCCAGTCCACGGCAGTGCCGAATCACTACCGTTTCGGCGCTCACGCGCTCTTCTCCTGGCGCTTGGCCTGCTGCCAGAGAGATTCGAGTTCGTCCATCGGCACTTTGTCCGGAGCGCTTTCGCGCTCGCGCAGCCGCTCTTCCATCCACTGAAACCGCTGTTTGAATTTGCGATTGGTTTTGCGTAGCGCGGATTCCGGATCGACTTCCAGAAAACGGGCAAAGTTGACCATCACGAAAAACAGATCGCCGATTTCCTCCTCCAATTTCGCGCGGAGATCTCCTGAAATCGCCTGCCGGCCAGAACCGGCCACGCCCCTGCTGTGAGGGTGCGGCGAAACGGGAAGGGCCCCAACCAGCTCCCGCAATTCGTCGGCTTCTTCGCCAAGCTTCGCAAACAAGCCTTCAATATCGGACCAATCAAAACCGGCCTGCGCCGCCCGCGAACTCAGTTTGTTCGCCTCCATCATCGAGGGCATGGCGGACGAAATTCCCGCCAACATCGAACGCGGCTCCTGCGGACTGCTCGAGGCTTTCTTGTTACGTTCTTCAGCCTTCAGCGCTTCCCAGTTTCGTTTTACGTCGGCCGCAGTTTCAGCCGCTGTGTCGCCAAAAACATGAGGATGGCGGTCTACCAATTTCGAGGTTAACCGATCGAGCACGTCATCGATGGAAAACGTCCCCTTCTCCTGCGCCATCTCCGAATAAAACAAAACCTGCAGAAGAAGGTCACCCAATTCACCCGGAAGCTCCTGCCAGTCTCGATTGTCGATCGCTTCGAGCACTTCGTAGGTTTCCTCGAGCGTGTAGGGTTTAATGGAATCGAAAGTCTGCTCGCGGTCCCAGGGGCAACCGCCGGGGGCGCGCAGGCGACGCATGATCGCGACTGCGCGTTCAAAACGCTCTCCTGTCGTGGACATTCGCCAACCACTGTAAATGAGGCGAAGCGCGACCGGCAACGTGGGGGTGCGGGACCGTTCTGGAATGCCGGGGCAAGTACTTGTTTCTCTTTTCGTGCAACCGGCAGGCGGTACGAAAGTTACCTGTTCCCAGCACGTGAGAAGGTGCAAATTTGAGTGAGGGAGCCGTGTGCCCAGGGATCCTCCACGGCATCCAACTTTCGCCTCATGGCCTTAGCCGCCAATCCGAGAGCTTCGCTGGATGGTCAGCGGTTTCACGTCGTTGTCATTGGCGGCGGCATAAACGGCGTGGCCATCGCGCGGCAATGCGCCCGCTCCGGGAAGAGTGTTTTACTGGTCGAGCAGAACGATTTCGCCGCCGGCGTAACCAGCCGTTCCACGCGGATAATCCATGGCGGCCTGCGCTATCTGGAGCATGGCGAAATCGGCCTGGTGCGGGAATCGTTGCGCGAACGCGAAAAACTGCTGCGGGAGCGTTCGCACCTGGTTCATCCCATGCAGTTTCTTCTCCTGCTCAACGAAAACACCAATCGTAGCGCGCTTAAAATTCGTGCCGGCTTGTGGCTCTATCGGCGAATGGCAGGCAAGGCCAAGACCGCGCAATCGCAGTCGGAGCTGCGACGATTCGAGCGCGCTCTCGACTCCGGCCACCGTTGGTCGTGCTTTTCCTATGAAGATGCACAGTGCGAATTTCCCGAGCGGTTGGTTGCGGAGTGGCTGCTGGAGGCCGTGGAGGGAGGCGCCGCGGTGCGCAATCACACCGAAGCCATTTCCATCGATATTGCGCATGGCCGGGTGCGCGGTGTTCTGCTGCGCGATCAGCTTACCGGCCGCGAACAGCGCGTGGACGCCGGCTGGGTCATCAACTGCACTGGACCCTGGGCTGACCGGGTGTGCCAGCGGTCCTCGCTGAGGATGTCAAAACCAATGCTCAGCGGTGTCCGGGGCTCCCACATTATTCTGCCGCGTTTCACCGGTTCGCCCAGTTCGGCGGTGTACACAGAAGCGTCCGATGGGCGTCCGATTTTCGTGCTCCCCTGGAACGATCAGATTCTCGTGGGTACGACCGAAGTCGTGGACGACGGTGATCCCGAAAAAACGGTTCCTTCTCCCGACGAAACGGCATACCTGGTTCGGTCCATCGCGCAATTGTTTCCGAAAGCAAAGATTACGCCGCAAACGGTGAAGCACGCGTTCGCCGGAATTCGGCCGCTGCCCTACTCACCTGGAAGCAAGCCTTCGGCTATCACGCGCCGGCACATTCTGTACGATCATAGCGAGGACGGCGCGGGGCACATGATTTCCGTGATCGGGGGAAAGCTTACAACCGCCGCGTCACTGGCGCGGGAATGCGCGCATAAGCTGGGACTCAGTGTACCCAAACCGGGCTCGGGAGCCATAGCCGGAGAGCGCGCGCTCGATCCGCTGCTCGATGACGCAGTGCTGGAAATTGCGCGCATCGGTGCGGTCAGCGAAGAGTCCGCGCGCGGCATGGTGGAGTGGCATGGCAAACGTGCCGCCGACATTGCGCGTATGGCGCTGGTGAGCGCCGAACTGCGCGCGCCCATCTGCCCGCATACTTCGCACGTGATCGCAGAAGTGGTGGAAGCTTACCGCCGTGAATATGCCGTCACTCTGGGTGATGCGCTGCTGCGGCGCGTGCCGGTCGCGCTGGGAGCGTGCTGGTCGGAATCGTGCAGCCGCGAGGCGGCCAGGCGAATTGGCGCCGTGATGGGCTGGAACGACCATACATTAGGCGCGAACCTGGAGGGTTTCGAAAACGAGCGGACAGGATTTCTGCGGCCAATGCAGAAGGCGGCCGCCCTCGAAGCCGCCGCCGATTAGCTCTCTTGGCTCTAGTCTCCACCGGGAAAAACATTGTGCTGGGGCGCAGGCGCCGGCTGCTTCCCCTTCTCATCCCGCCACAACACTTCATTCAATTTCGCCGCATCGGCCGCGTCCGGCCGCGAAAAATCCATTTTGTTCGAAGCGCTTGCGCCCGGCGCGTTCGATTTATTGATTTCGTAAATCAAGCCATCGCGTAGATTCTGGTAGTCCGCATTAAACGGCGGTTGATTGCCCGCCCCGGAAAACAATTGCCCCATCAGCGGCGCATAGGCGTCGTTCAAATTCATGGGCGGCAAGCCGAGCAGAACTTCCATGGTGCGAATCACATTTACAGTTGTGTAGAAACGATGTTCAACGTAAGGGCTGACCGGAGATCCCTGAGAATATTTGCTTACGACGAAAGCGATGGAACGGTGTGCGTCAACATGATCGCCGCCATTCTGCGCATCATCTTCGAGAATGAAAATCGCCGTGTCATTCCAATAGGGACTGTGCGAGACCGCATCCACTACCCGGCCCAGCGCAAGATCGTTATCGGCCACTGAGGCGGCCGGGCGCGGATGATCAGGCCGCGTGCCCCCCGTGTGATCATCCGGCAGGTAGAGCAAAACGAAAGCGGGAAGCTGTAGCCGAGCGTCCTCATTCGCTTGCCGCGCGCGGACAAACGCGCCAAATTCATTCAGGAATTCGTCGGCCCGTAGTTGGTCGGGATAATCGGTGTTGAAATCGGGATACAGGGGATCGAAGTGGTCCCGCAGCACCGCCTTCGTCGGCTTCACTCCGTTGAATAAGGGCACAGCCCACGGCCACGGGCTCGCGCCGGCATGTGGAGCGCCCACATTTGGCGGCAACGTGTCTCCCTTATGCAATTCCGTCTGGGGACACGGCGTTTCCAGCGGCGAAGGAGTTCCCTGCTTCGGGCTGGCAGCCTTGCGCGGCTTGTTGCACCACACAGCGTTCACGAATTCGCCGTAATCGCGGTAGGTCACGCCATGCTGCGCAAGATCGTCCCAAAGAAATCCAGTTCCAGGATCGTCAACGTCGGGCAGATTGCGGTCGAGCGGAAATTCGTCGGCCACTGTTCCCTGAAAGTCGTAAGTGCGCTCTTTGCCCCGGTAGGCGATTTGCCAGTCTTTTTCGTTGTAGTCGCTGGTAATCGCTGCCGTGGACCACACATGGCCGTCGCCGGAAACTTCTCCGCTATCGTAAAAATTGTCGAGCACGCCGAACTGAAGGGCAAGTTTGTGCTCGTTCGGCGTGATGGCAGAACCGTACAGCGTCAGCGACGAATCCCCGTTGCCCACTCCCAGATCACCCAACACCTGATCGTAGGTGCGATTTTCCTTGATCACATAAATCACGTGCTTGATCGGATTCTTGCCGCCGGAAAATTGAACCGCTCCCGGGGGCGAATGCAGCAGATTATCGCGTTCCACTGCCTGGGTGAAATCTTCAATCTTGCCCATGGCCAACGGAATATTGACTCGCGCGATGGAACCGTGCAGCAGCGTGGCAATATAAGCGTGGTCGTGATGGCGAAGCTCCCAGGAAGTTTTGCCAGGCATAGCGTTGGGGCCGGTTCCCTGGCCTTTGGCGGTTGCGATCAGCAGATCGTCACCGGTTACGGCAAGCGCACTCGGATACCAGTCCGTGGGAATGAAGCCGAGCGCCGCCACCGCGCCGGAGGCTTTCGAGTTGGACACATCGAAAACAGCCACCGCGTTCGCTGAAGCATCGGCCACAAACAGGCGCTTGCCATCCCGAGACTGAGCCAGCGCCAGCGGGGTCGTGCCCATGTACTCTTGATTGCGGACGGTCGTATTGAGGAATGCGGTGGGCTGGCCAGAATCGGTCGATACGGCCGCAACAAGGTCCGCATTCGAAAGCGCCACGTAAAGCAGCTTCCCGTCCGGACTGAGCAGCATCGCCGTCGGGTGCGATCCCGGCGCGACGGGACTTTCCGGCTCCTTCAGCTTGATCCAGCGGACAACCTGGCCTGAGGTCAAATCAAGTTCGGCCACGCGAGAGCCATTCCACAGACTGCACCAGGCGCGGCGGCCGTCTCTTGTGGTCGCGACGGTGTAAGGATAGGACGACGGAACCAGATCGCTGGTGCTGAGATCAAAATGCTGGAGAACTTTCCCATCGGCGGCGTTGACCAGAACCACGCTGTCGGAAAGATTGTTGGCCACCAGCAGTTTGTCGGCACCGTTCGCGCCGGGGATCAGGGCAAGTCCGGCAGGATACGGGATTGCGCCGGCTGCGGGCGTAGCCTTCTGTAGGCCCGATGGAATGGATTTTCCGGCCGCAAGAGGCTGGGGCTCGATTGCGATGAACCGCTCCGCAGCCACTTTGCCGTCAATGAAACTGTAAACCGCGATTCCATTGCCGGTGTTTCCGGGCTTTTGTCCGCTCGGGTCCGTGATCGAACCCACCGAGGCGTACAAATGTTTTCCGTCAGATCCAAAGACAAGGCCAATGTAATAGCTTTGGTGAACCTCTTCCCCGAATCGCTTGTCGGGAAAGTCGGAAAGTTGATTGGTTTTCAGATCGAGCACCGAGATCGATTGCGTCGCCACCGTTTCTTGGGTGCCGTAGCCATCGTTGAGCAGCGCCGCGTAACGACCGTCGGGGCTGAGCGCGATAGCCGCCGGAAAGCTGTTGGTCAAAGCGATGCGGCCCGGCGCGGGCGCATGCAAGACCTTGGTGGTGGGCAGTGAAATGGTATGCGTCGTAACGTCGGCCTGCTGGCCCAAACATTGCCCAACGAACGGCGCCAGCACCAGCGGCAAAATCCACCAAGCTCGGGTCACAGTCCCTCCGCGCAGCTAGTAAGCAGTTCAAACCCAGTTGAAGATCGAGAGAAGTAGATGACAAGAAAAGCGGCTTGCTCAGTCGGGCGGATTCTTCAAGCAGGGCGGCAGCTAGGTGCTCGCTTGCCGGTTGGACTGCTGTTCGCCGTGCTCGTCAGCGCCCACGTTGTGCCGGACATCGGAACCCTGGACCCAGAAAATGACGTCTTCGGCAATATTGGTTGCATGGTCGGCCACGCGTTCCAGATTGCGCGCGACGAGTAGCGCATCGAGCGCCTGACGAACCACATCCGGCCGCTGGTTCATGGTCTTGACCAACTGAATGAAAGCTTCGTCTCGCATTCGGTCGATCACGTTATCCATTTCCAGCACGGCCTGCGCCAATTCCACTTTGCCTTCAATAAACGACTCGAGGGAGCGCCGCACCATGGCGCTGACCGCTGCACCCATGCGGGCAATATCTACGGGCAGATCGGCGGTGGGCAATTCCACCATGTCCATGACGCGCTCAGCGATGTTGACCGCCTGATCGCCCACGCGCTCCAGGTCGGAATTGATTTTGGTGACCGCGAGAATGAACCGCAGGTCCACCGCCATGGGCTGCTGCATGGCCAATAGATCGAATGCGGCCTCGTCGATTTCGCGCTCGGCCGTGTTGATCAGGCTCTCGCCTTCCAGCACCATCTGGCAGCGAGTGAGATCGCGATCGACATAAGCCTGCCGCGCACGGTCGACAGCCTGTTCCGCAAGGCCTCCCATGCGAAGCAATTTCTGGCGCAGATCGTCCAGTCCCTGTTGAAAACGCGTGCGCATTGATTCCGGACCTTCCTGAATTTCTTTACCCGAACCTGCCGGTTATGTAATCTTCCGTTTTCTTGTCCGACGGTTTGGTGAAGATTTTCTCCGTCCTGTCGAATTCGATCAGCTTGCCCAGCAGGAAGAATCCGGTAAATTCGGCGACGCGGGCCGCCTGCTGCATGTTGTGGGTCACGATCACGATTGTATAGCGTTCCTTGAGCTGAAAAATCAACTCTTCGATCTTGCCGGTGGAGATGGGGTCGAGCGCAGAGCAGGGCTCATCCATGAGCAGAACTTCCGGTTCTACGGCGAGTGCACGGGCGATACACAGGCGCTGTTGCTGGCCACCGGATAGGCTCGCCCCGGACTTCTTATGGACGTGGTCCTTCACCTCGTTCCACAGGGCGGCGGAATCAAGCGATTTCTCCACGATCTCATCCAGCCGGCGCCGGTCGCGGAATCCGTTCAGCTTAAGCCCCGAAGCCACGTTGTCATAAATCGACATGGTGGGAAACGGATTCGGCTTCTGGAAGACCATGCCGACGCGGCGGCGAAGCTGGGTGGCGGAAGTACCGTTATAAGCGCTGATTTCGCCGATATTGACCGTCCCCGTCACTCGAGCCTCGGGAATGGTTTCGTGCATGCGGTTCAGGCAGCGGATGAACGTGGACTTGCCGCAGCCGGAAGGCCCAATCAGCGCGGTTGCGTGATTGGCCGCGACGTTCAAATTGATATCAAACAACGCCTGGTTTTTGCCGTACCAGGCGTTAAGCGTCTCGACCTTGATTTGACAGCCCATAAACTATGCTGCTCCGAAAGTACCACGGCGCACGGCCAAACGCACGGCCGCGACGGCGGAGACGATGAGCACGATCAGCACCAGCGCGCCCGCCCACGCCTGCCGGTGCCATTCGTCGTAAGGAGAGATGGCATAGCTGAAAATCTGTAACGGCAGTGCCGCGGTAGGCTGATTGACCTTCAGATTCCAGAACTGATTGCCAAACGCCGTGAACAGTAACGGAGCGGTTTCTCCGGCGACGCGCGCGAACGCGAGCATAATGCCCGTGATCACGCCAGAAGTTGCCGTCCGCAGGGTGATCGAGAGCGTAGTCCGCCAGCGGGGAATGCCCAGGCCGTATGCCGCTTCGCGCAACGGGGTGGGAACCAACAAGAGCATTTCCTCGGTAGTCCGCGTGATGGTGGGAATCATCATGATCGCCAGGGCCACGCCACCAGCCAATGCGGAGAAATGGCGCTGGGTCAGTACCACGAGGGCGTAAGCCACAATTCCGATCACGATCGAAGGCACACCGTTCAGAACATCTGCCGTAAAGCGGATCGCGTCGCCGAAGCGGTTGCGGCCATACTCGGCCAGATAGATTCCCGCGCCAATACCGACGGGAACCCCAATGATGCTGGCCAGCGCGAGAATGAGGACAGATCCGATGATCGCATTGGCCATGCCCCCGCCAGCCTCGCCTACTGGTTTAGGAGTCTGCGTAAGGAACGCCCAGTTGAGCGAACCTACGCCGCGATAAACGAGATAAGCGAAGATGGCAAAAAGAGGCGCGAGGACCAGAATCACGGTAAGCACAGCGACGCCAGTCATCGCGTGATCGGTAATGCGCCGGCGCAATGAGATTGGCGGCACGCTCGTACCGGCTTGTCTGGTCGTAGAGTCAGGCATGTGTGCTCGCAGGCTGGCCGCGGGTGACCGTCCAGACCAACAATCGCGCCAGGCCATTCACCACAATCGTGACCAGAAATAATGCCAGGCCGATTTCAATTAACGCGGAAAGATAAACATCGCCGGTGGCTTCGCTGAACTCGTTGGCCAGGACGCTGGCCATGGTGTAGCCGGGAGCGAACAGGGATTTGGCAATCTCCGGGCGGTTGCCGATCACCATGGTGACCGCCATGGTTTCGCCCAGCGCGCGGCCCAGGCCGAGAATGATTCCGCCTACAATCCCGGCCCGCGCGTTGCGCAGGACTCCAATGCGGATCATCTCCCAGCGCGTGGCTCCCAGTGCCAGCGCCGCTTCACGCTGATGCTGCGGCACCACGCTGAGAACTTCGCGCGTGATGGAAGAAATGATGGGAACAATCATGATGGCCAGAATAATTCCCGCCGCCAGCATGCTGATGCCGTAGGGAGGCCCGGTAAACAGGCCGGTCCAGCCCAGTGTCTTCGAAAGAAACGGCTCGACGTAGTTGCTCAGAATCGGAACCAGAACGAATATAGCCCACAGTCCGTAAACAACGCTGGGGATAGCGGCCAGCAGTTCGACAAAAAACGACAACGGCCCGCGCAGCACCTTGGGACACATTTCGGTAGTGAACACCGCGACGCCGATTGAGAGCGGCACGGCGATAATCAGCGCAAGGATGGAAGAAACCAGCGTGCCATAAATAAAGGGCATCGCCCCGAATTGTTCGTTGACCGGGTCCCAGTCGCGCGCGGCAAAAAACTTCAAGCCAAAGGCATGCCACGACGGCCCGGAACGCAGTACCAGTTCGTAGACGATCAGAACAAGCGTGCCCAGGACGGCCACACCGCACAGGAGCATGGCGTAACGGAAGATGTAGTCGCCGGTCTCGCCCGTTGACCCTCGCGACAGTGGAGCAGCCTGGGTCGCCGCCTTGGGAACACTGGTAAGCTTCGCGGCTTCAGTAGGTTGCGGCGCAGCCATATCGGATCGACGTAAGGCAGGATTCGCCATCCCCGGTCACCGTAGCAGAGTCCTGTTAACACCGTGTTAAAATGACCGGGCTTTTGCCGTTGCCTTTTTTCCCCGCACGCGGTATTTTCTTTGCCCTATTGCCGTCGATATGCCCATTGATGCCAAACGCGGCCGCATGGTTTTTGAAAAGCTTGAGCGCGACTTGCTGAAGCTTTGCTCGAAGCCGCGCGCGGAAAATGTGCACGGCTTTCGCACCGGTACCCGACGCGTTCAGATCCTGTTGGGCGAACTTTCTCCCCACCTGGCGCGGAATCAGAAAAAATTATTGAAGATGTTGGACCGCATCCGCAAACGCGCCGGAAAAGTGCGCGACCTGGACGTGCAACTGGCAGCCCTGCGCGCACTGAAAACGGCGCACGAACCGCGGCGAAAGACGCAACTGGTGCAGCAACTGATTGAGTTGCGCGGGGAACAGGAGAAAAAACTCCGCAAAGCAGTCGACGATGACACTGTGAGCGATATTCGCAAGCGCCTGAAGCGTGCCGAGAAAAATTTCAAGCCGCAATCCAGCCGCGATCCCCTGGAAGCCGCCCGCGCCATGCTCAAAGTCATGGACCGGCAGGTCGAGATGACGGAGGCCCTACTGCATCATTACCGCATCCTGACCAAGCGCGCGCGTTATGCTGCAGAGTTCGCGGGACAATCGGCGGAAGCGAAGAAGTTCATCGCCGATCTCAAGCGCATTCAGGACGCTCTGGGCGACTGGCACGACTGGCTCACCTTGCGGCAGTCGGCGGTCCGGCATGTGGGAGAAGTCCGCGAATCGCCGCTTGTGGCCGAACTGCATAACGTGACCGGGGCCAAGTTCCGGCACGCCGTGGCGGTGCTCTCACAGGTTCGCGCGGCGCAGATCCCCGCCAAGACCGCCACGGTTGTACCCACGGCGGCGGGGCCTCGCAAAGCGCGAGCCGCGAAGTCTGCCGCCTGATTCGGATTATCGCCTGCGTTTCCTTCCCCTACAGCGGAACAAACGGCACTGCCCCGAACCTACGCAGGACAGTGCCGGAAATGACTTCAGTTCGCGACCAGAATAATCTCCATCATGACGTCGTTATTGTCGTCATCGTAGAGATAGGAGACGGCATCGTCCAGCCAGAGCAGCCAGGTCGAGGAGCTGGTCTGCTGTGTGATGCTGTGGTTAAGGCCAAGTTCGTTACTGAGATCGGCGAAGGAAATCAGCGCGGCCTGGTTGGTTCCCACTTCATCGGAGAAAGCCCAGCCCACCTGGCTTCCGAACGTCGTGTACATGCCGACGTTGACAATGGTTCCCGCGTCAAAACTTCCGACCAGAACCTGACCTGTGGGATTCGGATCGTTCGGCAATCCGCTGTAGTCCTGAACAAAATTTGTGGGCCACGTGCCGATGCCGAATTCCGTCGTGCCTGCCGCCGATCCACCCTCCTGCTGCAGGTACATGGTGGCGTTGTAGGGCATGACGAAGGTTTGGGTGGTCCACGCCGAGGTTGGGGCATTGTTCTGGTCGCCGTTGTAGGTTGCCGTGATGGTGTTCGAACCAACCGCAAGTGTGGCGACGGTCAGTGTAGCTACACCGTTGGCGAGTTGGGACGTTCCCAGCACCGTGTTCCCCACTGTGAACGTCACCGATCCCGTAGGCGTTCCATTTGGTCCGGCAACGGTCGCGGTGAGAATTTCATTTTGCGGAGCAGACGCTACCCAGGTAACGATGGCCGATGTGGCCGTCGTCTGAATTTGCTGACTTAATGGAGCCGACGTGCTGGCCAGATACGTTGCATCACCGGGATAGCTGGCTGTGATCGAGTTGATGCCTCCGGGAAGCAATGACGTCATGAGCGTCGCCAGGCCTCCGCTCAGCACACCCGGCCCAAGGACCGTAGATCCGCTCGAAAAGGTGACAATCTCTCCGTTCGGCGGCGTTCCGGCGCCGGAACTCACCTGGGCGGTGAAAGCGACTTTCTCGCCAAACGACGCGGGGTTGGCAGAAGAAGTGATCGTTGTTGTTGTGGAGTTGCCGCTGCTGGAAGTAACGGCCTGAACCACCGACGCCGAACTGGCTGCGATGTTGGAGTCTCCATTGAACGTTGCGGTGACCATGGTTGATCCGGCCGCCAGCGATGATGTGGTCAAAGTCGCCTTGCCCTTGCTGAGTTGACCGGTTCCGAGCGTCGACTTCCCTGCTGCGAAAGTTACCGGGCCGGTGGGCCTGACTGTCGGCGAAGAGATTGTCGCTGTAAAAATCACGGCTTGACCTACCGTCGATGGATTGGGCGTCGAAGTCAGCGCGGCCGTGCTCGTGGCCGGCTGGATCGTCTGGTTCAAGACTGGCGAGTCGCTGCCCGCGTTGTTGGCGTCGCCCGGGTAGACAGCGGTAATCGGGTAGAGGTCGGCGTCAAGATTGGATCGCGCGAGCGTGGCGACTCCATTGGCATTCAGGGTGGCGGCGCCGATACTGAAAGTTTGACCATTCAAGGTCCACTTGAAGTTGATGCTTCCGGTCGGCGGATTGGGGCCGCTGGTGGTGACGGTCGCGGTCCAGGTCACCGACTGCCCATAGACAGACGGGTTTAATGTTGAGGTTAAGGTCGTCGATGTGGCGTAACCGTCGACAACTTGCGTGAGTTCGTGCGAGGTGCTGCTCGCGAGGTAGGGATTGCCCGATTCGTACGCCGCCGTCACCTGATGAGTCCCGATGCCGAGGGCGGTGGTTTGAAAGGTCTCCATGCAAGAGTTCAGATTCATGGGCGCGGATCCAATCAGGGTATCGCCAGCATAGAAATTCATACTCCCGTCGCAAAACCCAACCTCGTGCCCCTGACAGAATTCGAGCGCAAACAGGGATGCGGTAAAAGTAATCTGGTTTCCGACGATCGATGGCGATCCTGAGGACGTCAGGGTGGTGCTCGTACCACACTGCGCCTGTGAGACGGGCGCCGCCCCGGCAAGGGCTGCGAGCGCTAGACAGAGACTGAGACACGAATGGCGGCAAGGGGCGAAAACCTTACGGGTCATGGGAGACCTCCTTTTGGCGGACTGTGGATGCTTGAACTGTCCTTTGAATCTAGGGGCCCGGTCGTGCGTAAAGCGTGTTTACGAATCCGTCGCGGACGATTTCGCGCCGGACTGTGAATTGACCGAAAGCATCCTGGGGGCCCGCGGCGGGCCGGGAGGAGTGCAGCGGCGGGGCAAAGCTCGACGCAACTCAGCCCAAGGAGAGCGTCCGGTCAGTGCCGAGTTGTGGCGCGTATTTGCATCCTCCGGCTGATCCGGGAGGCGAAGCCGGGAGGCCTCGCTCCAGGATGGCCGGAACAACCGCTTGGCGGCCCGAACCCTGGGCCGGAAATTAAGTTTCGCGGACGCCAAAATATTTTCCCAGTGCTCTTCGCCGGCGTTGTGCAGTTCAACAATGCATGTAAACTGTTGGCTCTGCCATGCCA